>NZ_JBQCDN010000430.1:0-19381 GCF_051961175.1 Trinickia sp. | reverse complement strand
CTTCGCGCTGCACTTCCTTCATCATCGGCGACGGGCCGGTTTCGGCCTTCTTCATCTTGACGATCAGGTGACGCAGCACGGCGTCGTTGAACTTGAATGCGTGCTCGAGCTCTTCGAGCGTAGCTTGGTCGCATTCGATGTTCATGCAGACGTAGTGAGCCTTCGCGAGTTTCTCGATCATGTAGGCCAGTTGGCGACGGCCCCAGTCTTCGATGCTGTGGATATTGCCGCCGCGTGCGGTAATCGTGGATTTGTACCGTTCGATCATCGCGGGCACCTGCTCGCTTTGATCGGGGTGTACGACGAAGACGATTTCGTAATGACGCATACACACTCCTTGTGGGTAAAAGCCACCCGGGCGTCGATGGCCGATTCCAAGATCGGGCCAACCGGTGTGGCAAGTGAGAAGCCGGAGAGTATAACCCAAGGGGCGCCGGGGTGCAATTTCAGCGTTCCTTTTGCGCCTTCAGCGTTCCTTTTGCGCCTTCAGTGTTCCTTTTGCGCCTTCAGCGTTCCTTTTGCGCGTTCGGCGGGTTCGTTTGCTCGCTGCGTGCCTCTGCGTGCCTCTGCGTGCCTCTGTGCGCCTTGTGGGTGCACGCCCCGTCAGACGCCTTCGGCTTGCATACCGCCCCAATACCCGGGCCGGGTGTAGACCTCTTTCAGGTAGTCGATGAAGTACCGCACCTTTGCCGGCACATAGCGCTGCTGCGGGTAAACGGCCAGGATGTCGTACTCGGGCAACGCGAACTCGTCGAGCACCGTCTCCAATTCGCCCCGCGCAAGTTGATCGGCGATTTCCCAGGTCGAGCGCCAACCCAGCCCCAACCCCTCCGAGGCCCAGCGATGCAATAGCTCGCCGTCGTTGCAGTCCAGCGAGCCGGTCACCCGCATCGTCACGCGCTTACCGCCGCGCTGGAAGTACCAGCCGCGGTTCTGCCCGCCTTGCAGATTGAACGCAAGACAATTGTGTGCCAGCAGATCTTCCAGGGCGCTGGGCCGGCCGTGGCGCGCGAAATAGGCGGGCGTCCCACAGACGACGCGCCGGTTCGTCGCCAGCTTCACGGCGACGAAGTTCGGATCCACCGCCCCGCCGATCCGGATCGACAAGTCGTACCCCTCGCGCACAAGGTCCACCACGCGGTCGGTCAGATTGAACGACATCTGCAGGCCGGGTTTGTCCGACAGGAACGCGGGTGCGAGCGGCGCAACATGCTTGCGGCCGAAGGCCGCCGGTGCGGAGACAATCAAATGTCCGCTGATCGCGCGCCGCCCGGCGGTCAGCTCGTCTTCCGCCTGATCCCAATCGGCAAGCAGCCCTTTGCAGCGTTCGAGGAATGCCGCGCCGGCCTCGCTGACGACGAGCCGCCGCGTCGAACGGTACATGAGCTTCACCCCGAGACGCTTCTCGAGCGCATCGATCCGCCGCCCGAGGATAACGGGAGACACCCCCTCCTCCAACGCCGCCTGAGCCAAACTGCCGGCTTCCGCCACCCGCACGAATGTTTCGATTTGCTTGAAGCGATCCATCTTCGAGTCCTTCCACTGCAGGTGTCGCCGAAGCCGCTGCGCGCGGTTCGACGCCAAGCCGGCAACGTTCAATTGCGTCCGCGCGCCCTCGCCCGTCCCAGCTCACGGGCTTTGCGCTCATTCGATACTTTTTGTACTGAAATACGGAACCGTGAGCGATCTTATCAAACCTTTTCCGTAGTTCTACAGTGCACCTAACCCGCAGTTTGCGCATTGGACGAACAGGACAAGGAGACACCCATGCCGAAAATGAGAGCCGTCGACGCAGCCGTGCTCGTGCTGGAAAAGGAAGGCATCGATACGGCGTTCGGGGTGCCCGGCGCCGCCATCAATCCGTTTTACTCGGCACTGCGCCGCGCGGGCGGCATCACCCACGTGCTGGCCCGTCACGTCGAAGGCGCCGCGCACATGGCGGAGGGCTACACGCGTGCCGCATCAGGCAACATCGGCGTGTGCATCGGCACCTCGGGCCCCGCCGGTACCGACATGATTACAGGACTCTACTCGGCGCAAGCTGACTCGATTCCTATTCTCGCTATCACAGGACAAGCACCCCGCGCGCGGCTCTATAAGGAAGACTTCCAAGCCGTCGACATCGAATCGATCGCCAAGCCGGTGACGAAATGGGCGGTCACGGTGCGCGAGCCGGCGCTCGTGCCGCGCGTGTTCCAGCAGGCCTTCCATCTGATGCGCTCGGGCCGCCCCGGGCCCGTCCTCGTCGATCTGCCGATCGACGTGCAAGTGGGCGAAATCGAGTTCGATATCGATACGTACGAGCCGCTGCCGGTCTACAAGCCGAAGGCGACGCGCAAGCAGATCGAAGCCGCACTCGAACTGCTGGCCGCTTCCGAGCGTCCGCTCATCGTGTCGGGCGGCGGCGTACTCAACGCCGGGGCCGAGGCGCTGCTCGTCGAATTCGCCGAAATACTCGGCGTGCCGGTCATCCCGACGCTGATGTCGTGGGGGGCGATCCCCGACGATCATCCGCTGATGGCCGGCATGGTCGGCCTGCAGACGTCGCACCGCTACGGCAATGCGACGATGCTCGAATCGGACTTCGTCCTCGGCATCGGCAACCGCTGGGCCAACCGCCACACGGGGAGCGTCGAGGTTTATACGAAGGGCCGCAAGTTCGTGCACGTGGACATCGAACCGACGCAAATCGGCCGCGTGTTCGGCCCGGATCTCGGCATCGTGTCCGATGCGAAGGCCGCGCTGGAGCTGTTCGTTGAAGTGGCGCGCGTATGGAAGACCGCCGGCAAGTTCAAGGATCGCTCGGCCTGGATCGAGGCCTGCCAGACCCGCAAGCGCACGATGCAACGCAAGACGCACTTCGAGGAAGTGCCGATCAAGCCGCAGCGTGTTTATGAAGAGATGAACAAGGTGTTCGGCCGCGATACCTGCTACGTCAGCACGATCGGGCTGTCGCAGATCGCCGCCGCCCAGTTCCTGCACGTGTACAAGGCCCGAAACTGGATCAACTGCGGTCAAGCGGGCCCGCTCGGCTGGACCATTCCGGCCGCGCTCGGCGTGCGCGCTGCGGATCCGACCCGTCCGATCGTTGCCCTGTCCGGCGACTACGACTTCCAGTTCATGATCGAAGAGCTGGCCGTCGGTGCGCAGTTCAAGCTGCCGTATGTGCATGTGTTGGTGAACAACGCGTATCTGGGGTTGATTCGCCAGGCGCAGCGCGCATTCGAGATGGACTACTGCGTGCAGCTCGCGTTCGATAACGTCAATGCAACCGAGCTGAACGGCTATGGCGTCGACCATGTTGCGGTGGCCGAAGGGCTCGGCTGCAAGGCGCTGCGCGTGTTCGAACCGGGCGATATCGCCCCGGCGCTGCAAAAGGCTCAGGCGCTGGCCGCCGAGTTCAGTGTGCCGGTGGTTGTCGAGGTGATTCTCGAGCGCGTAACGAACATCGCGATGGGCAACGATATCAACGCCATCAACGAGTTCGAGCCGTTGGCCGATTCGCGCAACGACGCACCGACGGCCATCTCGCTGCTCGACTGAGACGCACGACTGCGAGCCACGTGAACCGTGCTGCTGACACACCCTATCGAACGCCCCGACGAGCGCCGCTCAGGCCCTGCTCGTCGGCATCTTGACCGACCGAAGCGTGACCGCAACATGCCGAAACTTGCCGCCAATCTGACGATGCTGTTCACCGAAGTGCCGTTCCTCGAGCGTTTCGAGGCGGCGGCACGCGCAGGATTTACCGCAGTCGAATTCCTGTTCCCTTATCCATTCCCGGCCGCGGAACTCGCTGACCGGCTCGAGACGAACAAGCTGCGTCTCGTGCTGCACAACCTGCCTGCCGGCAATTGGGAAGCCGGCGAGCGCGGCATCGCGTGCTTGCCCGATCGCATTGCCGAGTTCCGCGACGGCGTCGGCCGCGCGATCGACTATGCGAAGGCGTTGCGCGTCCCGCAGTTGAACTGCCTGGTGGGTATCCCGACCGCCGACGTTACGCCGGAACGCGCCCGTTCGACGATCGTCGAGAACCTGCGCTTCGCGGCCGCCGCGCTTCAAAAAGAAGGCATCAAGCTGCTCGTCGAGCCCTGCAACGCGTACGACATCCCGGGCTTTGCGCTCAATCGAACGAGCGAGGCGCTCGAAGTCATTCGTGATGCGGACTCGGAGAACCTTTACTTGCAGTACGACATCTATCACATGCAGCGGATGGAGGGCGAGCTGGCCGCCACGCTGCAAAAGCTGTTGCCGCGTATCGCCCACATTCAGCTCGCCGATAACCCCGGCCGCCATGAACCGGGCACCGGCGAAATCAACTACGCGTTCCTGTTCGATTGGCTCGACCGGCTCGGCTACAACGGCTATATCGGCTGCGAATACAAGCCGCGCACGACGACGCTCGAAGGGCTTTCGTGGGTTCGCGAAATCGCCGGCGCGCGCAACGCACGCTAACGCGTGGCGGTGAAATGGCGCTAAGCCAAGCGCGCTGCGCTCATCCCCCAAGACTTAAGACGACACACTGAACGGACTACATCGACATGGCAAAGATCGGTTTCATCGGCCTCGGCATCATGGGCGCGCACATGGCGCGCAACCTTCTGAAGGGCGGCTATGAGCTCGTCGTCAACGGCGCCTATCCGGTACCGGACGACCTGCGCGAACGCACGCTCGTGGTGGCCGATTCGACGGCCGTCGCACGTGCCTCCGATATCGTGATTTCCATGGTGCCGGATACACCCGACGTCGCCAACGTGCTGTTCGCCGACGACGGCGTGGCCAACGGCCTCTCGGCCGGCAAGCTCGTGATCGACATGAGCTCGATCTCCCCGCTCGATACGCAGGACTTCGCCAAGCGCATCAACGCGCTGGGCTGCGACTACCTCGATGCCCCTGTCTCGGGCGGCGAAGTCGGCGCGCGCGAAGCGACACTGTCGATCATGGTCGGCGGCCCCGAAAAGGCGTTCGAGCGAGCCAGGTCCTTGTTCGATCTGATGGGCAAGAACATTACGCTGGTGGGCGACAACGGCGCGGGACAGACCTGCAAGGTGGCCAATCAGATCATCGTCGCGCTCAACATCGAGGCCGTCGGCGAAGCGTTGCTGTTCGCCGCGCGCTCGGGCGCGGACCCGGAACGCGTCCGCCAGGCGCTGATGGGCGGCTTCGCCTCGTCGCGCATTCTCGAAGTGCACGGCAAGCGCATGACCACCCGTACGTTCGCCCCCGGCTTCCGCATCGATCTGCATCGCAAGGACTTGAACCTTGCCCTCGACGGTGCGCGCAAGCTCGGCATCGCGCTGCCGCACACCGCCAGCGCACAGCAGCTCTTCAGCGTCTGCGCCGCGCACGACGGCGGCAGCTGGGATCATTCGGCGCTGATCCGCGCACTCGAAATCATGTCGGGATTCGAGATCGCCAACGCGCCGGCCAACGCACCGGCCGAAGCCGCCAAGGCCGTCGCGAAGTAGCGGTAGGGTGGTCATGACAGCCGGGGAGTCGCAGTCGGCGGCGCATCAGCGTCGGCCTGGCACCCGGCTCGGCGACGATCGTTGAGATCGAGCCGTCCAGCAGAATTCGGCCGTGCGATGGGAATGCAAACGGAACGCATACCGAACGGCCGGCACGAGGGGCGCCTCGCCGGCACGTGCAAGGCAAGACCGAGGGAACCTGTGCATCGCGTCACGCGAGGCATGGCGCGAACAGGGTCGACACCGAGCACGCGCTTGGCAGGCAAAAAGCCGCTTTCGGGCTGAGAGCGGCAGTGGGGTCCGCAGCGGCACCCGGCGACGCCGGGGAAGCCTTGGTCGGTCAGACGTCGTCGTCGGGTGTCCGCCTGTCGGATTGACACGTACGCGTGCTCGTATCGCAGCGAGGCATGCATTGCCTCGCGCTTCGTGTCTTTTTCTTTCTTGCTCGTTTATATCGGCGCTTGCGGGCCAGCCCGATCCGCGCTTGCCGCCGTCACGTCAACCCATCACGTCAATACGCGTCGAAGATCCGCTGCAAGGCGGCCGGCTCATGCTCGCCGGCGGCCAGCGCCAGCATCAACAGCACACGCGCCTTGTAGGGATTGAGCGAGCCGGCGCTGACGAAGCCGAGCGCGTCGTCCGGTGCCGCCCCGTTGCGCATGACATGCCCGGAGCCGACACGCGACGCGCGCACGACGGCCACACCGCGCGAGCGCGCATCGGCGAGCGCCGCCTGTACGGACGCATGGATCGAGCCGTTCCCCGTGCCCGCGACGACGATGCCGCTCACCCCGGCGGCGACAAGCGCATCGACGGCGGTGCGCGATGCGCCCGCGTAGCTCGCGACGACCTCGACCTGAGGCCAACCCGCACCCGCTACGAACGGCGTTGCGCTCGTATGCGGCCGGACGACCGTGCGCTGAAACTCGACTCGGCCGTCCTGCACCCAGCCGAGCGCACCGATTTCGGGGGAATGAAATGCGTCGACGGCGTAAGTACTTGTCTTCACGACGTCGCGCGCACTATGGATTCGATTGTTGAACGCGACGAGCAGGCCCTGCCCTCGCGCGGCCGGCGAGCCGGCGACGGTGACCGCCCCAAGCAGATTCAACGGGCCATCGGCCGATAGGGCCGACGATGGGCGCATCGCCGCTGTCAGCACGACGGGCTTGGCGGTCTTGACGGTCAAGTGCAGCGCATAGGCCGTTTCCTCGAGCGTATCCGTGCCATGCGTGACGACGATACCGTCGATGTCGTCGCGCGCGGCCAATGCGGCGATGCGCTCGGCCAGCTTCGTCCAGAGCGCGACATCGAGATCCTTGCTGTCAATGCTCGCCACTTGCTCGGCTTCGATATGGGCCACATTCGACAATGCCGGTACAGCGGCCAGCAATCGATCGACGCCGACGACGCCGGCCTGATAGCCCGAGGTTTGCGCGGCATCCGCAGCCGAGCCTGCGATCGTACCGCCGGTTGCGAGCACGGCGATTCGCGGCAGCGCCGCGGGAGAAGAAGAGGATTGGGTCGTAGTCATGGGCGCCATTTTAACCGCGTCGCTTACGAGCGGCGAATGCCCTGTTTCCCCTACGAACCGCCGTTTCCCCTCCCCGCGCCGTACCGCCCGCTATGCCGCTATGCCGCTATGCCGCTATGCGGCTTCGCGCAGTTGTCCCGCCATGCCCGCCTCGGACAGTTGCGGAGCAAACATCTCGATGAACCGGTAAGCGTAGGCGCGCATGAACGCCCCCTTGCGCAAACCCACGCGCGTCGTGCTGCCTTCGAACAGATGCTGCGTATCCAGGGCGACGAGCTCCGTATCGCGTTTCGGGTCGTAAGCCATGGCGGCGACGATGCCCACGCCCATCCCGAGTTCGACGTAAGTCTTGATGACGTCGGCATCGATCGCGGTCAGCACGACGTCCGGCAGCGCCCCGATCTTCGCGAACGACGCGTCGATGTGCGAGCGGCCCGTGAAATCGCGGTCATAGGTCACGATCGGGTACTCGGCGACGTCCTCCAGCGTGACGTTCGCACGGCCCGCGAGCGGATGTTGCTTCGGCACGACCACCACGTGGTGCCACGAATAGCAAGGAAACGTGACGATCTCGGAAAAGCGGTCCAGGGCCTCGGTGGAGATGGCGATATCAGCCTCGCCCTCGAGCAGCATTTGCGCGATTTGCTGCGGATTGCCCTGGCGCAAGGCGAGCTGCACCTTCGGATAGGCGCGCGTGAATTCGCGCACGACTTTCGGCAGCGCGTAACGCGCCTGCGTGTGCGTCGTTGCGACGACGAGATGGCCCGTATCCTCGTCGGCAAATTGCCGGGCGACGCGGCGCATGTTCTCCGCATCAAGCAGCATCCGCTCGATCAACTGATGCACGGCCTTGCCGGGCTCGGTCAGCCCGGTGAGCCGTTTGCCGCGACGAACGAAGATGTCGATGCCGAGTTCGTCCTCGAGATCCTTGATCTGCTTGGACACGCCCGACTGCGAGGTGTAGAGCGCATTGGCCACCTCGGTCAAGTTCAGGTTGCGGCGCACGGCCTCGCGCATGAAGCGCAGTTGCTGGAAGTTCATGGGTGCCTCTCTTCGACAAAGGGCGGGTTTATAGTCGATTCATGTGAAGCGGCGCGGGCCACGCTCCCGCATCCGCCCCTCGCGCGGTGCCAACGCAGCCCGGCGCCGCGCATCGTTATCTCACTGCGGCGATGCAAACGCTCTCCAGGACTTCGGCACGACGGTGACGGCGTCGCCTTCGCGCAGGCCCAGTCCATGCCATGCATCGCGCTCGAGTTCCGCTTCGAGCGGCCCGGCCTCGCCGGCCAGTTCCACGCGCACCGCGGCGCCGCGCACGATCACACGACGCACCTGGGCGTCGATGCCGTCCGCGCGCATCACGCGATGCGGATGGATTTCCAGGTCGTGCGGCCGCACGAACGCGTGAGCGGGCTCGGCCTGTGCCAGCCCCGGCTCGACATTCGCACCCTCGGCGGCAAACGGCTCGCTCGCGCCGTCGGCGATAAATCCGTGCGGCCCCAGGTGCCCGGCGAACCGGTTGGTCGAGCCCAAAAACGCATACACGAACGGCGTGCGCGGATCGTCGTAGACGCTTTGCGGGCTTCCCGTCTGCTCGACTCGCCCATGATTCATGACGACGATACGATCGGCGACATCGAGCGCCTCCTCCTGATCGTGCGTCACGAAAATGGTCGAAATGTTGAGATCATCATGCAGCCGGCGCAGCCAGACGCGCAACTCCTTGCGCACCTTGGCGTCGAGCGCGCCGAACGGCTCGTCCAGCAGCAGCACGCTGGGTTCCACGGCCAGCGCCCGGGCCAGCGCGATGCGTTGCCGCTGTCCGCCCGAAAGCGCCGACGGGTAGCGATCGGCAAGCGGCGCGAGCTGCACGAGCGCGAGCAGTTCCTGGACGCGCTCGCGGATCACGGCTTCCGATGGCCGCTCGCGGCGCGGCTTCACGCGCAAGCCGAATGCGACGTTCTCGAATACCGTCATATGGCGAAACAGCGCGTAATGCTGAAAGACGAAGCCGATCTGGCGCTCGCGCGCATCGAGCGCGCCGACGTCGCGCCCGCCCAGGATGACTTCGCCCGCATCCGGCGTTTCCAATCCGGCGATCACGCGCAGCAGCGTGGTTTTACCGCAACCGGACGGCCCGATCAACGCGACGAGCTCGCCCGGGGCGAACTCGAGCGAGACGGAGTCGAGCGCGGCGAAATCGCCGAAATGCTTGGTCAAATTGCGAACGATGATGCTCATCAAAAACGCTCCTCGTCGAAGAGTCAGCCACGTGCGAGCTGGTCGGCCGCCAGACGGCGTTCGGCCAGCAGCTTCAGGCCGAGCGTCACGAGCGCGATCAGCGCCAGGACCGACGCGAGCGCAAACGCGGCCGCGAAGTTGTAGTCGTTGTAGAGAATTTCGACGGCCAGCGGCATCGTGTCGGTCTGTCCGCGAATGTGCCCGGAGACAACGGAGACCGCGCCGAACTCGCCCATCGCCCGCGCATTGCAGAGGATAACCCCATACAGCAAGCCCCATTTGACATTGGGCAGCGTGACGCGCCGCCACATCTGCCACGCGGAGGCGCCAAGCACGCGCGCGGCCTCTTCCTCCTCGGTGCCCTGCGCCTGCATCAACGGGATCAGCTCGCGGGCCACGAACGGGAAGGTGACGAAGACGGTGGCGAGCACGATGCCCGGTACGGCAAAAATGATCTGCACGTCGTGGGCGGCGAGCCATGGGCCGAACCAGCCCTGCGCCCCGAACAGCAGGACATAGACGAGCCCCGAGATAACCGGAGACACCGAGAACGGCAAGTCGATCAATGTCGTCAGCAGCGCCTTGCCCTTGAATTCGAACTTCGCGATGGCCCACGAAGCGGCGAGCCCGAAGACGACGTTCGACGGTACGGCGATGATGGCGACCGTCAGCGTCAGGACGATCGCGGCGCGTGCGTCGGGATCGGCGAGCGAGGCGAGATAAAAGCCCACGCCCTTGCTGAGCGCCTCATCGAACACGGCGACGAGCGGCACGACGAGAAAGAGCACGAGAAATGCGAGTGCGACGGCGGTCAACGTCCAGCGGACCGCCCGCGATTGCCCGCGTTGGCGAACCGTGTCCGTTTGGGCGGGACGAGCCGCGCTTTCGATAGTGGCGGTACGGCTCATCGCAATGCTCCCGGGTTGCCCGCGCGGACATCCGAACCTTCGGCGGCAACCGAGCGTCCTTTATTCGCCGAACGCTCGGTGCGCTTCGCATACTTCGCGCTGACGCGCCGCTGCCAGCGCCACTGCAGCGCGTTGATGACGAACAGCATGAAAAACGAGGCGACCAGCATCACGACGGCCAGCGCCGTCGCCCCCGCGTAGTCGTATTGCTCGAGCTTGGTCACGACGAGCAGGGAAATCACTTCGGATTTCATCGGAATATTGCCGGCGATGAAGATGACCGAACCGTACTCTCCCAGCGCGCGGGCAAACGCAAGCGCGAAGCCCGTGGCCAGAGCCGGCGCGAGCGCGGGCAGCACCACCCGGGCGAACGTCTGGGCGTGCGTCGCGCCGAGACAGGCTGCGGCTTCTTCCTGCTCGCGCTCGAAGTCTTCGAGAATCGGCTGCACCGTACGCACGACGAAGGGCAAACCGATGAACGTGAGCGCGACGAGCACCCCGAGCGGCCCGAAGGCCACCTTCACGCCGAGCGGCGCGAGCCAGTGGCCGATCCAGCCGTTTTCGGCATAGACGGCTGCGAGGGAGATGCCGGCAACCGAAGTCGGCAACGCAAACGGCAAATCGACGATCGCATCGACGATCCGCCTGCCCGGGAACGTATATCGGACCAGGACCCAGGCGACGAGCATCCCGAATACAAGGTTGATGAGGGCGGCCAGCGCGGCAGCGCCGAACGTGAGCCGATACGCCGCCAGTACGCGCGGCGCCGTGACGGCCGCGACGAAGCGCGCGCCGTCGAGGGTCGCCGTCTTGAGAAACGTCGAGGCGAGCGGGATCAAAACCACGAGGCTCAGGTAAGCCACCGTGACGCCGAGCGTCACCCCGAATCCGGGCAATGCGCTCGCCTTGCGGAAACCGAAGGTCGTCATGCTTATCGCTCTTACTTTGACAGGGCCGGCCGATGGCGGCCGTTGCCGGCGGGCGCCGTGGCACCCGCTGGTCGTTGTACCGCGCGGCGTCGTCGCGCCGCTGCTATATGCTGCTGTGTGCTGCCATGTATCGCCCGTCATGTCGCGGCGGGCGTGGGGCTCGCCGGCCCCGGCACTCGGGTCTACTTCGGCTGATAGATCGAATCGAATACACCGCCGTCGGCGAAATGCGTCTTCTGCGCCTTTTGCCAGCCGCCGAATTCTTCGTCCACCGTGTACAGCTTCAGCTTCGGAAACTTGGCCGTCAGGGCCGCCGGCACCTGCGGCGAGCGCGGACGATAGAAGTTGCGCGCGGCGATCTCCTGCCCTTGCTCGGTGTACAGGAAGCGCAAATACGCTTCGGCGAGCTTGCGCGTGCCACGCTTGTCCGCCACTTTGTCGACGACGGCCACAGGCGGCTCCGCCAGGATGCTCGCCGACGGCACGACGATCTCGAACTTGTCCGTGCCGAATTCCTTCTGCGCGAGAAACGCCTCGTTTTCCCATGCGATGAGGACGTCGCCGAGACCGCGCTGAACGAAGCTCGTCGTCGCGCCGCGCGAGCCCGAATCGAGCACGCCGGCATTGCGGTAAAGCTGCGCGACGAACGCTTTCGCGCTTTCGTCGCTGCCGCCGGGACGGTGGCGCGCATAGGCCCATGCCGCCAAGTAATTCCAACGCGCGCCGCCCGAAGTCTTCGGATTCGGCGTGACGATCGAGACGCCGGGCTTCGCCAGGTCGTCCCAGTCCTTGATGTGCTTGGGGTTACCGTGACGCACGAGGAAGACGATCGTCGACGTGTACGGCGAGGCGTTGTCGGGCAGCCGTTTTTGCCAATCGGGCGCGACGAGGCCCCGGCTCGCCAATGCGTCGATGTCATAGGCGAGCGCGAGCGTCACGACGTCGGCCTGCAGCCCATCGAGCACGGAGCGCGCTTGCGCGCCCGAGCCGCCGTGCGATTGGCGAATCGTCACGGCTTCGCCGCTCTGCGCCTTCCATACGGGCGCAAACGCTTGGTTGATCTGCTCGTACAACTCGCGCGTCGGATCGTATGAAACGTTCAGCAACGTCGAATCGGCATGCGCCGGGCCGGCCACGACGGCCAGTGTCGCGACGGCGGCAGCCAGCGCGCCGCGCCAAAAGGTTCGTGCCCGCGACGTCACCGTTCCGGCAAGCGTTGCCTGAGCATCTTGGCTCCAAAGACTCATTCGTTTCCCCGTTGGCGACCTGGCGCCTCTTTTGATGGTCGGGCCAGTCTAGCCAACGGCGCTTATTCCCAAAACGAATATAACTTCATTTCTTAATGCTGATTTCTGCTAAGCAGCCAGGATGCGGGGTCGCAACATTGGACTTGATCTTCTTCGAATACTGTATAAAAATACAGCAACCTGTCTATCCATACAGTGGCGCTATGACCAAACTCACCGCAAGACAGCAGCAGGTTTACGATTTGATCCGCCAGTCGATCGAGCACAGCGGCTTTCCGCCCACGCGTGCAGAGATCGCTGCGGCGCTGGGCTTCTCGTCGGCCAATTCGGCCGAGGAACATCTGCGCGCGCTTGCGCGCAAAGGCGTGATCGAATTGGCAGCCGGCGCATCGCGCGGCATCCGCCTGCTGGCGGTGGAAGACATGCCGCATCAGTTATCGCTGCCGCATCCGGCTTTGATGCAGTTGTCGCTTCCGCTGGTGGGGCGCGTCGCTGCCGGCAGCCCCATTCTGGCGCAGGAGCACATCTCGCAGCACTACGCCTGCGACCCGGCGCTGTTTTCGAGCAAGCCGGATTACCTCTTGAAGGTGCGCGGCCTGTCGATGCGCGATGCCGGCATTCTCGACGGCGATTTGCTCGCGGTGCAAAGGCGCACCGAGGCGAGCGACGGTCAGATCATCATTGCGCGGCTTGGCGACGACGTGACGGTCAAACGCCTGAAGCGGCGCCCGAACGGGATCGAGCTCATCGCCGAAAACCCCGATTACGAAAACATCTTCGTGCAGTCCGGCAGCGCCGATTTCGCACTTGAAGGTATTGCGGTCGGGCTCATCCGTCCGACCGAATTCTGATTCCGAACACGCTAGGGAGACGTCATGGATCGCCTTGCCCGCTTCATGCCTTTTCGCACTTTCGGCCGCTTGCGGCATCTGCGCGGCCTTATTCAGTGTCCGCCGCTCGAAACGGCCGCTGCCCATCCCGTGCGGCAAGCCGACGACACATCGCAGGCCGGTATGCAGCCCTCGGCGTTGCCGGCGTTCGCACGCGTCTCGCTCAACAGCGCATTGCATGCGGAACCGGCACGGCGGGCGCCCGTGCGCGTGTATCACGGTCCCTCGCGCGTCATTCTCGTGGGCACGATCGACGCAGTTTGCAAAATGATCGACCGATGCATCGACGACGAACGCGCGGGCGCACCGGCCGCGCAGTGGGGTTAAGGTTCATTCGGGTGAGTGCCCTGTCCGGTCAAGTTCTTTGGCGCCATAGCCGTCGCTATGGCAGCGACGAGCGACGCCGCCTGGCGGCCAAATGGGCGATCTCATATCAAAGGAACTTGCGGGACAGGGCACTAGAGCCAGGGATCGTTTTGGTGTCATCGCTGTCGATTAGCACAGGACATCGATAAAGGCCTACATCACATGACGAACGAACACCGCACGCACGCCCGACATCCGCTGACCACCGCCGTTATTGCGGGCATCGCGCTCATCGTGGTTGCGCTAGCCGTCTTTGCTTACGCTTCGCCCTATCTTGTATTGAGCCGATTGCGCGATGCCGCCCAGGCGCGCGACGCTAACGCCATCAATCCCTATGTCGACTATCCGGCACTGCGGGTCAGCCTCAAGCAGCAAGTGACGCAGATGTTGAGTCAACGTGTCGACGCTGAAAAACTTCAACATCCGCTCGCGGCGCTTGGCGCGCTTGTCGGGATGGCGTTCGTGAACCCGCTTGTCGATGCGTATGCGACGCCTGATGGCGTCGCCGCCCTGCTCAGGGGCATGCCGCCTCGAGGCGAACCCGGCGAGGCGCCGCCCTCTGTGACAAACGAGCAACCGGAGCAAGCCGCGCAGCCGGAATCGCAAGCGGCACCCGCGCCGTCACTATCGGCTTCAGCTTCCGCACAACCGAACGCGTCACGTGCGAAGGCGAGCGCAGGCTATCGAGACATGAACACGTTCGCTGTCACCTACGCGCGCGGCACGGCCAGCGCGCCCTACAGCGTCATTTTTCATCGTCGTGGCTGGTTTTCCTGGCAGATCGACGCCGTCGAACTCAACGCGTAACCCCTCGCTCGTGCGTTGAGAGGTCGTTTCGAGGGTTTGCCTCCCCACGCACCACGCAATCCATGCATGCGCTGGCGGCGAACCCCTGCGGTTCCCGGCCAGCTCACGCGCCGGTGCTGCCTTCGGTGGTTGTGGTTGACACAGTCTCTTCCGCGGGTTCCTGTTCGTGAGCCTTGGACACCGCCACGAGAATGCTGCACGAAACGCGATCGAGAAGCAGTGTATTACCCGCTCCCATCCACCACCGCGACAGTCCGCTGCGCGCACGATGGCCGACGACAATGAGATCGACCTTCAACTGCTCGGCGAGATTGGCGATTTCGTCGATCGGATGACCGAACGCGAAGTGGCCATGAGCGAGTACGCCTCGCTCGGTCAGCCAATCGACGCCCTCTTGAAGGATCTCGCGCGCGGCGTCCTCGAACCGGCCGCATGCCACATCCGTCAGCAGCCCCGCGCTTTGCGCGATACTCGTGCGCATATCGACAACCGATAGCAAGTGCGTTTCCGCTTTGAGGTCAAGCGCGAGGTTGGCGCCGCACCGCAAAGCCTTGCGCCCCTCACGGGTTCCGTCGTAGCAGAGTAGGATCTTTTTGTAGCTTGCCATCATGGCCTCCCAGCCCGCGCTGATCGCGGTTAATCGTTTCAATCATGGTGCGCCGCAATCTGACTGGCAAGACTAGGAAAACGCCTAGCTCTGGCTCGCCGCAATTGCACGCGCGCCACCGCACCGCCCGCTCGCAGCGTTGCGGCACGCCCGTGGCACACCGATGGCCCCGCACTGCGCCTGCCCCAAGCCATTCACGCCGATGCAATAGAATGGGGCACTGCCCGCTCCGGGCTTGTGCGCTACCTATCGTTCGTCCTCATGTCCGACAACACCATCGAATTTCGTGAAGTGGTGAAGCACTACGGCGATAAAACCGTCGTGAACGGTTTGTCGTTCCACGTCCGCGCCGGGGAATGCTTTGGCCTGCTCGGGCCGAACGGCGCCGGCAAAACGACGACCTTGAAGATGCTGCTCGGTCTCGTCGAACCGGACGAGGGTGCAATCGCACTATGTGGGCAGCCCATTCCGTCCGGCGCGCGCTTTGCGCGCCAGCGTGTTGGCGTCGTACCGCAATTCGACAATCTCGACCCTGATTTCAGTGTGCGCGAGAACTTGCTCGTGTTCGGCCGCTACTACGGCTTATCGGCCAGCAAGACCCGCGCCATGGTGCCCGAGCTGCTCGAATTCGCCCGCCTTGAAAGCAAGGCCGATGCGCGCGTCGGCGAGCTTTCCGGTGGGATGAGACGGCGGCTGACGCTCGCGCGCGGGCTCATCAACGATCCGGACGTATTGATCCTCGACGAACCGACGACCGGGCTCGATCCGCAGGCGCGCCATTTGATCTGGGACCGGCTGCGCTCGTTGCTCACGCGAGGAAAGACGATCCTGCTGACCACCCATTTCATGGAGGAAGCGGAGCGGCTGTGCGACAGGCTTTGCATCATCGAGGAAGGACGCAAGATTGCCGAAGGCTCGCCGAGCGAATTGGTGGCCCAGGAAATCGGCTGCGACGTGATCGAAGTCTATGGCTCCGCGCCCAAGACGTTGCGCGACGAGCTCGCCCCGTTTGCCACGCGCACCGAGATCAGCGGCGAGACGCTGTTTTGCTATGTGCGCGACCCGGAACCCGTCAACGCCCGTCTGGCGGGACGGACAGGGTTGAAGTATGTGCACCGCCCGGCGAATCTCGAAGATGTATTTTTGAGATTGACTGGGCGAGAGATGCAGGATTGACCTGCGCTGGAAACGGCGGGCATGGCGGCCGGCGCTGATCCGGGTGTCTGCCAGACAGACGACAGCGAGACGACAGCGAGACGACAGCGAGACGACAGCGGCAACCGCTTGCAACGCGAGAAAGAACGGACGACGAGAACCCAACGATGGATGCCCCTCGCTACGACACGCCGGCTCATGCACGCCGCGCAGTCAACGCCCAACAAGCCAACCGCTGGCGGCTGGCGCTGCCCGCCAACGCAACGAACTGGGCCGCGGTCTGGCGGCGCAACTATCTCGTTTGGCGCAAGCTCGCCGCCGCATCGATGATCGGCAACCTGGCCGATCCCATGATTTATCTGTTCGGCTTAGGTTTCGGGCTCGGCTTGATGGTGGGCCATGTCGACGGTGTCTCGTACATCGCGTTTCTCGCGGCCGGCACCGTGGGCTCGAGCGTCATGATGTCGGCCACGTTTGAATCGATGTACTCCGGTTTCTCGCGCATGCACGTGCAGAGGACGTGGGAAGCGATTATGCATACGCCGCTCACGCTGGGCGATATCGTTGTGGGTGAAATCGTGTGGGCTGCGAGCAAGGCGGTATTGTCGGGCGCGGCGATTATGCTTGTCGCCGGCGTGCTGGGCTATGCCCGGTTTCCGTCGATGTTGCTCGCGCTGCCCGTCATTGCGTTGGCCGGGCTTGCATTCGCGAGTCTCGCGATGATCGTGACGGCGCTCGCGCCGTCGTACGACTTCTTCATGTTTTACCAGACCCTCGTGCTCACCCCGATGCTGCTGCTCTCGGGCGTGTTCTTTCCGCTTGCGCAGTTGCCCGAAGGGGTCCGTCACGCCGCCATGGTCTTGCCGTTGGCTCACGCCGTGGAGTTGATTCGCGCGGCGATGCTGGGACGCCCGCTCGAGGGCGTCATCGTGCATGTGGGCGTGCTTGCCTGCTATGCGGTCATCCCGTTTTTCGTCTGCGCGCTGCTATTCAGGCGCCGGTTGATGCGTTAAGGCGTTGAGGGATCGCCGCGCTACCGTCGCCCGGGATCGCCGCGCGGCGGTTCGGGGCCCGGCGAGCGCCCTGCGTCATTCCTCGTCGTCGCTCCAGGGAACTTCGACGTCGCTGAGGAACGCCACCATCGCGAACGGACGCGCTTCGTGCCGGCCGAGCTTACCGTCCGCGCGCTGCCATTCGACGCGGTACGTGACCGAAGGCGTATCGGCCAGCAGGAATACCTTGCGGATTTCGTCCGGATCGGCTTCTTCGACGGGGCCATCAAACGAGATCAACAGTGCCTGAGGCCAAACGCCGCCGTCCGGATCGTAGATGCGATCGCCGTCGGGAATCGACGTGGACGCTTCGACACCGATCGTGGCGCTTGCATCGACGACCATCTTGCCGAGCGCCTGCAAAACCGCGGTAGCGCGAACGGAATTCGCTTGCCGGATCGCGAGATCGCCGCGGGTCAAGGCTTGCTCGAGTTTGGGGTGGGTCTTGTGTTTGCCCATGGTGGTTTGTGGCTCGCTCGTTACTCGGGTTGTGCTCGTCGGCGCCCAGTGGCCGCCGTCGTCCAATAGACGAATCGTACCACCTTGGTTGCACCCGCCATCGGCTCGTTAGCCAACCGAACGGCTAACGATCTGTTCTCGCTCAATGAGCGTGTCTTGAAATTCCAGGAAATCGATAAGAATCGCGGCTCCCGCGCCATCAACGCAGAGCGAAATACCCGATCCGAAAGTCGTTCATTTCTTACATTGTTATTACACTCATTCGACTTTCAGCCCGCGCAGAACCAACAGGGCTTGCAGGCGGTCAGTCCGTGACATGCAAACATAGCAAAAAAGAGATAAACTGATGACGTGGCACGTTGAGCTGATACCCGAGGCCGAAGCTGAATTGCTGGCGCTGCCTTCCGATATGCGCGCCCGTTTCCTGCACATCGCGGAGATGCTGGCGGAGTTTGGGCCGCAACGCGTCGGGATGCCCCATGTGCGCCCGCTGGAGAGCAAGCTGTGGGAAATCCGCATGACGGGGCGGGATGGCATCGCGCGGGCGATATACGTTACGAGGACCGGGCAGCGGCTGGTTGTGCTGCACGTGTTTGTGAAGAAGACGCAGAAGACCCCGCGCCGTGCCATCGAAACGGCCTACGCCCGGATGAAGGAGGATTGAACAATGACTGACCTTGCAACCCTGAAGAGACGCCTGCTGACCGACCCTGCTACCCAGGCCGAGTACGAAGCGCAGGCCCCGGAGTTTGCCGTCGCACGTGAACTCATCGCTGCGCGTGTGCGTGCCGGACTGACTCAGGAACAGGTGGCCGAGAAGATGCAGACGACCCAATCGACCGTCGCACGCATGGAAAGCGGACGCACGATGCCGTCGCTGCGCACGCTGTCCCGTTACGCCGAAGCGACGGGAAGCCGCGCTGTCATCCGCCTGGAATCAGCGTCCTAACCGCTTTGCCCCCTGCCTAGCTCGACGGAGCGCGTCACGCAATGCAACGAAGCACGGCATGCGCTCAGCGGAGTGGAAAGCCGAGCGGCGAGCGCTAAGCGACGCGCTCCGCGAATTGCAGGAGTGCCGTCGCGAGTTCCTACCTGGGGTCAACGTACGAGATGAACGATGAAAGAGCCTAACGAGGCCGAATCTACGGCCATTATCCGGGCCTGCCGCGACCGGCTTAAGCTGGTTTGAGGTGCTTATTCGGTCTTAATCCAATCTGGCAATCGAAATGCCGGTAGCTCACCTTGGTAGCGCTCGTACGCGGCCTGAGCCGCTTTTTCAACCCGGTTGCCGCCCATCAGGGCTTCGTGGTGCGACTGCTCGATAATTGTCGCTATTTGGCGCGCTGCGCTACGGATAGCCGAATTGCTTTCGTCGTCGTTATCGAGGTAGTTGAGGCAGCTGCCGAGGCTCTCAGTTGGGCTTTCGCGCCGAGGCATCTGGTTTTCTCGCATGAGCTTCAAGAAAGCACTTTCCAGTGCATCCTTGTGGCGGGCGGTGAGTAACGTTGACGGCAAATGCCTACATGGTGCCTACGCGGGCTCCACAATGCAAAAAGCCCAGTTCAATGAACCGGGCTAAGTGCTTGAATTCTTTGGGGTGGCTGATGGGACTCGAACCCACGACGACAGGAATCACAATCCTGGACTCTACCAACTGAGCTACAGCCACCACTGGTACCGCTAGTTCTTCGCCGGCGTCGCCAACGAAGAAGCGAGAT
>NZ_JBQCDN010000429.1:0-2967 GCF_051961175.1 Trinickia sp. | reverse complement strand
TCAACGCTTGAACCGTTCGTCGATCTTGCGTGCGTCATCATCGGCTGGCGTTCACCTGCACGCGGGGCGCCGTCGGGCACGTAAAGCGGAACACGGCGCCGCGCGGCGAATTTGCGCTCACGGAAATGCGCCCGCCATGCGCCTCGACGATCGAGCGGCAAATGGATAGCCCGACGCCCATGCCCGTCTCCTTCGTCGTGTAGAACGGCTCGAAGAGACGATCGGCGTTCTCCGGCGTAATGCCCGGCCCCGAGTCGCACACCTCGACGGCGACGTCGCCCGATTCATCGATCACCGTGCCCACGACCAACTCGCGTGGGCCATCGTCCACGCTACTCATCGCTTCGACGGCGTTCATCGTGAGATTGAGCACCACCTGCTGAAGCTGAACCCGATCACCCTCGACGAGCGGAAGATTCTCCGCGAGCCGCGTGCGCACCGATACGCCGTTCTGCACGGCTTCCGTGCGTATCAGCGCGATGACCTCGCGAATCGCTTGGTTGATCGCCAGTTGCTCCGGGCACGTCGGTGCATTCTTGACGAGGCCGCGAATGCGGTTGATGACCTCAGTGGCGCGCGCGGCATTCTTCACGATCCACTCCAACGATTCGCGCACCTCGTCCAAATTCGGGGGGCAGGACATGAGCCAGCGCAATGCGGCCTGCGCGTTCGTGGCGGTGGATGCAATGGGCTGCTTGATTTCGTGACTAATCGATGCCGCGAGCTGACCCATCGTCGTGACGCGGTTCGCATGCGCGAGCTCACGCTGCACCTCGCGATATCGCCGTTCGCTGCGGCGCGCGTCTTCTTCCGCACGCTTGCGCTCGGTCAGATCGACGACAAAAGCGACGCCCTCCTTCCCGCCGGTTTCGAAGAGCGCGGCGCCGATCAGCACGGGCACGAGTATGCCGTCTTTCCCCACGAATTCCTTTTCATAGGGCAGAGCCGTGCCGCTCGCTATCACTTCGGCCAGCGCCTGTTCGTCGCGCTCGCGGCATTGCGGCGGAGTCAGCTCGCGCCAGCTCAGCCGGCCCGACGTGAGGTCGTCGCGCTCGTACCCCAGGATTCGGAGCAAGGCATCGTTGGCTTCGAGCACGCACCCTTCGATATTCCAGATGAAGATACCGATGATGTTCGCATCGACAAGCCGCCGGATCCGCGCTTCGCGTTCGGCCAACTCACGATAGAGCCGGGCGTTCTCGAGTGCGATGGCGGCCTGTGAGGCGAGCAGCTTGAGCACCGCGATCCGGGCCGGCGCGAAAACGGACGGCGCCAGATTGTTCTCGAGATAAAGCACGCCGATGAGCTTGGCCTGCTTGAGCAGCGGCAGGCAGAACACGGAACGCGCGCGTCGCTGGCGGATGTAGGGATCCGCGCAAAAGCGGTTGCCAACCGAAGCGTCGTCAAGAATGACGCTTTCGTGCGTACTGACGACATAGTGCAATACCGAGGCCGGCAGCGCCTTTGACGGCACTGAACATTCGGGCAACATGACCGCGACGTTTCCGCCATGGATCGTTGCTTCCGCCTCGATCCGCTGCTCGGCGCCGCGCTGGAGAATCAGCAGCCCGCGTTCCGCGCCGGCGTGCTCGATTGCGATCACCATCAGCGACTTGATCAGGTTCTCGAGGACGATCTCGCCCGAGATGGCTTGGCTTGTTCTGACGATCGTGGCGATGTCTAGCCGCTCTGCGGACTCCTCGATCGTGCCTGACGGGACGGGAGGCGTATCGGGCTTGTTCGACGGATAACGCCGGTCCAGTTGTGCGACCTTGCCCAGCGCGCCCCATCGGTAGTAGCCGTCGCGCGCTTCACGCAGATACGCTTGCGCGGCAAGTTCGAGGCCCGAGGCGATGCAACACTGTCCAGCCAATTCATTGGCGAGTGCCTGTTCCTGAACAAAACCGTATTCGCCGGCCCGTCGGGCGGCGCGCTCGCAAAGGCGAAGCGCTTCCGTCTCCCGCCCCTCGATGCGCGCGAGTTCCGCACTGACGATCCAATGCTTGTGAGCGAACGTCGCTGGACAGCTTTGTGCCCATTTCTCCAGATGCCGAAGGTTCTCTGCGATCTCGGCGCGAATCTCGGCCCGTCGCTCATCCGATGCCGCACCATGTACCGCACCCAGCGCGAGCGACTCGTACATGCAGTAATTCGCAAACTGTATGTGGCAACGCGCGGACCATAGCAGCGGTTTCGCCTCCGCCGCGCATTCGAGAGCCTCGTCGGGCTCGCCGAGGAGGAAATGCCGCTGAATCTGCAAAATCCAGTAATAACACACGACCACGGCAATGCCGGCTTCGATCAGCCGCGCAACCACCGCCGCTTCGTCGATGACGACCTGGTCATCCGCATGCCCGCGCAACCTCTGAATGAACGGCTGGATGCTGGCGAGAACGTCGCGCACGTGACGGAAGCGAATGCGTTCGACGAACTCCAGCGCCTCAACCGATTCGAGCCAAAGCTCGTCGAGGTGGTCACCGCGCGCGAGCAGATCGGTTAGGCGATGTTCCAGGCTATAGCAGGCGTAGACGATCTCTCCGGTCTCCTGCGCCGCGACGATGGCCGCATCCACACATTTCACCGCTTCTTCGATGGGCTTGGTCCAAAGCAGCGCCATCTGCATCAAGAAGTTGGCGCCCACCTTCTGTGCGGCGAATCCATGCTTCTCGGCCACCGCGACGGCCAGCCGCGCAAATGCCTCTCCGTCTTGATAGCGACCGAAGAAGGGGCCCAGAAAGATAGCCAGCAGCGCATAGCCGATGACTGCCGATTCTGTCGTGCCGTATTGCTGCGTCACATTGACCATTCGGCACGCAATCGATTGGCACAGGTTGCTATCGGTGAAGTAAGCGGAGCGCCATAGCGTCGAGAACACGTTCATCACGGCGTGCATCTCCGCGTCCTCCATGTCCGGCAGGTCGACGAGGCTCGCTATCGGCCGTTCCCCCAGTCTTGCCCAAACGGCCT
>NZ_JBQCDN010000428.1:0-9877 GCF_051961175.1 Trinickia sp. | reverse complement strand
CCCCGCACCGACGATGATGTAGTCGTATTCCTTGGCACTCACGAACGCTCTCCTTCGTCCTTCAGAACACGGGCCGGTAGGGGCCGAGTTCGACCTGAACCGATTTGATCTGCGTGTAATGCTCGAGTGTGCTGATCCCGTTCTCGCGGCCCACACCCGATTGCTTGTAGCCGCCGACAGGCATTTCAGCCGGCGATTCGCCCCATGTATTGATCCAGCAAATGCCTGCCTCCAGGCGATGGATCGATCGATGTGCGCGAGACAGGTTCTCCGTGACGACACCGGCGGCCAAACCATAATGCGTTGCATTGGCCCGCGCGATCACTTCATCCTCGTCGTCGAACGAGAGCAGGCACATCACCGGCCCGAAAATTTCTTCGCGGACGATTCGCATATCGTCGCGGCAATCGGCGAACACGGTGGGCGCCACGTACTGACCTTGCGCGAAGCCGCCCTCGGTGAGGCGGGTGCCGCCCACCAACAAGCGCGCGCCTTCGCGGTTGCCGCTCTCGATGTAGCCGAGCACTTTGTCGAGTTGTGCGGCGCTGGCCAGCGGGCCGAAGTTCGTGTTCTCATCGGATGGCTTGCCTACGCGAATCCGCTGAACGCGCATCGCCACGAGCGCTTCGAACGCCTTCATGACGGAGCGGTGAACGAACACGCGTGTGCCGTTCGTGCAAACTTGGCCCGCGCTGAAGAAGTTCGCGGTGACGGCGATATCGGCCGCGCGTTCGAGATCGGCATCGTCGAACACGATCAGGGGCGACTTGCCGCCAAGTTCCATCGTCACTTCCTTCAACGATGAAGCGCCGGCTAACGACATCACTTTCTTGCCCGTTTCCACTCCGCCCGTGAACGAGACCTTGGCGATGGCGGGATGCTCCGCGAGCATGGCGCCGACCAAGCCGTTGCCTTGAACGACATTGAAGACACCGGGCGGCAAGCCGGCTTCGGTATAGATCTCCGCCAGTTTCAGTGCGGAGAGCGGCGTGACTTCGCTGGGCTTGAAGATCATCGCGTTGCCGGCCGCGAGTGCAGGCGCCGACTTCCAGCAGGCGATCTGAATCGGATAGTTCCATGCGCCGATCCCCACGCACACACCCAACGGCTCGCGGCGCGTATAGACGAACGAATCGTCGCGCAAGGGAATTTGCCGCCCTTCAAGCGTCGTGGCGAGACCCGCGTAATACTCGATGACGTCCGCGCCCGTCACGATATCGACGGCGCGGGTTTCGGCGATGGGCTTGCCCGTGTCGCGCATCTCGAGTTCAGCCAGCTCGTCGTTGCGGGCGCGCAGCAATTCGACGGCGCGGCGCAAGATGCGCGAGCGCGTCATGGCGCTCAGTGCTGCCCATTCGCGCTGTCCCTCGCGGCTCGAAGCCACAGCGCGCTCGATGTCGTCCCGACTCGCTTGGCCGACCGTTGCCAGACACTCGCCCGTGGCGGGATCGAAGGTGGCGAAGGTTTCGCCCGACGTCGCCTCGACGTACGTTCCTCCGATGTAAAGACGCTGCGGACCATAGACGGAGGACAAGGTCATCGGCAATCTCCAAGAAGCTCGTCAGTCATTCGAAGGCTCCAACGATAGGCGTTTTGTGCCCGGCCATCAATCGATTAGGGGGGGATCGCACCCTTCGTGTCGGGTTCTAGCAAGCTCTTGTCGCGTTTTGTACGATCGCGCCCGCCCGTTGCGGACTACGCTGCAAGCAGCGGCGGAAGGGCGCGCACACGCGGTGTCGCGCTATCTCCCCCAACATGGATCGCCGCTCGGCGATCGAGACGAAAGGAGACGCATACGATGAGTAGCAACCGAGGTGTCGTGTATCAAGGGACGGGCAAAGTGGCGGTGGAGTCGATCGACTACCCGAAGATGGTCGATCCGAGTGGCCGCTCGATCCAACACGGCGTGATTTTGAAAGTCGTCAGTACGAATATTTGCGGCTCCGATCAGCACATGGTGCGTGGACGCACGACGGCACCCGAAGGGCTCGTGCTGGGCCATGAAATCACCGGCGAAGTGATCGAAATGGGGCGTGACGTCGAAACGCTCAAAATCGGCGATCTCGTCTCGGTGCCGTTCAACGTCGCATGCGGCCGCTGCGCCATGTGCAAGGAGCAACACACGGGCGTGTGCTTGACCGTCAACGGCTCGCGTGCGGGCGGCGCCTATGGTTACGTGGACATGGGTGGATGGATCGGCGGCCAGGCCGAATATGTGCTCGTGCCTTACGCCGATTTCAATTTGCTGAAGTTTCCGGACCGCGATCAGGCGCTCGCGAAGATTCGCGATCTGACATGCTTGTCGGATATTTTGCCGACGGGTTACCACGGCGCAGTCACCGCGGGCGTGAAGCCGGGCTCCAGCGTCTATATCGCGGGCGCGGGCCCGGTGGGGATGGCGGCGGCCGCTTCGGCGCGCTTGCTGGGTGCGGCGGTGACGATTGTCGGCGATATGAACGAGGAGCGTCTCGCGCATGCGAAAGCGATGGGCTTCGAGACGGTCAATCTGTCGCTCGGTGCTTCGCTCGGCGAGCAGATCGAACAGATTCTCGGCAAGCCGGAGATCGATTGCGCTGTCGATTGCGTCGGTTTCGAAGCGCACGGGCACGGCAATGCTCATACGCAGGAGGCGCCCGCTACCGTATTGAACTCGCTGATGGAGATCACGCGGCCAGCCGGTGCGATCGGTATTCCGGGCCTTTATGTGACCGACGATCCGGGCTCGGCCGATGCGGCCGCACGGCGCGGCAGTCTCAGCCTTCGTCTCGGCCTGGGTTGGGCGAAATCGCATTCGTTCCATACGGGACAAACGCCGGTCATGAAATACAACCGCAATTTGATGCAGGCGATCCTGTGGGACCGGCTGCCGATCGCCGAGATCGTCAATGTGACCGTCATCTCGCTCGATCAGGCGCCCGAAGGGTATCGCGCGTTCGACGGCGGTGCACCGCGCAAGTTCGTCATCGATCCGCACGGCATGTTGAAGGCCGCCTGACGGCAGCCTGCAGTTGATCTAACGATCGATCTGAGAGAAGGAGCCCGTCGCGACACGCTGAGCGCTTGCGACGGGCTATCGTGACGGTGGGCAAGCACGCATGAACCGGTTGCCGCAGGGCGAGCCGGTCAGGCGATCGCTTGCCGGCGGTTCACTTCCACGGTCATGTGCGAGAGCCCGCTCATGCGCTCGAGCGCGGCATGATAGAAGCCCGGGCCTCGCTGTGAATCGGCCGTCGTGACCGATAGGATTGCGCTCAAATGCCCCGGCCCGACGCGCCAAATATGTAAATCGACAACCGTATCGCCGTTTTCTTCCACGACGTGGCGCACGTTATCCGCCATCCGGCGATCGATGTTCATGTCGAGCAGGATGCCGCCCGTGTCGCGCATCAGGCCCCACGACCAGTTGGCGATCACCAGGGCGCCGATGATACCGGCCAGCGGATCCATCCAGGTCCACGAGAATGCGCGTGCCAGCACCAGGCCGACGATCGCCAGGACGGAAACGGCGGCATCGGCGATGACATGGATGTAGGCGGACCGGATGTTATGGTCGCGCACGGTGGCACCGTGGGGTTCATCGTCGTGCGTGGGGGGATGCCCATGGTCATGATCGTCGTGATCGTGATCGTGATGATGCCCGTGGCCGCCATGTCCATGCCCGTGGCCATGATGATGCCCATGATGGTCGCCGCTGAGCAGCCAAACACTGGCGAGATTGACGAGCAAACCGAGCACGGCGATGGGGATCGCTTCGCGGAACCGAATGGGCACGGGCGAAAAGAATCGCGAGACCGCTTCGTAGCCGATCAACAATGCAATCATCGCGAGCACGATCGCACTCGTGAAACCGGCGAGATCGCCGAGCTTGCCGGTGCCGAACACGAAACGCGGATCGTTGGCATGCCGGCGTGCATAGGTATAGGCCAATGCCGCGATCAGCATCGCGCCCGCATGCGTGGACATGTGCAGGCCATCCGCCACGAGCGCCAGCGAGCCGAACAGGCTGCCGCCGGCGATTTCGACCACCATCATCACACTGCACAGCGCAATCACCATCCAGGTTCTGCGCTCGTTGTCCTCATGGGCTGCGCCTAAAAAGATGTGGTCGTGCCCCGCGCCGAACGCGGCGTTCTCGAAGTCGGTCATGGGTCCCCCTTACTTGAAGTAGCTATGGACCACTTCGATCAATTGCTCGGTACCGCTGCCATGTTCGTCGGCCGGTTCGGCATCGACGAGATGCGTGCGGATGTGATCCTCGAGCACCACGGCCAGCAGGCCGTTCATGGCACCTCGGCAACTCGTGATTTGCTGGAGCACATCGACGCACCCGCGTTCATCCTCGAGCGCGCGTTCGATGGCCTCCATCTGCCCTTTGATGCGGCGAACGCGGTTCAGCAGCTTTTGTTTTTCGCGGATCGTATGACTCATGGCGGTCCCCCGTACATAGACGGCCGCGAGTATAGCAAATACGGTAGGGGGGTATATTACAGAAGAGGAATCTTCCCGTGCGCGGATTGATCGACCAACGTAAAGGCAAGGGCACGGTCGCGTGCCTAGGCTATCGAGGGGCAGGGAAGCGGATCTGCAGCCGAATCAAATGTGAAATGCCGGTACCGCTGACGTGGCAGGGGAGCGTGCGAGCGGTGCGACCTGATTGCGGCGTTCGCGCGTCGGCGCGGTGCCGAACGCGTCACGGTAGCTCTTACTGAAGTGGCATGCCGACTGAAAACCGCATGCCATCGTGATATGCATGATCGACATATCGGTCTGTAGCAGCAGCTCCCGCGCGCGGCGCAGCCGCAGCGTGAGGTAGTAATGCGTGGGCGTCATGCCCAGATGGTCGCGGAATAGACGCTGAAGCTGTCGTTGCGACATATTCGCGAGCCGTGCGAGTTCTTCGCGCGACAGCGGCTCCTCGATATTGTTCTCCATCAAGGCAATGACTTCGAACAGCGATTTGTTCGCCGAGCCCAGCCGGGCGACGAGCGGCATCCGTTGTTGCGCGCTCGTATCGCGCACGTGCTCGACGATGAATTGCTCCGCGATTTGCGTCACGCGCGGCGTGCCGATTCGCGGGGCGATCAAATGCAGCATCATGTCGAGCGGCGCGACACCGCCCGTGCAGGTGATGCGGTCGCGATCGACGACGAACAGCTCTTTCAGGAAGCGCGTGCCGGGGAACTCTTCCTTGAGCGCCGACATGTTCTCCCAGTGGATCGCACATGCATAGCCGTCGAGCAAGCCCGCGCGTGCAAGCGCATAAGTGCCCGTGCACAGGCTGCCGAGCGCCACGCCGGAGCGTGCGAAGCGGCGCAGTTCCGACAGATGGGCGTTCGTCGTCGAATGCTGCACATCTACGCCGCCGCATACGAACACGACATCGGGCAACTGTTCGAGCGAAGACACGGGCACCGTCTCGACGGCCAAGCCGTTGCTGGCCATGACGGCGCCGCCGTCGGGACTCACGACGGACCAACGGTAAAGCGTCTGACCGCTCAGATAGTTCGCCATCCTAAGCACTTCGACTGCGTTCGAAAACGCGATCATCGTGAAGTTCGGCAACGTCATGAACACGAAGTTCGATAGCGATGCAGTGCGGTCGGGTGACATGGGGCGTTCCTTCGAATCCGATCTATGGCACAGGCGGCTTTCGCCGAGCCTGGCGCTTTTCATTGTGGATTCCAGGGCAACAACTATGCCATACGGCTTAACCCTATGGCGGCTTGGCATGGCGTTCTGTGCTGCACCGCGGCGGTGCTGATCTGCCCGTGTATCGGGCTTTATGGCGCGCGGGTTGGGCAACAATGGTGCATCGCAGTATGAGGCTGCGCGGTACGCGGAGCGGGCGTTCCCCGGCCTGAACGGACGGCCGGCGGTGGTATCGCCCCTTCTCATCCGACTTGTCCAAAACGGACGCGCGTGTCGGAAAAGGCAAAGAACGCGTCTGAATTCGTCAATCCGCCAATAGGGCGAACGACAAGAATAGAGCCGTCGCCAACGAACGCAGGCGGCGCCGAGCCTTCAGTACTGCGCCGCGCCCTTACTACGGATACGCCATGTCGAATACAGAGCCGTTTTTCACGCAGACGCTTGCTGACCGCGATGCGCCCATTCGCGCCGCAGTCCTTCGGGAACTCGAGCGGCAGCAGTCGCAGGTGGAACTGATCGCATCGGAAAACATTGTCTCGCGCGCCGTGCTGGAGGCGCAAGGTTCAGTGCTGACCAACAAGTACGCGGAAGGTTATCCGGGCAAGCGCTATTACGGCGGATGCGAGTTTGTCGACGAAGTCGAAGCGCTCGCCATCGAACGCGTCAAGCAGCTCTTCGGTGCGAAGTTCGCCAACGTGCAGCCGCACTCCGGCGCGCAGGCCAACGGCTCCGTCATGCTCGCCCTGGCCAAGCCGGGCGACACCGTACTCGGGATGTCGCTCGACGCCGGCGGCCACCTGACACACGGCGCGAAGCCCGCGCTGTCGGGCAAGTGGTTCAACGCCGTGCAATACGGCGTAAGCCGGGACACGATGCTTATCGATTATGACCGGGTCGAAGCGCTCGCTCACGAGCATCGTCCGAGTCTCATCATCGCCGGTTTTTCGGCCTATCCTCGCGCCCTCGATTTCGCGCGCTTCCGTGCCATCGCCGATAGCGTGGGCGCGAAGCTGATGGTGGATATGGCGCACATCGCCGGCATCATCGCGGCCGGCCGTCATGCCAATCCGATCGAGCATGCGCACGTCGTGACGTCCACCACGCACAAGACGCTGCGCGGCCCGCGCGGTGGTTTTGTGCTGACGAACGACGAAGACATCGCGAAGAAGATCAACTCTGCCGTATTCCCCGGCCTGCAAGGCGGCCCGCTGATGCACGTGATTGCAGGCAAGGCGGTGGCGTTCGGCGAAGCGCTGGAGGAGGGTTTCAAGCGCTATATCGACCGCGTACTCGCCAATGCTCAGGCGCTCGGCGCCGTGCTGCGCGAAGGCGGTGTCGATCTCGTGACGGGCGGCACCGACAATCACCTGTTGCTCGTGGATCTGCGGCCGAAGGGCTTGAAGGGCACGCAGGTGGAAACCGCGCTCGAGCGCGCCGGCATCACATGCAACAAGAACGGCATCCCGTTCGACACGGAAAAGCCGACGGTGACGTCGGGCATTCGTCTGGGCACACCGGCCGGGACGACGCGTGGGTTCGGCGTGGAGCAGTTCGAGCAGATCGGCCGTTTGATCCTGGAAGTATTCGATGCCCTGACGCGCCATCCGGAAGGCGACGCCGAAACGGAGCAGCGTGTGCGCCGCGAAATCTTCGCGCTGTGCGAACGCTTCCCGATTTATTGATCGCCTTGCGCCATTGAACCGTATTCATTCGACCCGCCCTAGCCCGGAGCAATCGATGTCCACTCTTCATCAAGACAGCATCATCATCGACGGTCTGAACATTTCCAAGTTCGAGCGCTCGGTATTCGAAGACATGCGCAAGGGCGGCATCACGGCCGCCAATTGCACCGTCTCGGTATGGGAGAGCTTTCCGAAGACCGTCGACAACATCGCGCAGATGAAGCAGCAAATCCGCGAGCACGACGAAATTCTGACGCTCGTGCGCACCACCGACGATATCTTGCGCGCCAAGCGCGAGAACAAGACGGGCGTCATCCTCGGTTTTCAGAACGCACACGCGTTCGAAGACAACCTCGGCTACATCGAGGCGTTTCACGACATGGGGGTGCGCGTCGTTCAGCTTTGCTACAACACGCAGAACCTGGTCGGCACCGGTTGCTACGAGCGCGACGGCGGCCTGTCGGATTTCGGCCGTGAAGTCATTACGGAGATGAACCGGGTCGGCATCATGGTCGACCTGTCGCACGTTGGTGGAAACACTTCGTCGGAGGCGATCGCCTTTTCGAAGAAGCCGGTCTGCTATTCGCATTGTCTGCCGTCCGGGCTCAAGGAGCACCCGCGCAACAAGAGCGACGCGCAGCTGAAGGAAATCGCGGATGCGGGCGGCTTCGTCGGCGTCACGATGTTCGCGCCGTTCCTCAAGCGCGGTATCGACGCAACCGTCGAAGACTATATCGAGGCCATCGACTACGTCGTCAATCTGATCCGCGAGGACACGGTCGGGATCGGCACCGATTTCACGCAAGGCTACAGCGTCGACTTTTTCGATTGGCTCACCCACGACAAGGGCCGTTACCGCCGTCTGACCAACTTCGGGAAGGTCGTCAATCCCGAGGGCATTCGCACGATCGGCGAATTCCCGAATCTGACCGCCGCCATGGAGCGCGCCGGATGGAGCGAGACGCGCATCCGCAAGATCATGGGCGAGAACTGGGTGCGCGTTTTCCGCGACGTCTGGGGCGCGTAACGCACCACTTTTGATTTCGAACGAGGAACCCTTCGATGCAACCGCAACTTCCGATCGACGTCGATCCCGCCACGGGCGTATGGACCACCGACGCATTGGCGATGCTTTACGTGCCGCGCCACTTCTTCACGAACAATCACGTCGCCGTAGAAGAGGCACTGGGGCAAGAGACGTATGCCGAGATTCTGTATCGCGCCGGCTACAAATCGGCTTATCACTGGTGCGATAAAGAGGCAAAGCAGCACGGGCTTGTCGGCATGGCTGTGTTCGAGCATTACCTGAAGCGCCTCTCGCAGCGCGGATGGGGGCTGTTCTCGATTGCCGAGGCCGATCCGGCGCGCGCGCAAGCACGCATAGAGCTGCGGCATTCCTCGTTCGTGCTCGCACAACCCGAGAAGCACGGCAAGCTTTGCTACATGTTCGCGGGATGGTTCGCGGGTGCCATGGACTGGGTCAACGATACGGATACGAGCGGCCGCGCCGGGCCCCGCTCGCAATCGAAGGAAACGCAATGCGCGGGCGAAGGCCATGCGCACTGCGTGTTCGAAGTCTCGCCGCTCGTGAATTAGCGCGCGGCGAGGTACGAGGCATACGGCAATACGGTTCGTGATAGTCGTTAAAGAATACGCTCGAGGTCGATCGACATGCGCTACCCCCATCTGTTCAAACCAATGACGCTGAACAAGCTGACGCTGCGTAACCGCATCGTCAGCACGGCGCATGCGGAAGTCTACGCGGAGCCCGGCGGGCTGCCCGGCGATCGCTATATCCGCTACTACGAGGAAAAGGCCAAGGGCGGGGTCGGCTTGGCGGTATGCGGCGGCTCGAGCCCGGTGTCGATCGACAGCCCTCAGGGCTGGTGGAAATCGGTGAATCTGTCGACCGATCGGATCATCGATCCTTTGAGCCGGCTGGCCGAGGCCATGCACCGGCACGGCGCCAAGATCATGATTCAGGCGACGCATATGGGCCGCCGCTCGGCGTTTCACGGCGAGCATTGGCCGCATTTGATGACGCCGTCGGGCGTGCGCGAGCCGGTTCACCGCGGCAACGCGAAGATCATCGAAGTGGAGGAGATCCGCCGCATCATCGGCGATTTCGCCGCCGCGGCCAAGCGCGTGCAGCAAGCGGGCATGGACGGCATCGAAATCTCCGCGGCGCACCAGCACCTGATCGATCAGTTCTGGAGCCCGCGCACGAATTTCCGGACGGACGAATGGGGCGGTTCGCTCGCCAATCGGCTGCGCTTCGGCGTGGAAGTATTGACGGCGGTGCGCGAAGCCGTCGGGCCCGATTTCGTGGTCGGCCTGCGGATGTGCGGCGACGAATTCCATGAAGACGGGCTCGATCACGAGCAGTTGAAGGAGATCGCGCAGGCGATGTCCGAGACGGGGCTCATCGATTATCTCGGCGTGATCGGATCGGGTGCCGATACGCATAACACGCTGGCGAACTGCATGCCGCCGATGGCGTTGCCGCCGGAGCCGTTCGTTCATTTGGCGGCCGGCATCAAGTCGGT
>NZ_JBQCDN010000427.1:0-5215 GCF_051961175.1 Trinickia sp. | reverse complement strand
AGATCTCGGTGATCGATACTAATTTCGATCCGATGGCGTCGCAGACCGATACGTTGAGTCTCGAGTTGACGTGCACGAACCGCAATCTGCCGTCGAGACTCGCCGTCGGGCTCCCGGGCGGTGACTTGTTCTTGCGGGACAGCGACGACCATGGTGGCCGGTCGATCAGTGCCGCGATGCTGCGCCGTCCAACGCAGACGATGCGCTTCGAACGCAGCGACGCCTTGCGTTTGCGGTTCGCTACGCACCTTGCGCTTGCCCATCTCTCGCTTGCCGATATGAGTGTCGACGCGCTCAAGGCGGCGCTGGTGTTGTACGACGTACGGCGCTCGGCCGTGTCATCCCGCCACATCAATGGGATTGTCAGCGTCAAGACGCGCAATGCCGTGCTGGAGTTGCCCGGCAAACCGTACGCGACGCCCGTACGGGGCGTCGAAATGCGGCTGACCATCGATGAGCGCCATTTCATCGGGACCAGCATCGCGACGTTCGTGGGGGCGATCAACGCATTTCTCGGTCACTACGTTGAATTGAACAGCTTCGTTCAGTTGATCGTCATCTCGAAGCATACGGGCGAAGAGATCGTGCGATGCCAGCCGCGCAACTGCGACTTGATTCTCGGGTGATGGAAGAAGGAGATATTTTTCGATGACGACAAACCACGACGAGTTCGACGACGATCTCCTTCGGCATTATTACGAGCAAGAACTCGAGATTTTGCGCCGGAACTTGCGCACGTTCGCGCAGCGCAATCCAGAGGCGGCGTCGCGCTTGTCGATCAATAGCGATGGGCGTTCGGACGACGCGGGCGTGGAGCGCATGGTGCAATCGACCGCCATTTTGCACGCCCGCCACAGCGCAAAGATCGATGACGACTATCCCGAGTTGTCCGAGTCACTGATCGAACCCACCTTCCCGCAGTACCTTCGGCGCTTCCCGGCATACTCGGTCGCACAATTCGACATGAAAGGGGTGTTCGACAGCTTGACCGAATCGGTCCCGATTGCGCGTGGGACACAGTTGAAGACGGCGGAAGGCGGGTGCTTGTTTCGAACCACGTATGACGTCGTGCTGGCGCCGGTGGAAATCACTCGAGCCCTGTATGCGTCCACGCCAACGGCTCCGCTTAACGTCAGGCTGCCTCCCGATGCGAGTGGCATGCTCTCTGTGACTTTCCGCTCGGCCAAGATTGGCAGCCGCCTCGATGTGGCTGCTCCACCCACACTACGTGTCCATCTCGCCGGCCAACCGTCAGTGGTCGCGGCGCTGATGGATACCCTGCTGATGCGCACGGCGAGGGCTTATGTCGAAGACAGTGAAGGACGCTGGACTAGGCTGTCGACGATTGCCGTTGCGCCGGCGGGGTTTGGTCCGCACGATTGGCTAGTCACAGACGCCAAAGAGCCCGGCCAGCCGTTCGGGCTGCTTGGGGAATACTTCGCGTACGGCGAGCGCTTCCATTTTGTCGACATCGATTTGGCGTCGGTGTGTGCCGCTGCACTAGGCGAATCGGTGGGTGAATCCCAGCACGAACAACTGACGCTGCATTGGGTGGTGGCGGGCATGGCGCCGAATTCGCGCGCTGCTCAGCAGCTCGCGCATCTATCGGCGGATCACCTGAAGTTGTTCTGCACGCCGGTCGTCAATCTATTTGAAAGGAAGGATGTCTCGCTCAAGTACGATCGGCAAAGTGGTGTGTGGCCGATCCACGCGCAGGCGAAGAATGACGCACACACCGAGGTTTGGTCGGTCGATCAGGTTTGCACCGAGCAAGGCAATCGGCTGCGCTCATCGGCCGCACTGATGACCAGTCATGCCGGCCCCACATGGACCTTCATACAGCGCAGCGGCCCCTTATCGTCAGAAACCGGGCTCGTTGCGGCGCTGCGTCTTGACGGCGCCGACGGCCCCATGGAGCCGGTGCCCGAGATGAACAAACTGGCAGCCGACGTGACGTGTACCAACGGGAATCTGCCGCATTCGTTGCCGTTCGGCGCATCGGGTGGGGACATGCAGCTGGCAGCCAAGAAATCTTCCACGCAGAAGGTCGTGTTGCTCCACGCGTCGACGGCGGTCGTTCAACTGCCTCGTACGAACGGTGCGCTTTGGCGGCTCATCGGTCAGCAGACACCGCACGCACTACGATTGACTCAGGCCGGGTTGCCGGCCTTGAAGCAACTGTTTCAGCAATTCGCGCAACTTTCCCCTTCACAAGCGCAGCACATCGACGGTATCACGGGCTTAAAGCACCGGTCGGTCATGACACTCATGGCGAGAAAGCCGCAGCCGGCGATGGTGCGCGGGATCGAGGTTACGCTGGAAATCGACGAGCAACGCTTCGTCGCGCATAGCGTCGCCGTGTTCGCGCGCGTGATGGAGCGCTTCTTTGCGCCGTACGCGCCGTCCAACAGTTTTGTTCAATTGGTTATTGGATCCCGTAGTCCTAGCGGCACTGTTTTATGGCGAGGTGAGCCGGTGATGGGCGGGACGGCGCTATTGTGAAAAGCAGAGTTGTTGAATTGGAAATAATTGCCGCAAACCATAAATGTGTCGGCAACATTTGCTTCCCGAGCCTTCGCCCAATCCTAACAATGCTTTGGGATATTGGGTTTGAAGAAAACGTGTGTAGAATCGCGCGACTCTGAATGCCGGCTTATTCGTCAGGCTTGCCAATGAATACGAACTTGTCTGTCCAAGATCTTCGAAAGATCGCCACGGGGATGCAACGCAATCGGCTATTGACGCTGTCATTCCCAGCGGACGATGCCCCGTACGAAATCCTGTTGGTCAACCGCCTCGAAGGCGAGGAATCGCTCTCGCGCGATTTCCGATTCGTGATCGAGATCCTGTCGGATAACGCCAAGCTCGATCCGAATGACTTCGTCGGCAAGCTCATCACAGTGAAATTGCTGCGCAACGACGGCAGCTACCGGCATTTCAACGGCCATATCTTCTCGTTCCGGCTTGTGCGCACCGACGGGGGCATCGTTTTTTACGAAGCCGAGATGGGCCCATGGACCCGGTATCTGACACTACGCAAGAACACCCGGCTGTTCTTGGATCAAAGCATCCGTGGCCAAACCGCCACGATCTTCTCCGATTCCGGCACGCTGGCGGTCTGGCAGTGGAAGGTCTACCAGAAGGACCCGTCGATGACGATGGCGTGCCAGTTCGGCGAGCACGACCATAACTACGTCCACCGCCGCTGGGAACACATGGGGCTGTGCTACTGGTACGAGCACACGGCGACGGAGCACAAGCTGATCATCTCCGATCCAGCGCGCCAAGAGCCGGCCATCGACGGTGAAAGCCCCAAGATGCCTTACCAGAGCAAAGCCGGTTCACAGGAAGCGGACGGGATTGCATCGTGGTCGTTCATTCAACAAGTCACGTCCACGAACATAGGCGAGTCGACCACCGACTTCAAGGCCATGCCCCATATGAACGCGCGTACCGGCGGTTTCATCGGTGCGCGCACGGATGCATGGGCGAGTGATCGCGGGCAGCAGAAGTTGGAGTGGTACGACTATGCGGGCCAGTATGCGCACCGCGACTGGGAAGAGGGGGAGTGGCAAACCAGCCGCCGCATCGAAGCCATCGAGGCGATCGCTCGACAGTGGCAGGCCACCGGCAACAACCGCTTCGTCATGCCGGGGCGGTGGTTCCAATTGACGGACCACTTCGGACATTCAATCAGCGTCAGCTATTTCGACGATGAATATCTGATTACTTTCGCGCATCACGTCGCGACGAACAACTACCTTCAGGGTGTCGGTGCGCAGGCAACCTACAGCAACCGATTTACGTGCGTGAAGAAAACGACGCCGTGGCGGCCGATGCGCGGATTCAACAGCGTCGATACCCGCATCTTGGCACCGCAGACCGCGGTCGTGGTCGGTCCCGAGGGCGAGAGCCTCTATACCGACGAGTACGGGCGTGTGCTGCTGCAATTCCATTGGGATCGAGAGGGCAAGTACACGACGTGGGTGAGGGTGTCGAGCGGCTGGGCGGGCGGCAGTCAAGGCATGAGCGCACTGCCCCGGATCGGCTCCGAGGTCATCGTTCAATGGATCGACGGGAACCCTGACCATCCCCTAGTAACGGGGCGCGTGGGCAGTGCGATGAACCTGCCGGCGTGGCGGTTGCCGCATCAACGGGCACTGACGGGCATTCGTAGTCGTGAACTCGTGGGCAACACCGGCAATCGGGGTGGTGGGCGCAGCAATCATTTGGTTTTTGATGATACGGCCAACGCCATTCAGACTCAGCTACGGAGCGATCACGCGGCGAGTCAGTTATCGCTGGGGAGCATTACACGGATCGAGGATTGGCAGGGGCGGCAGGATGTGCGTGGCGAGGGGTTTGAGTTGCGCACGGATGCTGTAGGTGCGATTCGCTCGGCTAAGGGTATGTTGGTCAGCACCGAGGCCCGTCCAAAGGGCAAGTCGCACATTTCGGATGTGAGTGAACCGGCGTCGCGTCTGGCACAAGCGCAGCGGCAGCACGATGAACTGGGCAAATTGGCCCAACAGCACAAGGCGCAGGATAGCGCAGGCGATCAAAGCGGCGTGGCTGATGTGTTGCGGAGCCAGGTCGATGGCATCAAGGGCCATACGGGTAACGGCAGCGCGGGTTCGTTTCCCGAACTGAACGCACCGCATTTGCTGCTTGCCGGAGCGAGTGGACTGCAAGCAACTACGCCGGCGACTGTCCATATCAGCGGAGACGAGCATATCGCGCTTACGGCTGGTCGCAGTGTGTCGGTTACGGCAAAGAAATCGCTGTTAGCGAGCGTGCTCGGCAAGATCAGTCTCTTTGCGCAGACCCTGGGAATCAAACTGTTCGCGGCAAAAGGGACAGTCGAGATCCAGGCGCAAAGCGACAAGATGGCGCTCGCGGCTCTCAAGGACCTGTCAATTTCCAGTACAGACGGAAGGGTCGTCATCACCGCTGCGAAGGAAGTTTGGATTGGTGCGGGCGGCTCTTACATCCAAATCAACGGCAACGGAATCGTCAACGGCTCGCCGGGGCCGATCGTTGAGAAAACGCCCAAGTGGAGCAAACAGGGAGCCGACGCGCAGATGCCTAGCTTCCCGCCGTTCGGAACGGGCAAACCCACCGACGATTACTCGCATTCACTTTAATCAGCTTGCAAGCGTTCCATGATTATCAGCCCTCCCTTTCTTTCGGCGGCACAGCCGCAGCAGAACGATGC
>NZ_JBQCDN010000426.1:0-6580 GCF_051961175.1 Trinickia sp. | reverse complement strand
TTCTTGGGGTTGGATACTGCTGGTGGCCTGGGGCGGAATCGAACCACCGACACGCGGATTTTCAATCCGCTGCTCTACCAACTGAGCTACCGGGCCACGAAGAAGCGAGAGTATAGCAAGGAGATTTACATCGCTCAAGCACTTTTTGTTCGTTGTTTTTCATTCGTCCTTCTTGGCCTGCTGTCCGGCCGCTGAACGTCGCGATACCCGCCGTCGTTCAGCTTCAGCTTTCGCCTTTGTTCTTGCTCAGATCGACGCCGAGCTGCTTGAGCTTGCGATACAAGTGCGTGCGCTCGAGGCCCGTCTTTTCCGCCACGCGCGTCATGCTGCCGTTCTCGCGCGCCAAGTGATACTCGAAGTACGCGCGCTCGAACGCATCGCGCGCGTCGCGCAGCGGAATATCGAACGAAATCGACGCCGCCTGCATCGTAGCGGGGCTCGCCGCCACCGCATCGGCCGCCAGCATCGGTAACGCGACAGCCGCCGCTACCGTCGCCGCATTGGCCGGCATGGCCGACTTGACCGCCGCCGTTCCGGCCACCGTGGCTGCCGCGCTGCCGCGGGCCAGCCCCTGCTCCACGGCCTTCAGCAGCTTTTGCAGCGCGATCGGCTTTTCCAGGAAATTGAGCGCGCCGATTTTCGTCGCCTCGACAGCCGTGTCGATCGTCGCGTGCCCCGACATCATGATGACGGGCATCGTCAACAGCCCTTGCGCCGCCCACTCCTTGAGCAGCGTCACACCGTCCGTGTCGGGCATCCAGATATCGAGCAGTACGAGATCGGGTGCCTGACGCAGGCGGAAGTCCCGCGCAAGCTGCGCGTTCTCCGCCACCTCCACGGCATGTCCCTCGTCGCTCAGGATTTCCGAGAGCAACTCCCGGATGCCCATTTCGTCGTCTACCACCAGGATGGTTGCCATTTATGCTGCCCTTGTCTGCGCTATTGCTTTTGTCGTTCCCGGCTCGGCGCCGCCGGCCGCGTCGTCTGCCAATTGCAGGAACAGAATCGAAATCTGCGCGCCTTCGATGGCCTCACCCGCTTTCACGCGATTTCGAATATCGATACGTGCGCCGTGTTCATCGACGATCTTCTTGACCATGGCGAGCCCGAGCCCCGTTCCTCTGGCTTTCGTCGTCACATACGGTTCGAACGCGCGCGTGAGGATACGGGCGGGAAAGCCCGGGCCGTTATCGGAGACAGTCAGGCGAACCGCGACGCGCACTTTGCCGAGCGCGTCCGGGTCGCCATATTCTACTGTCTTGGTTTCGATGACGACACGCGGGCTTGCGATTTCCGCGACCGCATCCTGCGCGTTTTGCAGCAGATTGTGGATAACCTGGCGCAATTGTGTCGCATCGCCGCGGATCACGGGCAACGCCGACAGCTCAGCCGTGATCGCGCTCTTGCCCTCTTCGACGCCATACAAGCTCAGGACTTCCGTCACGAGCTCGTTCAACTGCAGATTCGCGAGGACGGCCGGCGGCGTGCGCGCGTAATCGCGGAAGTCGTCCACCATCTGCTTCATGGCCGCCACTTGATTGACGATCGTCGTCGCGCCGCGCTTAAGCACATCGGCATCGTTCGGCGAAAGCTTATCGGCCAGCTTCATCTGCAACCGCTCGGCCGAGAGTTGAATCGGCGTGAGCGGATTCTTGATCTCATGCGCGAGCCGCCGCGCCACCTCACCCCACGCCGCCGAACGCTGTGCGGAAATGACGTCCGAGATATCGTCGAATACGACAACGTAACCCGCGGTGCCCGCCGCTTCGCCGCCTTCCGCGGGTGTCGCCGCCACGAGCCGCGTTCCGCGCACGAGCAAGGTGATCGGTTCGGCCTCGCCCGCCACCGATACCGCGACTTGCTGCTGCCAATGGCCGCCGTCGTCGATGCTGCCCTCGCTGGCGGCCTCTCGATCGGCGAACGCCTTGCGCACCAGCGCCGCGAACTCCGCGAGCACGCCGATATGTTCGAGCGACGCACCCAGCATGGACTGGAAAGGCTGCCGGAAGATGCGTTCGGCGCCGCGATTGGCCGTGGTCAAGCGAAATTGCCGATCGAGCACGAAGACGCCGGCCGTGAGATTGGCCAGGATACTCTCGAGATAAGCCTTCGAATGCTCCAACGCCACGCGGTTGCGCTCCACGGCGGCGCGCGCCTCCGACAACTGGCGCGTCATCGCGTTGAACGACTGCGTCAGGAAGCCGAGTTCGTCGCGTGATTTGATCTCGCGCTTGGGCGTGTAGTCGCCCTCGGCCACTTCCTTCGTGCCCTTGGCCAGCAGGAACAACGGCCGCGCAAGCTGATTGCCGAGCGCGAGCGCGAGCATCATCGCAATGAACGTCGCCAGGAACAGCGCCAGCGTCAGCGTGCCGATGTACATCTTGCGCAAGCCCGTGCGTCCCAGCGCCTTTTCCTGATACTCGCGATAGGCGCGCTGAACGGCATCGGCATTGCGCGCGAGCGTGGGTGAAACGGGCTGCGTCAACTCCAGAAAGCGCTCCGCGGGCTGCAGCAGCGACGCGCTTGCATCGGGCACGAGCACCACGACACGCAACCGCAGCGCGCCTTTCGCTCCCTTCGCATGCGGATCGCCGTCGACTTCGCCTTCGATCGAGGCATAGCCGCGGCCGCGCGCCTGATCGAGCATGATCGGCGTCGGCAGATCGTCGGGCATCAGCGAAGCGAAATTACCGGACGTCTGCGCGATCACGTGCAGGTCGGGCGACGCGCCCGACACGCTGCGCACCGATTCGACGAGCATCGCTTCCTGCACGCCAAACTGATCGCGCATGCGCAGCAGCGTGAGCGTCGTATTGTTGGGCGGCGTGCTCGCCAATTGCTCGGCCATCACGCGCGCCTTCGTCTGCAAATCGGACAGCGAGGCATCGAGCATGGCGCGCCCGAGGTTCAAACCCGACGTGAGCGCGGTTTCGACGTTGACGTCGAACCATGATTCGATGCTGCGCGAAACGAACTGGTACGACACCACGTAGATGAGCGCACCCGGCAACACGCCGACCAGCGCAAAGAACACCGCCAGCTTCGCCAGCAGCCGCGTGCCGAACTTACCCTTGCGCAGCCGCGCGAGAATCAGCGTCACGAGCGCGATGACGATCAGCAGGAAGACGAGCGCCACCGCGATATTGGCTGCGTAGAGCCACGAGTAGTAGCGATCGAAAAATTCGGTATTGGCACTGGCCGCGGCAAGCAGCACGAGCAGCAGCAATGCCATCACGGCGACCGCTGAGACGATGACGCGAACGAGGATGCTGCGCACGTCCGCTTTTCGACGCACGCTATTTAGCACGTTCGGCCACCGTGAAGGTAAAGCGCTTCCAATCGGAAACGAGCGTCCAGTCTCGATTGTTGACGGCATCGACCTGGAACGGCTTGGGCATCAACGCCGTATCGAGCTGCATGCGCACCGAAGCGGTATACGTCTCTCCCGGCTGCACTTGATTGCGATCGATGACATGCCAGGATGTCACGTGCTTGATGACGGCCAGCGCTTCGTTCAGCGACGAAAAACCCTGCTGCAGACCGCCGCTCGATACACGGTATTCGCGCGTCAGCGGTTGGAACGACAGACGAAGGGTCTGGGTGACCGAGACGGGCTGCTCGTCGAACCAATACCAGCGCGGGCGCGTGAGCTCGAACTCGGTCGTGAAATAAAGCGGAATGCCTTTGTTGACCGCGTCTTCGAGGCTGCTGTTCAGTTCGAAGTCGAAGCGGGCATCGAGGTTCCAGCCGCCCGAGCCGTCGGCCTGCAACGAAGCCCGTTGCACCGCGATCGTATCGGCGCGCGCCGGCCCCGCCGCGATTAAACAAACGGTTAGCCCAATCCAGAGCAAGGCCACGAGCCGAAGCCGAAAAAAGCGTTTGCTGATCGTCACCGTTTCTGAAAGCGCGCGTAGAAAAAACCGTCGTGGTCAAGGTCGGCACCGGAGCGTTCCGGCCTGGCGGTGTGCGTTCCCGTCGATAAAGGAGCCGAGCATGCGGCTGCGGCGCCGGCAACCGTCGGCAACAGTTGCGCTGGCGCGTCCAATCGTACCGCATCTTCGTGTGCGCGTTCAAACCAACGCGCCTGCTCCTCCCCTTCCTCCGGGAAGATCGAGCAGGTCACATAGAGCAGTTCGCCGCCCGGCGCCAGCAGCGGCCACAGTGCATCCAAAATGCGGCGCTGCTCGGCGGCGAGTGCGGCAATATCGGTGGCGCGGCGCAGCCAGCGCACATCGGGATGGCGCCGCACGATGCCCGATGCCGAGCAAGGCACATCCGCGAGAATGCGGTCGAACGGCTGCCCGTCGTACCAGGCCGAGGGTTCGCCTGCATCGCCTACCGTCACCGTCGCCTTCAACCCAAGGCGCGAAAGGTTTTCTTCGATGCGCGTAGCCCGCGCGGCGTCCGATTCGAGCGCGACGAGCGCGACATCGGCCAGTTCCAGGACATGCCCCGTCTTGCCGCCCGGCGCCGCGCAGGCATCGAGGACGCGCATACCGTCACGCACGCCGAGCCACTCGGCCGCCATCTGAGCCCCGGCATCTTGCACCGATACGACGCCGTGCGCGAAGCCGGGGAGTCGATCGACGGGCAGCGGTGCCGCGAGCCTCACCGCATGCGAACCGATCGCGGTCGCCGCTATGCCGTTTGTGTCGAGCAGTTGTAGATAGTCGGCGACGCGGGTCCGGCGCGCATTGACGCGCAACGTGAGGGGCCCCGGTTCATTGCCGGCGGCGAGCACACGCTGCCACGCATCGGGCCATGCACGCCGCACCGCGTCGATCCACCAGACCGGGTAGTTCCATGCCGCGACGGGATCGGCTTGCGACTTGTCGAGCCATGCTTCGCGTTCACGCACAAACGTGCGCAGAACGGCATTCACGAGGCCCTTCGCGAAGGCACACTCGCGGCGCGCGCCGATCGCATTCACCGCTTGATCGACCACGGTGAAGGGCGTATACGCGGCCGTTTGTGCGTCGTCGGCAAGCAATGCGAGCGCACAAGCCAGGACATCGCGCACATGGGCCGGCGGCGCCTTGCGGATAAGTTGAGCGATCAGCCAGTCGGCGGTGCCCAGCCGCCGCAGCGCGCGATAGGCAATGTCCTGAATCGCACCGCGAGCGAGCGCCGCAGCCGGTGCAGATGCTTGCACACGGGCGAGCGCGGCCGGCAGTGCCATCCCGGCACGGACCGCGCCGACGGCGAACGCCGCGCAGTCGAGCGCGAAGCCGAGCGAATCGGGCGCGAGATGTAGCGTGGCGAATGGCGCCGCGCCCGTTTTGGGCGCCTTGCGACGGATGAGGGCGGATCGAGTCATCGAGAAAGCGAAGGACGCGCGACGGGTGGCCGCTATGAGCGAAATCGCGCGAAATAAACGCGACATTGTAACGCGCCGCCGTCCCGCATCCCGTGTGTGTGCCCGTTCGCATCGCCACGGGCGACCATCACGCGCGACCGGAGACGCAGCAAAGGCGGAAACGGGCCCCTTGGGGCCCGTCTATCGGATGCGCATCGCGCGCCGCTGGGCAGCAACGTCAGTCGTAGCGGCCCGTACGCGCCATCTCCATTAGACGCGCGATGCGTTCCTCGGTGGCCGGGTGGGTGGAGAAGAGATTCGCCATGCCGCTGCCCGACAGCGGATTGAGGATCATCATTTGGGCTGTGGTGGGATGTGCCTCGGCCGCGGCGAACGGAATGCCGGCGGCGAAGCGATGAATTTTATCGAGCGCCGAAGCCAACGCCTGCGGATCACCCGAAATCTGCGCGCCGGCCCGATCGGCCTCGAACTCGCGTGCACGCGAGATGGCCATCTGGATCATCGCGGCGGCAATCGGCGCCAGCAAGGCGACGGCGATGCCCGCGATCGGGTTGGCCGGCCGGCCTTCCTCGTCGCGCCCGCCAAAAAACATCGCGAAATTGGCGAGCGCCGAAATCGCCCCGGCCATCGTCGCGGAAATCGTCGAGATCAAAATGTCCCGATGCTTGACGTGCGACAGTTCGTGCGCCATGACGCCGCGCATCTCGCGCTCAGACAAGATGCGCAAGATGCCGGTGGTCGCCGCAACGGCCGCGTGTTCGGGATTGCGCCCCGTCGCGAACGCGTTGGGCGAATCTTCGTTGATGAGGTACACGCGCGGCATCGGCAAGCTTGCGCGCGTCGCAAGCTCGCGCACCATGCGATAGAACTGCGGCGCGCTCGTCTCGTCCACCTCCTGCGCGTTGTACATGCGCAGGACCATCTTGTCCGAGAACCAGTACGAGAAGAAGTTCATCGCCAACGCGATCACGAGCGCGAACGCCATCCCGCGCGAACCGCCGATCATTCCGCCGATCGCGACGAACAGGGCCGTGATCGCGGCCATCAGCATCGCGGTTTTGACCCAATTGAACATGTGTCACTCCTTTTTCGTTTGCGCCCCGACGACGAACCCGAGCTGGGCCTCCGTGGGCACGCGCTCAATTGTAAGCGATTCGTCAGGAAACGGCTGATGCCCTCGCATGCAACCGAAAATCCGATCAGCGGTGCGCAGTGGCGAGCTTGAGTCCGAGCCCGACGAAGGCGCTGCCGACCACGCGGTCG
>NZ_JBQCDN010000425.1:0-8223 GCF_051961175.1 Trinickia sp. | reverse complement strand
GCCGATGCCCGAGTCGGAAGACGCGATCGATTTCGCAAGCCGTGTCGCAAGCATTGGGCAAGTGCATTTCAGCGGGGCCAAGGACGATGTCGTCCCGCCTGCGGTGGCGCAACGCTTCGTGAACGCCACGGGTACGCGGTGCGCCCAGGCGTTGACCGTTCCGGGCCTGGCGCACGACAGCGACTGGAGCCGGCGCTGGGCGGCACTGCTCGAAATCGTACCGACGTGCCGTTCCGGGGATGACCGGTCGGTCGGACGCTTACGTCCCAAATGAAAAAAGCAAGAGCAAAGCCCTGGCTTCGTGGATGGTTCGCCTCGGGCCATCACATTCACGGTTTCAAGAAACCTGTAAAACGTTCGTCGATCACGCGCTTGAACTCCGTCGATCTGTAGGCATTCGCGATGTCCTTCACGTATGGCCTGTTCAGATCGGCCGTGCGCACTGCGACGAGGTTCAGATAGTACGGCGGGATTTTTTCGAGCAACAGCGCATCCGTGAGCCCGAGGCCCGAAGCTAGCGCAAAGTTACCGTTCACGAAAGCGTAGTCGACGTCGTCCAGCGAACGCGGCAATTGTGCGGCTTCCAGCGGCACCAATTTGAGCTTGTGGGGATTGGCATCGATATCGCGTTCCGACGATTTCAACGGATCGACGCCGGGCTTGAGCGTCACCCAGCCAAGCTGCTGCAGCAGGATGATCGCGCGCGCCTGATTGGTGACGTCGTTAGGCAGGGAAACAGAGGCACCGTCCTTCAGTTCGTCGAGACGCTGGTGCTTGTGACTATATAGCCCGATGGGCGCGGTGGGCACCTTCACCACCTCTGACAGCGCGAGCTTGTGATCCGCCGAAAACCTTTTCAGATACACCTCGTTCTGAAAGGCATTGGCGTCGAGCGCGCCATCGGCCAGCGCGAGATTCGGCCGAACGTAATCGCTGAACTCGACGATCGTCACCTTGTAGCCCTCCTTCTCCAACAGAGGTTTGATGCCGTAGCGGATCTGATCGGAATACGGTCCGGCCGTCGCGCCGAAACGAATTTCCTTCTTGTCGGGATCGGCAGCATACGCGGTCACACTCACCGCGACCAATGCGCCAAGAGCAATCGCGGCCAAACGCGACCATGCGTGGTCAAAGACTTTCATCAGGTTCTCCTCTGCGCCGTTACGCCGGTGCTCGGCTCCGGCGACGGTTTGTCGGTCGTAGGCATGTGAGCTTACAAAAACGTCAACGCTTGCCAAACCAACAAATCAATCTTTGTTTTCTTCCGGGAACGGTATGTGGAAATCGCAAGCGCTGCTGACATGCTCGATCGGACGGGCGCTGCTACGTGAGATTGAGCGATTTTGCCTGTCGCGAAACTGTTCGAAGATGATGTTGCTCAGTTCGGCCTCTCGCGTCGATGCGCACCGCTTCTTCGAGCAGATCGGTTTCCGTGGCAACCGAAAGCGAGGCTTCGTCAAATACCGGAGCCAGTTCGGTGAAGCCACTTGAGGTTTACCGTCGCTCGTCGGCCAACAAGCAACTATCGGCGGTAGCACCCGATGCGAGCTACTTTGACTCGCTTCGTGCCGAGTGCTTTATCACCGGAGATGAAAATCCAAGCCTATCATCCTGATAGATAGCCCGGCAGGATGTCAACGAAGCGATCAGCTACTACGAGGAAGACGGCACGGGACAAGCTGCACTCACTCTGATCAAATATGTACGTTCCGACATTCAGAGCAAAAATAACGATGAGTAATCCGAAAAGCGAAATCGCCGGCCATGGCCCGGATGTCCTCGATACGTCCGCACGCCGCCGTTCGCTGTGGGCTGCCTGCGGCGCGCATGCCGTGCACGATGGCCTGACGGACGTCATCTATGTACTGCTGCCGATCTGGCAGGCGCAGTTCGGGATTAACTACACGCAGATCGGCATGTTGCGCGGCGCCTATTCAGGCGTGATGGCCGCTTTCCAACTGCTGGCCAGCCGTGCGGCCAGACATTGGGGGCGAGAACGCATGCTTGTGGGCGGGACCGCTATCGCGGGGCTCGCGTACCTCGTCGCCGGCCACGCTGGCGGGCTCTCGGTACTGATGATCGCGCTCGTACTTGGCGGGTTGGGTGCAAGCACTCAACACCCACTGGCCTCCTCGATGATCACTGATGCGTATGAGGCCGGCGGCGGCGTCAAGGAAGCGCTATCGCAGTACAACTTCTCCGGCGACATCGGTAAGACGTTGATTCCCGGGCTGGTCGGCCTGCTGCTGACCGTCGTGACCTGGCGTACCAGCGCGACGCTGATTGGTCTGCTCGGTGTGGTCTCGGCAATCCTGGTAGGGTCGCTCATTCCGTCAAACGGTATGGCACGCGCGACACGGGAGAAAACCCCGAAGGCGATCGTCGGCAAAGACTCAGCTACAGGCTTGCGAGCACTGCTCGCAACAGGCACGCTCGACAGCGCGGTTCGGATGGGGTTTCTTACCTTTCTGCCGTTCTTGCTGAAGAGCAAGGGCGCCGGCACGGCCGGTATCGGGCTGGCGCTGACGCTGCTGTTCGTTGGCGGCGCGTTCGGCAAGCTGTTATGCGGCTACCTGGGTGTGCGCATCGGCATGATGAAGACAGTATGGTTGACGGAGTCCGCGACGTCACTGCTAGTCCTGGCGACGGTGTTCTTGCCGCTCGCTTCAACGATGGCGCTGCTGCCTCTGCTCGGACTCGCACTAAACGGGACGTCGTCCGTTCTGTACGGAGTTGTCCCGGAATTGGCGGGCATCGGCAAACGCGAACGGGCGTTTGCGCTGTTCTATACGGGCACGATCGGCGGTGGCGCGCTGTCACCTGTGCTCTTCGGCAAACTCGGCGACCTCACGGGTATGCCGACCGCGTTGATCACACTCGCGGCGATCCTGTTGCTGACGCTACCGCTGTCGTGGTACGTGCAGAAGGGGCTCGACAATGGAGGCGCGCCTTCGCCGCGCCACAGCGGCTAATTCGGTGTCCGACCTGCCGTGAGCGCCCAGGCGAGCTTAACAAAGCGCTCGACGCAAGCCGACGGGAATGGCTCGCTCCACAACACGGTCTGTTCCAGTACACAGGGTTCGGCTAACGGGACGTAAGCGACACCGGAGCGTTGCAATGTCGACGTGAAGCCGGGCACGATCGCGACCCCGCGTTCTGCGGCCACTAGCGACACCACTGTCGCGATTTGCGATGCAGTCGGGCCCACTAGCGGAACGACACTGGCCCGCGCTGACAGATCTTCCAGCGCGGCGTTCAGGGCAGACCCGGATCCGGGTGGAAACGTGATGAAACGTTCCGAAGCAAGTTCGGCGAACGCAATCGTCTGCCGGCCCGCATACGGACTTTGCGCGGGCACCGCAGCAATGAGCGGCTCGCGTGACACGACGAGCGATCGAATGCGCTCGCCGGACGCTTTCGCCACGGACCAGCCAAACCCGATGTCCATCGCGCCATCGGTGATCTGCTGGCGTTGGCTGGCGGTCGATACCTCCCGAAATTCCAGCTCCACCTCTGGCATGTTGCGACTCACGTTGCGGACTATGTCCGAGAACGCATCGGACATCGGAATGGAACTCGCGTAGCCGATTACGATGCGGCCGACGAGACCGTGCATCATTTTGCGCGCAGTCGCTTCGGCCTCATTGACCGCATGGATCACGCGGCGTGCCTGTTCGAGAAATAGCGCGCCTTCCGGCGTTAATTGCACTGCGCGCGTCGAGCGGTCGAACAGCCGGATGCCGAGCTCGGCCTCGAGCGCCGAGATATGGCGGGTCAGCGGTGGTTGCGCGATGCGCAAGCGTAGTGCTGCGCGTCCGAAGTGCAATTCGTCGGCGGTGGTCACGAAATAGCGAAGGCGGCGCAGGTCGAGCATTCTTGTTCTTCCGGTATCAATGACAACCAAAACGGTATTGGCACTGGAGTCGCTCGATCGTCAGACTGTCACGTGAACCAGATAAGGCGTTATCCGTGAACGATATAACGATCAAGACAGCCCGAATTGCGTTTTTCCTTTGCGGATTCGCAGCCTTTCTCAATCTCTATTCGACGCAAGGCATTCTGCGCGAGCTCGCTGAGGCATTCCACGTAAGTGCGGAGCACGCCGGCCAAGGTGTCAGTATGACCACGCTGGCCGTTGCCATTATCGCTCCGTTCGTCGGCACGCTGGTTGCGGGCTTCGATCGCCGCAAGGTGATCTCGTGCGCCGCAATGGCGGTCGCACTGCCGGCTCTGTGGTCCGCTCATGCAGCGAGCTTTTCATCGTTCCTCGCGGCCCGCTTCGCGGCGGGCGTGCTGGTGCCATTCATCTTCGCGATCTCGATTGCGTACATCGGCGAGACCTTCACTTATGGCTCGGCAACTGAGATCAGCGCGCTGTTTGTTGCAGGCACGACGCTCGGTGGATTCGCGGGGCGCTTCCTCACCAATGTGTTCACGTCGATCTTTGGTTGGCGTCATGCGCTCGATATTGTCGCGTGGCTGTGCCTGGCGACGGGCCTGGTAATCTACGCCTGCTTGCCGACGTCGGGCACGACGCGCCCCGAAGCCGATGCTGTCGGTGCGTCCCGCCTAAGGCACATGACGCATGGCCCACTGCTCGCAACATGCTTGATCGGAATGTGCGTGCTTGCCTCTCAGGTTGCCACCTTCACGTTCGTCGGGCTGCGGCTCGCAGGTGCGCCGTTCAGGTTCGATACGGTCCAGATTGGTGCGATCTACGCGGTCTTTCTTGTCGCAATCGTCGTCACGCCGATTGCGGGCCGCATCGCAGCCAAGCGTGGGCCACGCGACGTTGCGCTCGCCGCTGCGGGGCTCGCGATCGTTGGTGCGTCGCTCACGATGTCGAACAACATGATCGCGATCCTGATCGGCCTTGCGCTCAGTTCGACTGCGGTGTTCGTCGAGCAGGCATCAGCCAACGCATTCATTTCTCTTAAAACACCTGGTGCGCGCTCGACGGCGGTCGGCATCTACCTTTCTTTCTATTACTTTGGCGGAAGTCTCGGCTCGATCTTGCCGGTCCCCGCATGGCATCACTGGGGTTGGGCAGGTTGTGTCGCATTTGTCGCCGGTGCACAGGCGATCGTAGGCATGCTCGTGTTGGTCGGCTGGCGGACGGGAAGCTATCTTGGCACGGGCAATCCGGGCTCATGTTGAATCGGTCTGCTTCGCTAATTTTGTTCAGTGGACATCCTGTGGACATGCCGCTGGACTGCGTGCCGACGAGCGACGCGCACCCGCGCTTCGATGAGTTGCAGGAAGCAGGCTTCAATGCAGAATCTACGCTCGACGGTAGCATCGAGGCCGTTGACGATGGTTATTTGACTTCGAATTTAAGGACGTACGAAGAATGAACACAAGGATCGTTCGTCGCGCCGCGTTAAGCCTGTTGCCGGCTATCGCCGCGAGCGTGATGGCAGCGTGCGGTTCGCCCGCCATGATGAGTTCTTCGATCACGACGTCTCTCGACGATGGTCGTAGCGGACTTATAACGTTCGCTTCAGTCACGCCCAGGAGTACCGGGGACTATCTCTCGCACTACGCCAACGGTGAAAAGGCTGTCATCACCGGGGAACTGAGCATGCCTGCCGACGGGCCGCGCGTCGTGCCCGCCGTGATCATCCTGCACGGAAGTAGCGGCGTGAATCGAGGTGAAGGGGTTTGGGCCCAGCGCATGAATGCACTCGGATATGCCAGCTTCGTCGTCGACAGTTTCACCGGGCGCGGTATCAGGAACACCGAAAAGGATCAGACGCAACTCGCAATGACAGCAGATATCGCCGATGCCTACGCCGCGCTACGTTTGCTGGCGACCGATGCTCGTATCGATAAAAACCGAATTGCGGTCATGGGCTTCTCGCGCGGCGGCGTCGCGGCGCTGTATTCAGCGTTAGAACCATTCCGCCTGGCCGCAATGGAAGGCGGCCTGCGCTTCGCTGCGCATGTCGCTTTTTATCCATCCTGCGGCATCTCCTATGAGTCGGCACATCTCGACGGTTCTCCCATCCTGATGCTGGTTGGCGGCAAAGATAACTACACACCAGCGGCCCCCTGCATTGCCTATGCCGACACACTCCGATCAAGAGGCGTGCCGGTCACCCTGAAAGAATATCCGGATGCTTGGCATGGCTTCGACAGACCAACGCGGGTGCATTCGATACCGCTTGCGACGAGCGCCCGAGAATGTCACGGTTCGTATGATCTCGATAGCAGGACGTTCACGATGGTTCGCAATGGCCTGACGCTCTCCGGCGCTTCAGCCGTGGCTGAGTCGAAGCGTTGCTTAACCACGGGTGTCACGCTTGGCGGAGATCCCGAAGCGCAGGCGAAATCCCCTGCTGAGGTCGCGGCGTTTCTCAACGCCGCTTTCGAATAGACGCGAGCGCGTTGAATTCCGATTCCCAAGTCCAGTTCACTCTCGTCAAGCACCACTTCTTCGACTCAGAATTGCCTCCCAACCCAGTGTGACCCGCGCGCTGGAAGGTCATCGGCCATCAATCTCCGAGCGACGCCATGTGCAAAAAGGCATCCAATGGCTGGTCCAACAGGGTATTGGGAATCGATCGGCCCTGGCGTCGCGCGCCGATCGTCCTGGCTCACCGCCCCGCAGCACTCCCCTCGAACAACTCGACATGCGCGTCAAACACGCGCTGTTGACGCAGCAGCGCATCGTCGAGGTGCGCCAGCAGCGCACTTTCCGCCGCATCCGGGTCGTGCGCGACCAGCGCATCGAGCACCCGCTGGTGCTGTGCCAGCGTCATCGCCCCTTCTTCCGGCTCGCGCGCCGTCACGTACCGCACGCGATCGATAGGCGCCCGGACCAAGTCGATCAATTGCAGGACCTTCGGCAGCCGAGCCGCTGCCCCCACCGCCGCATGAAATCGGTTGTCCTGCCGGATCGCTTCCACCGGGTCCTCGCGCTCGATCGCACGCCGGTGCACTTCGTGAATGTCGTGCAAGGTATCAAGCTCGCGCGCTGTAATCAGCTCCGCCGCACGGCGAATGCTCGCGCTTTCGAGGACGCGCCGGATCAACGCGCCTTCCGCGAACTGCTCGCGCAGCACCGGCGCGACAAACGTGCCGGACTGCGCCGCGATCGTGACGAGCTCTTCGCGGGCGAGCCGTTGCAGCGCCTCGCGCACCGGCGTACGCGAGATACCCAGCGTTTCGCTCAATGCGCGCTCGAAGATCACATCCGAGGGTAAAACGGCCATCGTAACGATCGCCTCGCGCAGCAGATCGTAAATTTGCGCGGACAGCGGCAGCGCGCGGTCGAGCGAGGTGGCGTGCGGCAGCACGCGGGCGATGAACTGCTCGGGATCGTTACGGGTTTTCATGAACCATGGGTACGTACCCAATCAAAGAATCATTTACGGGCTGTGGCGGCCGTGCGACTCATGCAATGGCCGTTTCAACGCACCCTCCAGGCAACCACTCACATCGGACGGCACGCAGAAACTCTCCCCATTCCGCCGTTCAACTAGTATATTAGTTGCCCAAGGCTGGCCGTCAACTCGGCTCGACCTTCTCGTCCCCTCGTGCGCCCCTTTGAGTTTTGCCGCACCGCCGCGTTGCGCGTGGACGTTCCAATCAGATCAAAAGGAGACAGCAAGTGCGTTCGTACCTCGCTTCTGCAGTGCTCGGATTTTGTCTCGTTGCCAACGGCGCGGCGCAGGCCCAAACCGCAGCCGCCGGCAGCACGGCGGCGATGAAGGTCGCGCTTTCCAACAATTACGCCGGCAACAGCTGGCGGCAAACCATGCTCAAGAGCTGGGCCGAAGTGGCGGACCCGGCCGTCAAGGCCGGCATCGTCGCGGCGGCGCCCACGTTCACGACAGCGGAGAATCAAGCCACCGAACAGGCGCAGCAAATCCAGAATCTGATCTTGCAGGGCTACAAGGCCATCGCCATCGACGCCGCCTCCCCCACCGCGCTCAACGGCGTGATCAAGCAGGCCTGCGCGGCGGGCGTGACCGTCGTCACGTTCGACGGCATCGCAACGGAACCCTGTGCGTATCGCATCGCCGTCGATTTTCATCAACTGGGGGCCATGCAGATCGACTACATGGCCAAACGGCTGAACGGCAAAGGCAATCTTCTCGAAATCCGCGGTTTGGCCGGCGTGTCGGTCGACGACGAAATTCACCGCGGCATCACCGACGAAATCAAAAAGTATCCGGGCTTGAAAATCGTGGGTTCCGTGCACGGCGATTGGACGCAAAC
>NZ_JBQCDN010000424.1:0-23684 GCF_051961175.1 Trinickia sp. | reverse complement strand
TGAAGACGGCCGATAAGCTGGCCAAGCTCGGCCTCACGCGCGACATCGATCTGGTGCTGCATCTGCCGATGCGCTACGAAGACGAAACGACGCTCACGCCGATCGGCGAACTGCTGCCCGGCGAGATGGCGCAGACGGAAGGGGTGGTCGTCGATAACGAAATTGCCTACCGGCCCCGGCGGCAACTCGTCGTCAAGCTGCGCGACGCCGAAGGCAGCGAACTCTCGCTGCGATTTCTGAATTTCTACGGCTCCCAAGTCAAGCAAATGGCGCTCGGCGTGCGTTTGCGCGTGCGTGGCGATGTGCGCGGCGGGTTCTTCGGGCTCGAGATGGTGCACCCTGCCGTGCGCCCCGTCGACGAAGACACGCCGCTGCCACAGGCGCTGACCCCGGTTTATCCCAGCACGGCGGGTGTCTCGCAGGCGTATTTGCGCAAGGCCATCGACAACGCCCTCGAGCGCACGCCGTTGCCCGAGATCCTGCCCGAGCGCGTCGTCGAGCAATATTGCCGGCCGCTCGAGCTGCCGCCGCTGGCTCAGGCGGTGCGCGTGCTCCACCACCCGAGCGCCAGCGCCGACGAATCCGCGCTGATCGACGGCACCCATCCCGCCTGGACGCGGATCAAATTCGACGAACTGCTCGCGCAGCAACTGTCGCTCAAGCGCGCGCATGAGGAGCGGCGTGCTCGCTCGGCACCCGCGATGCCGCGCGGCGCGGGCGACGGTACGCTCTTCGCGCGGCTGTCGGCGGCGTTGCCCTTCCAACTCACCGGTGCGCAGGCGCGCGTGGTGTCCGAGATCGCTGCCGATATGGGTGCGCCGCACCCGATGCAGCGGCTGTTGCAGGGCGATGTCGGGAGCGGCAAGACGGTGGTGGGGGGGGGGGGCGCCCCGCACGCCATAGCTTTGGTGTAACCGGCCGCCCGGATGGGGCCGCCCCAAAACCACGCCCCGCAACACGCGCGCAAACTGCGCGGCTGGCTCGAGCCGCTTGGTGTCACCGTGGCGTGGCTCGCGGGCAGCCTGAAGGCGAAGGAGAAACGCGCGGCGATCGAAGCGGCGGCTTCCGGGGCGGCGCAGCTCGTGATCGGCACGCACGCGATCATTCAAGATACCGTCCAGTTTGCCCGGCTCGGTCTCGTCATCGTCGACGAACAACATCGCTTCGGCGTCGCCCAGCGGCTCGCGCTGCGTGCCAAGGCCGACCGCACGGCCGAAGGCGGGCCGGCGTTCCAGCCGCACCAGCTGATGATGTCGGCCACCCCGATTCCTCGCACGCTCGCGATGACGTACTACGCCGATCTCGACGTCTCGACGATCGACGAATTGCCGCCAGGGCGTACGCCGATCGTCACCAAACTCATTTCGGACGCGCGTCGCGACGAGGTCATCGCGCGCGTGCGCGAAGCGGCGCTCACGGGCCGGCAGGTGTATTGGGTCTGCCCGCTGATCGAAGAAAGCGAAACGTTGCAGCTGCAAACGGCGATCGAGACGTACGAAACGCTCGCGCAGGCGCTGCCTGAGTTGCGTGTTGGCCTCGTGCACGGACGGCTGCCGCCGGCGGAGAAGGCGGCGGTCATGGATGCGTTTTCGCGTAACGACGTCCAGCTGCTCGTGGCCACGACCGTCATCGAGGTGGGCGTGGACGTGCCGAACGCGTCGCTGATGGTGATCGAACATGCGGAGCGCTTCGGCTTGGCGCAGCTGCATCAGTTGCGCGGGCGCGTGGGGCGGGGCAGTGCCGCTTCTGTCTGCGTGCTGCTTTACAGCAATCCGCTGTCCTTGACGGCGCGCGAGCGGCTGAAGACGATGCGGGAGACGACGGACGGCTTCGAGATCGCCCGGCGCGATCTGGACATTCGCGGGCCCGGCGAATTCCTTGGTGCGCGCCAGTCGGGCGCCGCGATGTTGCGCTTCGCGAGCCTCGAAAACGACGCCTGGCTCATCGATCCGGCACGGGAAGCCGCGGCGCATCTGATTGCCGGGTATCCCGACGTCGTGCTGCAGCATCTGGCCCGCTGGCTTGGCGGCCGCGAGCAGTTCCTGAAGGCGTAACGAAAAGAGGGCGGAAGCGGCGGGCGCCGGCCCGCGTGGCAGGGCGGCCTGGGCTCATTCCTGTGACTCGGCCATCCGATCGGGTTGATGCAGCCCTGTTGGCGAATCTTCGAAGCGGGTGTATAAGATAAACCTATCGATTTCAACGCTCTGATTGGTCCCCCAATGACGCTCACTGAATTGAAGTACATCGTGGCGGTGGCGCGCGAGCGGCATTTTGGCCGCGCCGCCGAGGCTTGCTTCGTCAGCCAGCCCACTTTGTCGGTTGCGATCAAGAAGCTGGAGGACGAACTCAACGTCCAGATCTTCGAGCGCGGCACGAGCGAAGTGAGCGTGACGCCGATCGGCGAACAGATCGTCACGCAAGCCCAGCGCGTGCTCGAGCAAACGCTCGCCATCAAGGAAATCGCCAAGCAGGGCAAGGACCCGCTCGTCGGGCCGCTGCGTCTGGGCGTCATCTATACGATCGGCCCGTATCTGCTGCCCACGCTCGTCAAGCAGATGATCAAAGCCGTGCCGCAGATGCCGCTGATGCTGCAAGAGAACTACACGCTCAAGCTCATCGAACTGCTCAAGCAAGGCGAGATCGACGTGGCCATCATGGCGCTGCCGTTCCCGGAAACGGGCCTCATGGTGCGCCCGCTTTACGACGAACCGTTCGTCGTCGCGCTGCCCGCCGGGCATGCGTGGGAATCGCGCAAGAAGATCGATGCGAACGATTTGAAGCAGGAAACGATGCTGCTGCTCGGCAACGGTCATTGCTTCCGCGATCATGTGCTCGGCGTCTGCCCCGAACTGATGCGGTTTTCGCAAACGGCGGACGGGATTCAAAAGACGTTCGAGGGCTCGTCGCTCGAAACGATTCGGCATATGGTTGCAAGCGGCGTCGGCATCACGGTGTTGCCGCGCATGTCGGTGCCCGAGGTGCGGGCGCATGCCGGCGGGCCGGATGCGGGGCTGTTGAGCTACGTGCCGTTCGACGAACCGATCCCCGATCGGCGCGTGGTGCTGGCCTGGCGTAAGAGCTTCACACGCATGCCCGCCATCGACGCGATCAGCGAAGCGATCTCGTCTTGCGAGTTGCCCGGTGTCAGCAAGCTCGACATGCCGGCTGTCATGAACTAAGCAAGGGCCCGGCGCGGAAGGCCCCTTCTGCGGACCGGGCCCTCCATCAGTATGGCGCGCCGCCCTCCCTGGCCGGTCCGCCCTCCGGCGCTTGCAGTCAGGCCTATCGAATAGATAAAGACAATCAAATTACTTGATTCGATAGTTCAGGCTATGCTTCACTCCACAGGTCACGCGTATCGGCCGTCCGAGATCAACGTGGAGGAAGTCATGTCCCAACTCATTGCGCGAGTCGTTGCTGCGTCCCCCCGTGCCGCGATGGATTCGCGGTGGAGGGTTTCGTTGCGCGGCGCACGTGCCACTGCCTTTTCACTGCTTGCCGATCGCGCGCTCAGCGCGTGAACGGCTACCGGGTGCGGTGTCATGCATGTGGCACCGTTTCCATGGCCTACGCTACACTGGCGGTCGTTCGTTCCCTACTGAATTGTGTCGGCTGCGCAGGCCGATTCGTTCTCCCGGCCGTCGCCCACAGGTCCGGCCGTTTCATCTTTGGAAGGAATCGCCATGGCAAAGAAAAACACCGCAGTGCAAATCGACATCGGCATCAGCGACAAGGACCGCAAGAAAATTGCGGATGGTCTGTCGCGCTTGCTCGCCGATACGTACACCCTGTATCTGAAGACTCATAACTTCCACTGGAACGTGACGGGTCCGATGTTCAATACGCTGCACCTGATGTTCGAAGGTCAGTACAACGAACTCGCGCTGGCGGTCGATGCGATCGCCGAGCGGATTCGCGCGCTGGGCGTGCATGCGCCGGGCAGCTACAAGGATTTCGCGAAGCTCTCGTCGATCCCCGAAGCCGACGGCGTGCCCGCGGCGGAAGAGATGATTCGCCAGCTCGTGCAAGGCCAGGAAGCTGTGGCCCGCACGGCGCGCGAAGTGTTCGCGGCGGCGGACGTGGCCAATGATCAGCCGACAGCCGATCTGTTGACGCAGCGCCTGCAAACGCACGAAAAAACCGCGTGGATGCTGCGTTCGATGCTGGCTTGATGCGCTGATCGAACAGTCGTTGCGCGGCGGGCTTGCCGCGCAACGTGTATGTGATGCGAGCCTCCCTCGGGAGGCTCGTCGCATTTCGGCTCTACAATACGGCGATCGCCTTTCGTCTTTCGTCTTTCGCCGTCTTGTCTATGTACGCGCCCCTCGTCGCCCGTCTTCCGCTTTACCTGCGCTTGATCCGCATGGACAAGCCGATCGGCAGCTTGCTGCTGCTGTGGCCCACTCTCAACGCACTGTGGATCGCTTCGAACGGGCGGCCATCGCCGATGCTGCTCGGGATTTTTGTGGTCGGCACCATCCTGATGCGCTCGGCCGGTTGCGCGATCAACGACTACGCCGATCGCGATTTCGACCGCTTCGTGAAGCGCACCGAGTCGCGGCCGCTGACGTCCGGCAAGATTCGCGCGTGGGAAGCGATCGCCATCGCAGTGGGGCTGTCGGTCGTCTCGTTCTTGTTGATCTTGCCGCTCAACGGCTTGACGAAGGAGCTTTCGGTGGTGGCGCTGTTCGTCGCCGGCAGCTATCCCTTTACAAAGCGGTTCTTCGCCATTCCGCAAGCCTATCTTGGCATTGCATTCGGATTCGGGATTCCGATGGCGTTCGCAGCCGTGCAAAACCATGTGCCGATGATGGCCTGGGTGATGCTGGCGGCGAACGTGTTTTGGTCGGTGGCGTACGACACCGCCTACGCGATGGTCGATCGCGACGACGATATCAAGATCGGTATCCGCACATCAGCGCTCACGTTCGGCCGGTTCGACGTGGCTGCCATCATGTTCTGCTACGCGGTGACGCTCGGGATTTATGCTGCGCTCGGTGTCGCGCTGCACTTCGGCTGGATGTTCTGGCTGGGTTGGGCGGGGGCCGTCGGCTGCGCGCTGTATCACTACACGCTGATCCGCGGCCGCGAGCGCATGCGGTGCTTCAAGGCATTCCTTCACAACAACTGGCTGGGTGGCGTGCTGTTCGTCGGCATTGCGGCGCATTACGCGTTCTCTGCGCATTGAGCCGGCCCGCGTTCGCGCGGGCGTAATACAAAATTACAGATTCCTGGGTGAGGGCGGTAGGCGGCCAGCGCGCATCGGACGTTATTCGTCTTGAAGCACGCAGTCTAAACCGCCAAGTAGTCCCAACCACCGTTACTTAGGACATCTAAATGAAGATCAAAACTCTGGCCGTCCTCGCGAGCGCTCTTCTTGTCGCCAACGCGGCTTTCGCCGACGAGCTTCATAACAAGGCGATGGCTGCGACGCATGATTTGCAGCGTGCCATCGACGAAATGCATTTGATCCAGCAGGAGCATGGCGGTCAGTTCGGCGGCCATATGGCGCGTGCCGAACAATTGGCCCGCCAAGCGGAGCAAGAACGGGTTCAAGCAATCGAGTACTACCGCGCATCGCATCCGGGCTGGCAGTAAGCCGCTCAAAGCCGCGAGTGCTCCGGTGTCGCCCGGAGCTTGCGCGCGGCGGGCTTGCCTGCAACGGCAAAGCATTCAGGCCGCACCCGGATACGCTGCCGGTCTGATACAGCGGCCTTTGCTGTGCACCCGGGCATCAATGCGGGCAGGGGAATCGGCGATGTCCCGTTGAGCGTCGCTCGCCGATTCATCCTGCGACTTATTGGTTGCCCAGTTCGTCGCCCATTTCCTTCGCGCGCGCATCTGCCGCGAGCGCACCTTTCACGATCGCCTCTTTGACGCCTTGCGCATCGAATGCGGCGAGCGCCGCCGCCGTCGTGCCGCCCTTCGATGTCACGCGTTCGCGCAGAACCGAAGCGCTCTCATCGGATTGCACGGCCAATTGAGCCGCGCCGGCGAACGTGCCGAGCGCGAGTGCGCGGCCTTCTTCCTCGCCTAACCCCAATCGACGCGCGGCTTCTTGTAGCGCTTCGATGAAATAGAACACGTACGCCGGGCCGCTGCCAGAAATCGCGGTGACAGCGTCGATCTTCGCTTCGTCGTCGAACCAAACCGTGGTGCCGACGGCGCCCAGGACGTTGGTTGCCAACGTGCGGCCTGCTTCATCGACCCCGGCCAGGGCGGCGAGCCCGGTCACGCCTTGGCCGATCAACGCCGGCGTGTTCGGCATGGCGCGCACGATACGCGTGTAGCCGCCGAGCCAGCGCGACAAATCCGCACCGCGGATACCGGCCGCGATGCTGACCACGAGCTGCGTCGACAAATGCGGCGCGAGCGAGGCCGATACGGACTTCAGGACTTGCGGCTTGACGGCGAGCACGATGGCATCGTAGCCGCGCAGCGCTTCGTCGGCCGCGGCCGCCGTTGCAATACCGAACTGATCGTGCGTGCGGGTGCGGGCGTCTTCGTTGACGTCGATGGCGTAGAGATCCGCAGGGGCGACGCCGCGTTTGATCAAGCCGCCGATCAGTGCGGCGGCCATGTTGCCGCCGCCGATGAATGCGATTTTCATGGTGAGTGTTCGAGTGAAAGCAGCGGTCGATTATAGGCCGCTGCGTACGATGGATCGGTTGGCTGCCACCCGCGCGGATGCAATTTATCAGTGCGGCGTCAGCTGTTTTAAGGTCGGCAGCGCGCGTCCAGCGTTAATGCGAGTAATCGCGCTTGCCGAAGATGGCCGTGCCTACGCGCACGATCGTCGCGCCTTCCAATACGGCGGCTTCCAAGTCGCTCGACATCCCCATCGACATCGTATCGAGCGCCATGCCCTCCTCACGGAGCGTATCGAACAGAGTCCCCAAGATGCGATGCGGCTCCCGTTGCGCATCCAGATCGCCGGCGGGTTCGGGGATCGACATGAGCCCACGCAGCCGCAGCTTCGGCAGGGCGGCGATCGCGCGAGCGAGGCCCGGGGCTTCGTCAGGGGCGATACCGCTTTTGGACGCCTCGCCGCTCACGTTCACCTGCAGGCACACGTTCAACGGAGGCAACGCATCGGGCCGCTGCTCGGACAAACGTTGCGCGATTTTGAGCCGGTCGACGGAATGGACCCAATCGAAATGCTCGGCCACGGGGCGCGTCTTGTTCGATTGCAACGGGCCGATGAAATGCCACTCGATCTGCGCGCGCAGATCGGCGAGCGCTTCGATCTTCGAAATCGACTCTTGCACGTAGTTTTCCCCGAAAGCGCGTTGGCCCGCCGCGAAGGCGGAGCGGACATCTTCGGCCGGGAAGGTCTTGGAGACGGCGAGCAGATGGATGGAAGCGGGCGAACGTTCGGCCGCCTGGGCTGCGCGTTCGATGCGGGCGTGGACCGCCTGCAGATTGTCGGCGATATGGGACATAGGTCTTGGCGAGCGAGGGCCTGGAGTCACATGCGGATTATACGGACCGGCAGGCCGGCCTGGCTGGCCGCGGACCCACCCGCGATACCGCCAAGCTCACCCATAAATCAAATGCTCGACGAGCTCGACCCAATGCGCAACGGGCATCGACGTCCCGCTTTGCAGATGTGCGATACACCCGACATTGGCCGACACGACCATCTGCGGTTCCAGCGCTTCGAGCGCCTGCACTTTCCGATCCCGCAGCGTATAGGACATCGCCGGCTGCGTGACCGAGTAAGTCCCGGCCGATCCGCAACATAAATGACTATCGACCGGCAGCCGCACCTCGACGCCGAGCGTCCCCAGCAAATGCTCGACCGCCCCGCGAATCTGCTGCCCGTGCTGCAACGTGCAAGGCGGATGAAACGCAACCGTGTGCACGCCGCGGCGGCGCGCGAGTCCCGCCAGCTCCGTTTCAAAGCCGCTCAGCACCTCGACCACGTCGCGCGACAGATCGGTTATCCGCTGCGCCTTTTCGGCATAGACCGGATCGTTACGCAACAGGTGCCCATACTCCTTGACCGTTGCGCCGCAGCCCGAAGCGTTGATGACGATCGCTTCCACGCCCGCTTCCACGTGCGGCCACCAAGCATCGATGTTGCGCCGGACATCGTCCAGTGCTTCGTCGCGGTAGCCGAGATGCAATCGAATGGCACCGCAGCATCCGGCTTCGGGCTCGATGACCGTTTCGATGCCGAGCGCGTGCAGGACCCGCGCCGTCGCGATGTTGATGTTCGGCAGCATCGCCGGTTGCACACAGCCCGCAAGCATCAGCATGCGGCGTGTGCCAAGCGGGGGATTGGCTTCAGTCCCGGCCTGTAACGGTTCCGATGGCACCGGCCATTCGAGCAAGCGTTGGCGCGCCGGAATCTTGTCGCGCAGCCGGCGCGGCAGAAACGGACGCACGAGCTGTCCGAGCCGCATCGCCGGCGTGAAGACGGCGCTGTTCGGCAGCACGCTGGCGAGCACCCTGCGCAACACTCGCTGACGCAGCGGCCGGGGCACGGTTTCTTCCACGTGCTGACGTCCGATCTCCACGAGCCGCCCGTATTGCACGCCCGATGGACACGTCGTCTCGCAACTGCGGCACGTCAGGCATCGATCGAGATGCAATTGCGTGCTGCGGGTGACGTTGCCGCCTTCGAACATCTGCTTGATCAGATAGATGCGTCCGCGCGGGCCGTCGAGTTCGTCGCCGAGCAGTTGATAGGTCGGGCAGGTGGCCGTGCAAAAGCCGCAATGCACGCATTTGCGCAGGATGGCATCGGCCTCTTCGCCGTCGGCCGTGTTGCGGATGAAGTCTGCGAGTTGGGTTTGCATCGCGTCGCCTTTATCGCTTGCCCGGTCGCGTGGTTCGTGAATGCACTGCGCTCATTGGTGACGTTTGATGCCAGCGTTAGCGTGAGTTGCCGTTAAAAATCGGGATACATGCGTGCGCGATTGAATATGCGCGCGGGATCGAACGCCGTCTTCAAGCCGCGATGGATCTTCATCAGCGGGCTCGGCAGCAGCGTGAACACGCCGACGCTGCGATCGAACGCGCGGCCCGCCCGGAAAACCGTCGCGTGTCCGCCCGCTTGCTTCGCACTGATCCGGACCGTTTGCGCATCGGTATCGGTGATCCACCAGCGCTGCGCACCTCCCCATTCCATCAACTGGGCGCCCGGCAGTTGCAGCGGTTCGGTGATGGAGGGCAAGGCGAGGCGCCAGAGCGCGGCATCGGGCGGGATCGACGCGAAGAACGGGTCGGTTTGCTCGCGCAGTCCTTCCCAGAAGCGCTCGGCCTCCACCGCGTCGACGACTTCCCCGCCGATCGTATTGCGCGCCGCCTTCACCGCGCTTTCCGCACCCGACAAGCGAACAGCGAGCGTGCCGTTGCGCCAGGCGCTGGCCGTGATCGGCAGCGGGCGGCCGCCCCATTCGTTGAGCTTGCGCACGGCATCGGTGCCGTTCGTGTCGAACTTGAGCGTGGCTTCAACGGCAGGGCGCGGCATGACTTTGATCGACAGATCGAGCATCAAACCGAGCGTGCCGAGCGAACCCGCCATCAGCCGCGCGACGTCATAGCCGGCCACGTTCTTGACGACTTGACCGCCGAAACGCAGCACCTCGCCCGCGCCGTTCATGAGCGTGACACCTAGTACGAAATCGCGCGCGGCGCCCGCCTGTGAGCGGCGCGGCCCCGCGATGCCGGCCGCGATGCAGCCGCCGAGCGTCGACGCTCGGCCGAAGTGAGGGGGCTCGAAGGCCAGCATTTGATCGTGCTCTGCGAGCGCCGCTTCGATTTCGGCAAGCGGCGTACCGCAGCGCGCCGTGATGACAAGCTCCGCGGGATCGTAAGCGGTGATGCCTCGATACGCGCGCGTATCGAGTATTTCGCCTTGCAGCTGTTGTCCGTACCAATCCTTGGTGCCGGCGCCGCGCAAACGCAGCGGGCGCGCGTCGGCCGTGGCCTGTCGGATCCGTTCGGACCAGTAGGCCACGATGTCCTCTTCCTGCATGGCTTCGAGCTTCGTTTCGTTCATCCGGTAAGCGCTTCAAGTCATGCCTGGTTCCATCCGCTACAGATTGTACCGGCCGAGCGGGGCGAGACAACCCGCGGCCGGGGCGCGTAGGGGTAAGTCCGTGTACGCAGCGCCCGGCCGCGTCTAAAAAATAAAATTCAAAAGCGCGGCAGCTCCGGGTGTGGCAGCAAGCCACCGCGCACATGCATCCTGCCGTATTCGGCGCAGCGTGCACGGGTGGGAATCCCCTTCGTCGGATTGAGCAGTTCGGCGGGATCGAACGCGCGCTTGACGGCGAAAAACGCCTCGCGCTCGGCCTCGGAAAACTGCACGCACATCGAATTGATCTTCTCGATGCCGACCCCATGCTCGCCCGTGATCGTGCCGCCGAACTCGACGCAGCTTTCGAGAATCTCGGCGCCGAACTCCTCCGCGCGGCGCAGCTCATCCGGTTCGTTGCAGTCGAACAAAATCAGCGGGTGCATGTTGCCGTCGCCCGCATGGAAGACATTGATGCAACGCAGCCCGTACTTGCTTTCCATCGCTTCGATCCGTGCGAGCAGCGGGCCGATACTGCGCCGTGGGACGGTACCGTCCATGCAGTAGTAATCGGGCGAGATGCGGCCCGCGGCTGGAAAGGCGTTCTTGCGGCCGGACCAGAAGCGTAGCCGCTCGGCTTCGGTGCGCGAGATCTGCAGACGCGTCGCGCCATGCTCGCGCAGCACCGCCGTGATGCGGACAATTTCGTCGGCCACCTCCTCGGCTGTGCCGTCCGATTCGCATAGCAGGATGGCTGCGGCGTCGAGATCGTAGCCGGCGCCGACGAACGCCTCCACGGCGCGCGCCGCGGGCTTGTCCATCATTTCGAGGCCGGCCGGGATGATGCCGGCGGCAATGATCGCCGCCACGGCTTCGCCGCCTTTGACGACATCGTCGAAGCTTGCCATCACGACCTGCGCCGTCTGCGGCTTGGGCACGAGCTTGACCGTCACTTCCGTCACGACGGCGAACATCCCTTCGCTGCCGATCATGACCGCGAGCAGATCGAGCCCCGGTGAATCGGGGGCGAGCGAGCCGAATTCGACGATCTCCCCGTCCATCGTCACGGCGCGTACGCGCAGGACGTTATGGACCGTGAGGCCGTATTTGAGGCAATGAACGCCGCCCGAGTTTTCGCTGACATTGCCGCCGATCGTGCAGGCGATCTGCGACGAAGGATCGGGTGCGTAGTAGAGCCCGTAGGGCGCGGCGGCTTCCGACACGGCGATGTTGCGCACGCCGGGCTGGACGGTGGCCGTGCGGGCGTACGGGTCGACATTGACGATCTTCGTAAAGCGCGAAAGCGACAGGACTACGCCGTGCGCGATGGGCGTGGCGCCCCCCGAAAGACCGGTGCCGGCGCCGCGCGGCACGATGGGCACGCCCAGGCGCCGGCAGATCTGCAAGACGCGTTGCACTTGCGCTTCCGTCTCGGGCAACGCAACGGCGAGCGGCAATTGTCGATAGACGCTGAGGCCGTCGCACTCGTAGGGCGCCGTATCTTCGTCGCGATAGAGCAGACAGTGCGCAGGCAGCGTCGCCATGAGTGCCTGGACGACTTCGCGCTGGCGTTCGGCTCGCATTTCGGCTGTCGGCAAGGCAACGGCTTTCATAAAGTCCCCTCGTCGGCCGCTTCAGGCCGTATATGAAAAGATCTTGCCCGGATTCATCAGATTGCGAGGATCGAACGCATGTTTGATCGCGCGCATCGCGTCGACTGCCGCGAGACCATGTTCCTCAAGCAGGAAATCCATTTTGTGCAACCCGATGCCGTGCTCGCCCGTACACGTGCCGCCCATCGCGAGCGCGCGTTCCACCACGCGCCGGTTCAACCGTTCGGCTTCCTCGAGTTCTTCGGGCTTGGCCGGATCGATCAGCATGGCGACATGAAAATTGCCGTCGCCGACATGGCCCACGATAGGGCACGGCAGCGGCGAGCCCAGCAGGTCTTGCTCGGTTTCGACGACGCAATCGGCCAGCCGTGAGATCGGCACGCAGACGTCGGTGGTCACCGCGCGACAGCCCGGCTTCAATTGCAGCATGGCGAAGTAGGCCGTATGGCGCGCATTCCATAGACGGCTGCGCTCTTCGGGCCGCGTCGCCCATGCAAACCCGCTGCCGCCGTGTTCCCCGGCCAAACTCTCGACACGCTCGGCTTGTTCCTTGACGCTCGCCTCGGTACCGTGGAATTCGAAAAACAGCGTGGGAGATTCGTCCAGGGTGAAATTCGAATGCCGGTTGATGGCGCGAATCGCCAATGCATCGACGAACTCCACGCGGGCGATCGGCACGCCGAGCTGGATCGTCTCGATGACGGTGCGGACGGCCTCGCCCATCGACGGGAACGCGCAGACGGCCGCCGAAACGGCCTCCGGCTGCGGATAGAGCCGTACCGTGACTTCGGTAATGACGCCGAGCGTGCCTTCGGAGCCCACGAAAAGGCGTGTGAGGTCATAGCCGGCCGACGATTTGCGTGCGCGCGTGCCGGTTTTGATGATGCGCCCGTCGGCAAGCACGACCGTCAGCCCGAGGACGTTCTCACGCATTGTGCCGTAGCGCACGGCATTCGTGCCCGAGGCCCGCGTGGCGGACATGCCGCCCAAGCTGGCATCGGCGCCGGGATCGATCGGGAAGAAGAGGCCCGTGTCGCGCAGTGCCTCGTTGAGCGATTTGCGCGAGACGCCGGCCTGCACGGTGGCGGTCATGTCCTCGGGGGCGATCGATACGATGCCGTTCATCCCCGACAAGTCGATGCTGACGCCGCCTTCGACGGCAAGCAGTTGCCCTTCGAGCGAGGAGCCGTTGCCATAGGGAATGACCGGCACGCCGTGGCGTACGCATAGCTCGACGATCGAGCGCACCTCTTCCGTGCTGTGCGCGAACACGACGGCATCGGGCAGTTGCGGATCGAACGGCGATTCATCTCGGCCGTGATGGGCGCGGACGGCCTCCGACGTCGACACGCGCTCGCCGAACTGCGCGCGCAGCGCGGACAGCAATTCGGCCGGAAACGGCCGGCGAGGGCGCAATGCGGCCGGGGGCACGGGATGGTTCACGGATGGCGTCTCCTGGCGCGAACGCTTTGTGCGGTGTCGCGCGCCGGTGTAGTGGATCAATGGAACATGAATCCGCTGGGGCCGCGCGCATTCATCGCAACGATCGCCGCGGCAATCCAACGTTCAGTTCAAAGGCGGTTTCATTCTACGCCGATCACCGAGCCGCCTGAATGGGGCGGGCGATCGCCGGGAAAGCCCGCCCGGCGTTCTTCCTGGCGCGCCTATAATGTGTAGCGCCTCACGTTTGCGGGCGACGCGCGGCTTGCGGTTCGATTCGCGCTGCCGCGAGGCGGTGCTGGCGAAGAAAGGAGCAACGACGATGGGCCACCGATTGAGCAAGATCGCGACGCGCACGGGCGATGACGGCACGACCGGCCTCGGCGACGGCAGCCGCGTGCGCAAGGATGACGCGCGTATCGCTGCAATGGGGGATGTCGACGAGCTCAACTCGCAGATCGGCGTGCTCCTCACGGAAGGGCTGCCCCCCGATGTCCAGGAAGCGCTGACCGCCATCCAGCACGACCTGTTCGATCTGGGCGGCGAGATCTGCATTCCGGGCCGTACGGTGATCGGGGACGCGCACTTGGCACGGCTCGACGGCTGGCTTGCGCGCTACAACGCCGATTTGCCGCCGCTCAAGGAGTTTATTTTGCCCGGCGGCACGCGGGCCGCGGCGCTGGCCCATGTCTGCCGGACGGTATGCCGGCGCGCCGAGCGCGCGATCGTCACCCTCGGCGCCGTGCAATCGGTTGCCGATGCGCCGCGCCATTACGTCAACCGCCTGTCCGATCTGCTGTTTGTGCTCGCCCGTGTGCTCAATCGAGCCGGCGGCGGCAGTGACGTGCTGTGGCAACCTGAGCGCCGCGTCGAATAACGCGGCCGCAGCAGACGCTTCATAAGGGAAAGCGCCAGGCGCTTCGCGGCTGCGCGCTTCCCGGCATGCTGCCCTGCGACAAAATGCCTAATCGAGTGCGCGCCTCGTTAAAATGTATTCTTAATGCATCTTAACGAGGAACGCAAAAACGATGACCTCCGCCCTTACGCCCGATCAGATTTCCCGCGTCAAAGCCACCGCCCCCGTCTTTGCTCAGCACGGCGCGACGATCACGAAGCACTTCTACCGCCGCATGTTCGCCAATCGCCCCGAGCTGCGGAACCTGTTCAACCAGACGCACCAGGAAAGCGGCGGTCAGGCTGACGTCCTCGCGCATGCCGTCTATGCCTACGCCGCGAACATCGACAATCTCGGCGCGCTGGGCTCGGCCGTGGGCCGTATCACGCATAAGCACGCAAGTTTGAACATCCGCCCTGAACACTACCCGATCGTCGGTGAAAACCTGCTTGCGTCCGTGGTGGAAGTGCTGGGCGACGCCGTCGACGAGGCCACCCTCGAAGCTTGGCGCGCGGCTTACGCGCAACTCGCGCAAATCATGATCGGTGCCGAGGCGAAGCTGTATGACAGCGCGGCGTGGAGCGGCTATCGTCCGTTCATCGTGTCGCGCAAGGTGGTGGAAAGCGACGAAATCACGTCGTTCTACCTGACCCCGGCCGATGGCGCACCGGCTGCCGGCTTCGAGCCGGGCCAGTTCGTCACGGTGAAGCGCTATGTCGGCGAACTCGGCGTCGATCAACCGCGGCAGTACAGCCTCTCGGATGCGCCGCACGGCAAATGGCTGCGCATTTCGGTCAAGCGCGAGGGCGGGAACGAAGCGGTGCCGGCCGGCCGTCTCTCGACGCTGCTGCATGACGGCGTGGAAGAGGGCACCGTCGTCGAAGTCACGGCCCCGATGGGCGCTTTCCGTCTCGACCGGACGAAGTCGACGCCGGTCGTGCTCGTCTCGGGCGGGGTGGGCATCACGCCGATGATGTCGATGCTTTCGACGCTCGCGGCCGAAGGCAGCCCGCGCCGGGTGGCCTTCGTCCACGCATGCCGCAACGGGCGTGTCCACGCATTTAAGGAGTGGCTCGCCGAAACGGTGGCGACGCAGGCGAATGTGTCGCGGGCGGTGTTCTACGAAGAGGTGGAAGCGACCGATCGGCAAGGCCTCGATTACGACTTCGAAGGCCGCATCGACTTCTCGCGCATGGCCGAGCAAGCGGTATTGCCCGATGCCGATTACTACCTGTGCGGGCCGATGGCCTTCATGGAGGCACAGCGCGATGCGCTCGTCGCACGCGGCGTCGATCCCGCGCGTATCCATAGCGAAGTGTTTGGCACCGGGGCGCTGGCTTAATTCATGAGTACACACGGGCCCGAACGAGTGTAAGCGGGCCCCGACAAGCGTCCTCGGACGCACCGCTCGGACGTACAACGGGCCGCCCGGCCGAGGCCGGGCGGCCCGTTCGTTCATGCGGCTCGGCGCGCCTTCGGTGCGGCTCGGCCACCGGCGGCATTCAGCGCCGCCAGCCTCCCATCCGTTGCACGGATGACACCGATAGTTAGTTGCCGCTGCCGCGGGCGATCCGCCGCTGCTTCACGCTCTCGGCCAGCCCTTCGAGTACCGCCACGCTTTCGTCCCAGCCGATACAGGCATCGGTCACGCTTTGGCCGTAAGTCAGCGCGCAGTCCGGCTGCAAATCCTGGCGGCCGGCAACCAGATGCGACTCGACCATCACGCCGACGATCCGCTCGTCGCCGCCGGCCACTTGCCGGCCGATATCCGCGCATACGGGAATCTGGTTCTCGTGCTTCTTCGAGCTGTTGGCGTGGCTGGCATCGATCATCAGCCGCGCGGCGAGGCCCGCGCGTCCGATATCGGCGCAGGCCGCATCGACGCTGGCCGCGTCATAGTTCGGCGCCTTGCCGCCGCGCAGAATCACGTGGCAGTCCTCGTTGCCGGCCGTCGAAACGATGGCCGAATGGCCGCCCTTCGTGACCGAGAGGAAATGATGCGGTTGCGACGCGGCCTTGATCGCATCGACGGCGATTTTGACGTTGCCGTCGGTGCCGTTCTTGAAGCCGACGGGACACGAGAGCCCCGAGGCCAATTCGCGGTGCACCTGCGATTCCGTCGTGCGCGCGCCGATGGCACCCCACGACACGAGATCCGCGATGTATTGCGGGCTGATCATGTCGAGGTATTCGGTGCCAGCCGGCAGGCCCAGTTCGTTGATACTGAGCAGCAGCTCACGCGCGGTGCGCAGACCGTCGTTGATCTTGAAGCTGTTGTCGAGATACGGATCGTTGATGAGCCCCTTCCAGCCGACCGTCGTGCGCGGTTTTTCGAAATAGACGCGCATGACGATTTCGAGCTCGCCCGCGAAGCGTTGACGTTCCTTGACGAGCCGGCCCGCGTATTCGAGCGCAGCCTTCGTATCGTGGATCGAGCACGGGCCGACGATGACGATCAGGCGATCGTCCATCCCGTGCAGGATCCGATGCAGTGCGCGCCGCGTGCTGTAGATCAGATCAGAGGCGGCCTCGGTGCACGCGAACTCGCGGATCAAATGCGCGGGCGGCGTCAGCTCTTTCAACTCGCGGATACGGACATCATCGGTATTGTGCGGGGGCATGCTGCGGTTCTCCTCATCGGTACGGGTTTCGCCGGCGATCGAACAATGCCGAGGCGAAAAAAAACCGCCAGGTTCGCTGGCGGTTTTTCGGGAATTCGGGTTCGCTTTTACGCGCTAACACCCCTCTCGATCCGCCAGCGGACTGAGATGCCAAAAGAAGTAAAAATAAAACTTCGGCGACATGATCGGGGTGAGGCTCGTTAAAAAAGTGCGTTCCACTTTATACGCCGGTTAAGCGGGGGCTGCAAGCCGGGGGCGCGAATAATGCGGGAATTCCGCGTGAAATGAGCGTTCCGTGCAAGAAACGCTCATCATGGAGGGGTTCAGACCGTGCCGCCCACCGTCAAATTATCGATCCGCAGGGTAGGCTGACCGACGCCGACGGGCACGCTCTGGCCTTCCTTGCCGCACACGCCCACGCCTGTGTCGAGCGCCATGTCGTTGCCGATCATGCTGACGTATTTGAGCGATTCCGGGCCGCTGCCGATCAGCGTCGCACCCTTGACCGGGTACGTGACCTTGCCGTTTTCGATCATGTACGCCTCGGAGGCCGAAAACACGAATTTGCCGTTTGTGATGTCGACCTGACCGCCGCCGAAGTTCACGGCATAAAGGCCGTGCTTCACCGATTCGATGATTTCCTGCGGGGCCTTGTCGCCGGCCAGCATGTACGTGTTCGTCATGCGCGGCATCGGCAGTGCCGCGTACGATTCGCGCCGGGCGTTGCCCGTCACGGGCATCTTCATCAGCCGGGCGTTCAGCGTGTCCTGGATGTAGCCCTTGAGCACGCCGTCTTCGATCAGCGTTGTGCATTGGGTGGGGTTGCCTTCGTCGTCGATGTTCAGTGAGCCGCGGCGGTTCGGCAACGTGCCGTCGTCGACGACCGTCACGCCCTTGGCCGCGACGCGTTCGCCGATCCGTCCCGCAAATGCCGACGATCCTTTACGGTTGAAGTCGCCCTCCAGCCCATGGCCGATCGCTTCGTGGAGCAGGACGCCGGGCCAGCCCGGGCCGAGCACGACTATCATCGCGCCCGCGGGTGCCGGGCGCGCTTCGAGATTGACGAGCGCCGCCTTGACGGCATCGTCGACGTAGCGGGCCAGCACGTCATCGGTGAAGTAAGCGTAATCGAAGCGTCCGCCGCCACCGCCGCTGCCGATTTCACGCCGGCCGTTTTGCTCGGCGATGACCGTGACCGAGACGCGCACGAGCGGGCGGATATCGGCGGCCAGCACGCCATCGCTGCGGGCGACGAGCACGACATCGTATTCGCCCGCGAGCCCGGCCATCACTTGCGTAATGCGCGTGTCGCGGCTGCGCGCCATTTGCTCGATGCGCTCGAGCAGCTTGACCTTTTCGGTGGCATCGAGCGAAGCGAGCGGATCCGCCGCCAGATAAAGATCGCGGCCCGCAATGCCTTTGAGCGCGCTGGCCACTTTGATCTTTTGCTTGCCGCCGCCCGCTTTGGCGATCGAACGCGTGGCTTGCGCGGCTTGGGCGAGCGCATCGACGGAAAGATCGTCGGAGTAGGCGAAGGCCGTACGATCGCCGGCGACGGCACGGACGCCGACACCCTTGTCGATACTGAAGCTGCCCGATTTCACGATGCCTTCCTCAAGGCTCCACGCTTCGCTGCGCGTGGCCTGGAAGTACAGATCCGCGTAGTCGACGCGATGCGTGAAGATGTCGGCGAGCGTGCGCGTCAGGCGCGCTTCGTCGAGCCCGTAGGGCGTGAGCAGGACGTCTTTCGCGGTCGCGAGATTGCGGATGCCAGGTTCGATCAGGTTCATGCGGTCGGTTCTTCGATGCGAAAAGAGGGGTTAAGCCAGCACTCGGTGGCGCCAAGCCGGCAAGCTGCGCCTGACTTCTTCGATGCGTGTGCGGTCGATATCGCCGGCGACGACACCCGGGCCTTCGTCCAGCACGGCGACGATTTCGCCCCATGGGTCGATCAACATACTATGGCCCCAGGTGCGGCGGCCGTTTTCATGCGTGCCGCCTTGCGCCGCGGCCAGCACGTAGCACTGGTTTTCGACGGCACGCGCGCGCAGCAGCATCTCCCAGTGCGCGCGGCCGGTGGTGTAGGTGAACGCCGAAGGCACCACGATCAGCGCGCAATCGCCCATGCGCCGGTACAGCTCGGGAAAGCGCAGATCGTAGCAGACCGATAGCCCGACGCGCCCGAACGGCGCATCGAACGTGCGCACATCGCTTCCCGGGCGGATGGTGCGCGCCTCGTCGAACGATTCGGTGCCTTTTTCAAAATTGAACAGATGGATCTTGTCGTAGCGCGCCGCCTCGGCGCCGGTCGGATCGAAGACGAGCGTGGTATTGAGCACGCGCTCGGCATCGAGCGGATCGGCCACGGCGAGCGGCAGCGTGCCGCCGATCACCCACACGCCATGGCGCCGCGCGCTATCGGCGAGAAAGCGCTGGATCGGGCCGTCGCCGTAGGGTTCGCGCACGCCGAGCTTATCGGCGTCTTTGTATCCCATGAAGCAGAAGTATTCGGGCAGCAGCACGAGCTGCGCGCCCTCGGCCGCGGCCTGCGCGATGAGCCGCTCGGCGTCGGCGAGATTGCGCTCGCGCTCCGGGGTGCTCACCATCTGGAGCGCGGCGACGCGAAACGGTGTCGTGTGGACGGGGCGATCGCTCATGAATTCGGTGTCGGATGCTGCCTGGGCTTGCCGCCGGACGCGGTGTAAGCAGGTATTGGGGCATTGCCCCCGCTGCGCGTCACTGGCCCGTCGCCCCGGCCGGAGCAGCCATCTTACCCCGATCGGCCGTGACTCGCTCGACGAGCGGGTGCGACCACGACCCGGTGACCGAATAGTCGTGGGCGAAGGCGCGCGAGATCGACTGCGAGAGGGCGACGTTGGCGACGAGCGCGCCGAGGCCCAGCAGCGGATTGACGACGGTCGCCGCGATCACGGCGGACCCCGCGCTCAGCGTGGGCGTGATCGCTACGTTCAAATCCTGCGTCTCGTGTCCGAGATCGACCGTGCCCGACAGGTCGGCCCGCATCGGCGCCGTCACGACGCGGAAATCGTCGGTGCGCGCAATCCCGCCGCGCACCTGCGCCGTACCCGTCACACTCTTGAACGGCAGCCCCTCGCCGATGACGTCGCGAAAGTTCAGCGCCAGCACGCGCGTGATGCTTTGCAGGCTCAGCACGCCGAGCAGCTTGGCGACAGCCGGATCCACCTTGAGGATTTGGCCGTGGTGCAGATCGATCGTGGCCTGCCCATCGAGTGTCGGATAGTCGACCGCTGTCGGCCCGCCGCGCCAGACCGCCCTGCCCGCCAGTGAGCCGGATCCGTTCTTCACCGTGCGAGGCAGGCCGAAGCGGTCGAGCAGCGCGCCCGCATCGCTCACGTCGAGCTTGAATTGCACGACGGTACGGCGCGGCGTGGCGGCGCCGGCCGCCTCGCCCAGGCGGCGCGAGGTTCGCCAATTGGCCGTCGCGACGAGGTGCGCCGCGGCGTTCGATACATCCAGGTTGTCGACCTGCCAGACGGGCACGCCGTCCTCGTCGAAGTTGCGCGCGCTCAGGGCGAGCCGGCCGATGTCGCGGCCGCGCATCGTCAAATCGTCGATGACCAGATCGATCGCCGGCATCGGCTGGTTCGCGCTCGGTGTGAGCTGTCCGATCAGGTCGTGCCCGACCGTGACCGGAATGGCCGCCTTCGTCAGCCGCGCCCGCAGCGCCCCGCCCGGCTTGTCGGCCGTGGCGGGCTGCCAAGAGAGGGTGCCCGCCACTTCGTCGGAGGACAGATCGGCCTGCCAGTTCGGCGCCGCGCGCGTGGCATCGACGACGACGTTCGACCACTGGCGGTTCATCAGCTTGAGCGTTTTGACGCGCGCCGCGATGCGGCTCGGCATGAACTGGGCGGCGCGCGAGGAGTGAGGCGGCGCGGGGTGCGGCTGCGGCAGTCCGGGTGTTTGCGTTTGCGCGCTTTGCTTCGCCGGTTGCGTCGCATTCGAGCCGCGGCCCATCTCGGCGATGAACATGCGCCAGTCGTCTGCGTCGAGCGAATCGGCGGTCAAGCTGGCCGTGACGCCGGTCGGGGGAAGCTGCACGGGTTCGTTCAATCCGATCGCGCCGCTCAGCACCGATAACCCGGCCTCGCCCGCGTCGCGGTTTCCGCGCTGAACAAGATACGCGGCTTGAAGGGGGCCGAGGCGCAAGTCCGCACGGGCGCGCGCCCCTTCGCCTTGATGGCTGGCGAGGGCGCTGTCGCGCTCGTCGGCATTGAGCGGCCGCAGTTCGAACGAAAATGGCATGGGCTCGCCCACCGGCTTGCCGAGCGGGGCCGGTAAATCGAGCGCGAGACCCGTGAGATCGGAGGTGGCCGAGACGATCGGCAACGCGCCCTTGCCGCCGCGCACGCTGACCGAGTAGGGCGCTGCGCCGAACAAGTGGCCGAGCACCTTGGCCGCGGGGCCCTCCAGATCCAATTGGCGCGCGCTGTCCGCGGCGATGCGTCCGGCGACATTGAATGCGTAACGGCCGGTTTCCTGCAGCGATCCGTCGGCGCGCACCTCGCCGCCAAGCCAGCGCCCGGCCACTCGTTCGAGCGACAGGGCGTGTTTCGTGAAATGAACTTGACCGTTGAGCGCTTCCAGCGGCGGCAGCTGCGGGGCAGCCAAGGTATCGCCGTCGAGCGTGACGGTGCCCGCCACGGCCACTTGCGGTTCGTGGGTACGTGGAACGGTGAGCGTCAACGCCAGACGCGCCGGGCCGCTGGCCCGCAGTTTGTCCGAGGCGTGTTCCGTCATGCCCGCAATGGCGCTGTGATTGACGTAGTCGAGCAAATCGGCCAACGGGCCGTTCGCCGTGCCATCGATGACGAGGTCCGAGCCATGGCTGCCGAGATCGTCGATGCGGCCTGCGACGCGCGTAATCGCGACGCGCTTGTAATGGGCGCGGTCGATATCGAAGCGCAGTGCGTTTTCCTTGAGCTTGAACACCCCGTCGATGCCTTCGATGGCGGGCCATAGATCCGGCGTGCCGTTCTTGAGCGTCTTGGGCGGGTAGGGCGAAGGGTCGAACGTGCCGCCCGCGAACGGCGCGACGATGCGAAAGATGCCGGCCTTGGGATCGCGCGAGTAGGGGAAATGGTCGAGATCGCCGTGCACCTCGATCGTGGCCTCGCGCGCGACGCCGTCCTGCAGGCCGTGGCCCAAATAATGACGCAGATGTTCGCCGATGCTCGTGGGCAGATAGCGCGGAATCGCCGGCAACGTGGCGCGATGGATCGTCGCATTCAGATCGAGCGCGCCGCGGCCGTGCCCCGGATTCGTGTATGTCGCTGCGACCGTACCCGCGGTATCGGCGTTTTCGACGCTGAGCTCGGGCACCATGACCGAAAACGCTTTATGCGCGTCGCCGGGCGCGCGTGTCGCACTCACGGTCCAATTTCCGCGCATGCGCATCCGATCGAATTTCAACCGCGGATCGTCGAATTCGCCGGGGATCGTGACTGCCGTGTTGACGGTATCGAGCGTCATCGTGCCCTGCCGTTCGTCGGCATCGATGCTGCCCCACAGGTTTTCGAACCCGGGCAGGCCGGCGCGCGGATGGCCGGCGGGCGAAAGGCCCGGCGGGGGTTCTTGCGCGGCGAAGCTGATCCCTTGCAGATCGGCCTTGAAGCGGTAGCGCACGACGGGCGCGCTGCCGGCGACGCGTTCTTCGCTCGCGGCGAGCGCGTTGTCTGGACGGGCGCGCTCGACCGCGATCGTGTAGTTCGCCACCATCCCGCGCGGATCGAAGCGCACGAGCTCGTCGAGAAAGCGGCGTGGCAAGGGCAACGCGCGGCTGAATTCGGCGAGGACGCCCAAATCCACGCGATCCCCCGTGACGCTCATCAATTGTCCGTGGTCGACGGTGGGGACGCGATAGTGCCCGGTGAGCGTCGCCAGCGCCAGCGTGCGGGAGACAGGCGTTCCGTCGGCCAGCGGCGGTTGGCCGAGCTCGGCAAGCAGATTCGTGAGCTCCAAGCGATAGTCGCGCTGCGCCTCGATCTGCAGTGCCCAGCCGAAGCGGGCTACCGGCACATCGAGCCGCGGCTGCGTTGGCCGCACGCGCAGTGCGATGTCCGATCCTTCCAGCCGGCCGTGCGCGTCGCGCACGTGTCCACCGGCGAAACGCGCCCAAAACGTATTGTCGACGCGGCCCGCGTAGGTGGCGATGGGCAGCTTCACGTAGCGTGCGAGCGTCGGCAAATCGACGGGGCCCGTCGACAGATAGGCATCACCCGCCCAGTTTTGCGGCTTGCCGACCGATTCCAGCGGCGTATGCCGGAAGCGGGCGCGAAAATCGAGCGGCCCCTCGAACAGTGTGCCCTCGCCCGGCGCTTGCAGCGCGACGCGGTGGACGAAGCCATGGTTCAGTATCGCGATCCGGACGTTGTGCAATGCGAGCTCGGGTGCGCTTCGCTGCGCGTCGCGCCAGCGCAGCGTGCCGCCGCGCAAGACGATCGCTTGTTGCGAGAGCAGCCAGGTCGAGAACGTGTCGTTGCCGGTATGGGTGGTCGGCACTTGCACGCCGCCCACCCACAGGGTGCCGTCCGGCTCGCGCGCCGCGAGCACGTCGGGGCGCTCGATCACGAGGCTGGCCAGCGCCGGCTTGGCGCGCAGCAGGGCGCCCCACGACAACGTGGCGGTGGCATGCGGCACCGATAGCGCGCGATCGCCGTGGGCGTCGCGGATATCGAGCCCCGTGACATCGATCCCGGGCTGGAACCCGGACCAATACGGCGCCAGCTTGCCGATCCGCACGTCCGCATGCAGCCGCTGGCTGACCAGCGCTTCGATGCGCGGGCGGAAATCGTCGATCCGGGGAAGAAGCACATAGCGCAGCCCGATGAACAGGGCGGCGACGGTGAAATAGACCAGAAAAGCGACGGCCAGCGCGAATTTGAGCACTCGGCGCAACCGCCGATGTTCCTGGTGTGCGTGTCCGGCAACGGCGGCTTCGGGGGATTCCTTGCTGTCGGACATACTGCGGCGAATCGGGGATGTGGTAGTTTGGCGTCTCGGACGACGAAATGTATCACAGCGGTATCACGGCGGCCGAACGCTCCCGC
>NZ_JBQCDN010000423.1:0-4220 GCF_051961175.1 Trinickia sp. | reverse complement strand
ACGAGAAGGCAGAAACGCTGATCGCTTGCCACCACGCGTTATTCGAAACGCTCGGCGGGGTGCCGCGCGAGATTCTGTACGACAACGCCAGGACGATCGTGCTCGAGCGCGATGCTTACGGCAAAGGCCAGCATCGGTGGCATCCCGGGCTACTCGATTTGGCGAAGCGCTACGGCTTTATGCCCAGGCTCTGCCAACCCTACCGCGCTCGCACGAAGGGCAAGATCGAGCGCTTCCATCGCTATTTGCGCGGCAACTTCTACGTGCCGTTGTCTAGCTGGCTCAAGCAGTCCGGGATGCTGCTCGACGTGGAAACCGCCAACGCCGAAGTCGCCAAGTGGCTACGCGACATTGCCAACCAGCGGGTGCATCCGGTTACAGGAGCGCCGCCTGCAAGGCTGTTCGAAGAACGCGAGCGAGACACACTGCGCAAGCTGCCCGCGTTCGCAACGAAACTACCAGTGGCGACGCCGGCCGCAAGACCGACGATCTCTTCTTCGTTGCCGCTGCAGCATCCCTTGTCGGTCTATCAGCAATTGCTGACGGAGGTGCGGGCATGAATCTGCAGCAAGAGCGCATCGACGGTCACTGCCAGAGCCTGAAGCTTGAAGGACTTATGCAGCGCTATGTCGCACTGGCCAGCGATGCGGCGGCCAAGCAGTGGAGCTTCCTCGATTTCCTTGAGCATGCACTAGCGCACGAGCGCGAGATGCGGCAACTTCGATCGCGGCAGACGCTCGTGCGCATGGCCGGATTCCCCGCGATCAAGACGTTGGACGATTACGACTACAGTTTCGCCGTCGGTGCGCCACGCAAGGCCATCGACGAATTGGCGACGCTGCGCTTCATCGAGCGCGGCGAGAACGCAGTATTGCTTGGTCCGTCCGGCGTCGGCAAGACGCACCTAGCCATCGCAATCGGCTATGCGGCGACACAAGCGGGCATCAAGACGAAGTTCATCACCGCGGCGGATCTGATGTTGCAGCTCGAAGCGGCCCGACGCCAAGAGCGCTACGACGCCGTCCTTCGGCACAACGTCATCGGGCCGAGGCTGCTGATCGTCGACGAGATCGGCTATCTGCCGCTGTCAGGTGACCAAGCAAGCCACTTCTTCCAGATCGTGGCGAAGCGTTACGAGCGCGGTTCGATGATCCTGACGAGCAACTTGCCATTCACTCAATGGGACGAGACGTTCGGCGGCAACGCCACGCTGACCGCAGCCATGCTCGACCGCATCTTGCATCACGCCCACATCATCCAAATCAAAGGAGACAGTTACCGCCTCAAACAGCAGCGGAAAGCCGGCCACGTCCCGGCATCGAAGACCTAACGACTGGCTCACTTTTACTTTGCGCGCTCATGCGCGAAGTGGCTCAGATTTCGAATGCGCTTGACAGCGTCGTCCTGTTCAGCAGCCGTACGCGCAAGCGCGCTTCGAGTTGCTGGACCAGATGCGTCACCGTGGTCTTGCTCATATGAAGCGTCTCGGCCGCTTTCGTGAAGCTGCCTGCCTCGACTACCCGGACGAAAGCACGCATCGCATCGAAACGGTCCATGAGTGTTTGCCTCGCGTTTGAATTGTTTGCATTTTACAAACTGTCATGGACAGGGTTGGCAGTTTATCGCGCGGGCGCCGGTCGGTAGAGTGAGCTGATCGAAACCAATGACTATCAAAGGAGGTTAATGTGGACAAGCGCGATGTGGTATTTCCGCCGGGGCGTCGGGCGCTGTACGAGCGTAACCGGTATTCTCCGGCGGTACGGGCGAGTGGTTTGCTGTTCGTATCGGGTCAGGTCGGCAGTCGCGAGGACGGAGCGCCTGAGCCTGATCTGCAGGAACAGGTGCGGATTGCTTTTCGAAACCTGAATGCGATCTTGCACGAGGCCGGATGCACGTTCGACGATGTGATGGACGTCACGGTGTTCATGGTCGATCCGCAATCGACATTCGAGCGCGTCTGGCAGGTCGTGCCCGAGTTTTGGGGCGACGCGCCGCATCCGACGCTCACCGCGGTCGGAGTGACCTGGCTTTACGGCTTCGACTTTGAGATCAAGGTCGTTGCGAAGCTTCCGCTCAAGGATTGACGTGTCGGTCGAGCGGGCCAGCGTGTTTCCCGGACGACGAGCGGGGGCCCACTATGGAATGACGACAGTACATCGAAAAGAGACGTAACATCGGGCAGATATCGAAGGACAGCTCAGGGTCGGTTTTAGCCGCTCGCCGCATCTTATGAGCGGTTAGCCAATCGCAGGATCGCCGCAATGCCTTCCTGCATCCGAACCGCGGCCGCCGGATTCGCCGAGTGGACACGCAGACGGGGCGGCTTGAATCCGCGCAGCGCGACGGCTTCTTCGATCCATACCAGCACGTCATAGCCGGTGCCGCGCACGTCGTCGCCGAGGTCGTGGTCGAGGCTAAGTTCGTCGACATCGCCTGTCTCAAGAAGCGCGATCACTTCGGCGGGCCAGTAGACGCGTTTCCAGCCTTCTGGCGCCGAGCGCAGATCGTCGAGATAGACCTTCATGTCGCCACCGTGCTCAAGGTCGTCTTTGGGCCTTTGCCGCGCCGACTCTTTGCAGAAGCAGGAGCGCGGGCGCTGCGACACCTGGCGTCCAGATATGCGGCGTATGCGGTCAGGTCACGGTGCTGATCGTCTTCCTTGCGCCCTCTAACCACTGCCGAGAATTCTTCATTCGTCGTAAGCGCGTTACGGGTGATGTTTGCCGAGCCGGTGATCGCCGTGAAATTTTCGCCGGACTCGAAAAGATACAGCTTCGTGTGCAGGAAGAAATCCTTAACGAGGACGTGTTCAACTCCGAGCTTTTTCAGCGCGGAGATCGCACGCGGTTGAGTGTCACGGTCTCCCACGTTTGAATACACGATGATCCGCGCGCCGCGCGCGACGGCCTGCTTAAGCGCGTCAGAGAGGATTTCGACCCCGCCAGCCTTCAGATGACCGGAGCAGATGAACGCGTTCTCAGCGTCCGCCAGAAAGCCGGTGATGGCGGTCAGGTGGTTGTCAGTGTCGCTCTTGTTGTGGATGAACGTCAGCATGCGGCATCTACGGTTCTTTGAGTGCTAGGTGTTACGAGGACGACATCACCCTGGCTTGGCTGTACCAATCTTGGCGAGACGTGTCTCGCTGGGAACCTAGATTGTAGTTTAGGCCGCGCTTTTAATGCAGATTCTTGCGGAACCGTTAGGCGAAGTTTTATTGACCTGTGTGGTCGATGAAATACATTATCTACATTTCCGACCTATTGTCCGCAGTCAATGGGTCGGAGGGCACTGCGCGCGACCTCGGTATTGAAGTCGACGATGCGCTCGAGATGGCTGAGCAAACTGAAAGTCTGAACGAAGTCGCCCGGCGAGCGGGCGCTTGCCGGCCACATTCGGCCGTTCGACGCGGACGCCTGAATCGTCGACAATGCAGACAAGGCTAATGGAGCATGCTCTGCGACGACAACGACGATGAACATCCGCTTCCCTGAACCGCTTTCATCTGGTGATCTGATCGCTGTAACGGCCCCCTCATCCGGTGTGCCCGCGCATTTGCACCCGCGCCTCGACGAGGCCATCGACGCATTACGAACGCGTGGTTACCGCGTGGCTGAAGGTGAATGTCTTCGCCAACAGTTCAAGTCTGCCAGCGCCGTGCGCGAACAGCGCGCTTCGGAGCTGATGCGATTTCTGACAGAACCCGGAATCGCAGCGGTGATGCCGCCGTGGGGCGGGGAACTCGCCATGGAGTTGCTCCCTCTCATCGATTTCCGCGCATTGGCTGACATGCCGGCCAAATGGTTCTCTGGCTTTTCCGACCTTAGTACACTACATTTGCCCCTCACCACCATTGCCGGTTGGGCTACGTTGCACGGCCCCAATCTGATGCAGATTGGGGGTGCGGATACCGATCCAGTGACGGCCACGATATGGGACGTCCTCACCGCACAGCCCGGCACTTCATTCTCACAAAGCGCTTCGCGATGCCACCAAGGCAGGAACGCACAGGCGGGATTCGTTGCCACTCCGTCGCTCGACCAAGAGACAACCTGGAAACGATTGGACGGCGGTAGATCTGATCTCACGCTCGTCGGTCGGCTCATCGGTGGCTGCCTCGACACCGTATCTCGGCTTGCCGGCACGGCGTTCGGTGACGTGCCGCGCTTTATCGATGCGTTAAAGGACGACGGGATACTTCTCTATCTGGAGAACGCAGAGAT
>NZ_JBQCDN010000422.1:0-3218 GCF_051961175.1 Trinickia sp. | reverse complement strand
GGCAAGAATCCGCAGATCGTGTTTCCCGACTGCGACTGGGACGCGATGATCGACGCGGTCGTGTTCGGCGTCTATTTCAACGCCGGCGAATGCTGCAATAGCGGCAGCCGAGTGCTTGTGCACGAGTCGATCGCGGAGCGTTTCGCTGAGGCGGTCGTCGAGCGCGCGAAGGTGGTGCCAGTCGGCGACCCGTTGCATCCCGATGCGAAGGTGGGCGCGATCGTCAGCGAGCAACAAATGAAGGACATCCTCTCGCACATCGAACGCAGCGTCGCTGCAGGTGCGCAGGTTCGCGTCGGCGGGGCGCGCTACGAACACGCCGCCGGCTTCTATCTGCAGCCGACGGTACTGACCGGTGTCACGCCTGAGATGAGCGCGGCGCGAGAAGAGATCTTCGGTCCTGTGCTGTCGGTGATTTCGTTCCGCGACGCGCAGCACGCGATCGAGATCGCCAACGATACCGCCTACGGTCTTTCCGCGGCAGTCTGGAGTCGCGATATCGACACCTGCCTCACGGTCGCGCGCGGCGTCGACGCCGGCACGGTCTGGGTCAACACGTTCCTCGACGGATACCCGGAGCTGCCGTTCGGTGGCTTCAAAGCGAGCGGCGTGGGGCGCGAGCTCGGGAAGCAGGCGGTCGAGGACTACACGGAGACCAAAACCATTCAATTGCACATCGGCGAGCGCAGCAGCCGGTGGGTGCCGTCGGAGCAGTGACGAGTAGCAAGGCACGGGTCCGGCATGGCGTCGGACGCGATTTCACATTCTCCCCGTAAGAGAGAGATAAACCTGGTGGAGTGAGACATGTTGAGGAAGACCCTTCTCGGCCTCGTGGCGGCTACTACGCTCGGTGCCGGCACGGTTGCGGCGGCGGCCGACAGCAAGACCGTCGAAGTGATGCACTGGTGGACGTCCGGCGGCGAGGCCAAGGCGCTTGCCGTGCTGAAGGACGGCTTGAAACAGCGCGGCTATACGTGGAAGGATGCGCCGATCGCAGGCGGCGGCGGAGAAGCGGCTCGCACGGTGCTCAAGGCACGCGTCTCCTCGGGCAATCCTCCCGACGCCATCCAGATGCTCGGCTTCACGATTCCGGAATACGCCGAGCAGGATTACCTCGCCAATCTCGATTCGCTCGCAGGGAAGGAAGGTTGGGACAAGCAGGTGCCGGCGCCGATCCAGCGTTTCTCGAAGTACCAGGGGCATTGGGTAGCCGTGCCGGTTGACATTCACCGAACCAATTGGATCTGGGCAAACAAGAAGATCTTCGATGACCTGCATTTGGCGCCGCCGCAAAGCTTCGACCAGCTCGTCGCGGACGCCGCCGCGATCCGCAAGGCGGGCTATATCCCCCTCGCGCACGGTGGCCAACCGTGGCAAGAGGCAACCATCTTTGATAGCGCGGTTATGTCCGCGGGTGGCCCGAAGTTCTATACGCAGGCACTCGTCAATCTCGATGCCGCCGCGCTCGGCTCGAAGACGATGGAGAAGGCGTTCGACCAGATGCGCGCACTGCGCGGCATGGTCGATCCGAACTTCCCTGGCCGCGACTGGAATCTCGCTACCGCGATGGTGATCGACGGTCGTGCTGCGATGCAGATCATGGGCGATTGGGCCAAGGGAGAGTTTGTGAATGCGGGCAAGAAGGCGAACGTCGATTACCTGTGCTTCCAATATCCGGGCACGCAAGGCGACTTCATCTTCAACACCGACCAGTTTGCGACGTTCAAGAAGGGCGATCCGAGCCTCCCCGCCGAACATGCGTTCGCCTCGACGGTGATGGACAAGTCGAATCAGGCCAAATTCAACCAGATCAAAGGCTCGATACCGGCGCGTCTGGACGTGCCTGCCGACGGCTTCGACGAATGCGGCCAGAAGTCGATGGCGGACCTGCGCAGTGCTCTCAAGAACGGCACGATGGTCGGCAGCTTTGCGCATGGCCACGCGATGCCCGACGGACCGAAAAACGCGGTGTATGACGTCGTCACGCATTTCTTCAATTCGAACGAGTCGTCCGCCGATGCGGTGAAGCAGCTCGTCGAAGCGGTCAACAACGCAAAGTAAACGTCTGAGGCAACCGGGCGCGTCCGCACGCGCGGACATCCCGGTCCCGAAGTCCTGAAGTGGAAGGTGGCTGCTATGAACATGACTCACCGGACTCACCACGCCTCGACTCACGATACCGTGGCCATGTCTACTCCCGAATCCGTTCGCCAGGCGAGCCTGCGCAACCGCATCGAGCATATGTTGCCGAAGCTGGTGCTGTCGCCGACGCTTATCACGACGTTGATCTTCGTGTACGGCTTCATCGTATGGACGGCCGCGCTGTCCTTCACGCGCTCGCGTGCGTTCGCCAGCCTGCGCTGGGGCGGCTTCATGCAGTACGCGCGGGTCTGGGAGCATCCGCGCTGGCACGTCGCGGTGATGAACCTCGGCATTTACGCATCGCTCTATGTGGTGCTGTGCATGGCGATCGGCCTTACGCTTGCGATCCTGCTTGATCAGCGGATCCGTGCCGAAGGCGGGCTGCGCGCCATCTTCCTGTATCCAATGGCGATCTCGTTCATCGTCACGGGCACGGCTTGGAAGTGGATCCTCAATCCTGGCCTTGGTTTGTCGAGGCTGTTCCACGACTGGGGTTGGACGAGCTTCCAGTTCAACTGGATCATCGACGACCACATGGCGATCTACTGTGTCGTGATCGCTGCCGTCTGGCAAGCATCCGGCTTTGTGATGGCGATGTTCCTCGCGGGTTTGCGAGGCATCGACCAAGACATGATCAAAGCCGCGTCGATCGACGGCGCGCGCTTGCCGGCAATTTACCGGCGCATCGTCATTCCGCAACTGCGACCGGCATTTATCTCGGCGTTCGTGATCCTCGTTCACCTCGCTGTCAAGAGCTATGAGCTGGTCGTTGCACTGACCGGCGCGGGTCCGGGCTATTCGACGGAGCTACCGTCGACCTTCATGTATTCGTTCACGTTCACCCGCAACGAGCTGGGCATGGGCGCGGCTAGTGCGGTGATGATGCTGTGCACGGTCGCCGCGATCATGGTGCCCTATCTGCATTCGGAGCTGAAGCCGCGCAGCGGCCGCGGCTCCCACTGAAGCGAGCAGGGAGACTGTCATGTCGCAACGAGGATGGGATTCACCGCAGATGGTCATGGGGCGACACAACTACGTGTCGCGGATCGTGATCTATGGGTTGCTGGCCGTATTCG
>NZ_JBQCDN010000421.1:0-34950 GCF_051961175.1 Trinickia sp. | reverse complement strand
CTCCGTTCCGTCACGGGCGCCCACGTTCGCAATCTCGAACGTGAATTCGAATTGCCCGTCGTCGATCGCGGCCTCCTGGTTGATCCAATGCAGCGCCCGATATTCAAATTCCGTATAGCTGAGGCCGAAACCGAATGGGTAGCGCGAGCCGAAGTGATAGGCAATTGGCGTACCCGCGCTCTTGAGCTTGTGGTTATAGACATAGGGCACCGCTCCCACGCTCTTTGGAATCGATAACGGCAGCCTGCCGCTAAAATTGGCCGCGCCCGATATCAAGTCAACGAGCGCATCCGCGCCGCCTTCACCCGGAGCAAAGGCGATGACATGGGCGGCCACCCGATCCTCCAACCCGCCGAGATTATAGGGACGTCCGCCTGTCTGGACCACGACGGTCGGCTTGCCCGTCGCCACAATCGCGGACAATAGCGCCTGCTGCACGCCCGGCAGATCGAGGCTATCGGTATCCGAGCCCTCCCCCACCGTACCCGATTGGAACAGGCCGGATAAATCGCCGACGAACACAAGCGCGACATCGACGCATTGCGCTGCGCGAACGGCCTCGTCGATTTGCCCAACGTCCCGGCTGATCGGCGCCTGACGGTTTGCGTCGATCGCGCGGGCCATGTCGACGTCACCCGGATAGACCGGTGTTTCAGCGCGGCGCTCACGGATGATGTCACACCCCTTCGCATACACGACCCGATCGGTTCCGAAGCGCTCCTTGAACGCCTGCCATGGCGTTTTCACTAAAGCACGTGCCTGCTCGCCCGCCGTGATCAAATGCACGGGGAAGCTATATCCCGCGAGCAATGCCAGGGGGTCGTCGGCGGTCGGACCGATGATCGCCATGCGCGTTGCGCGATCGGGACTGAGCGGCAGCAGCGCGTCGTTCTTCAACAGAATGATCGACTCGAGAGCGGCGCGATGGGCGACAGCCGCCGCCTGCGCGCCATTCACATTGACGCCGTCGGGATCCACATACGGGTGCTCGAACAGCCCCAGCCGGAACTTCGCCGTCAGCACGCGCGACACGGCCGCGTCGATCACGGACAGGTCAATGTCGCCTCGCTCGAGCGCGGTTTGCAAATGCAAGGCGCATTCATGCCCCGGCAATTCGATATCAAGGCCGGCGTTGAACGCCAACGCCGCCGCTTTCGCGGCGTCATCGGCCACGCCATGATGCGAATACAGCAGATTGACACCGGCGTAATCGGCCACCACGAGGCCGTCGAACCCCCACTTCCGGCGCAACGTGCCCTCGATCAACGTCTGGTCGGCATGGCAGGGAATGCCGTCGACGTCGTGATAAGCGGGCATGACCGAACCGGCGTTGGCCAGCTTCACCGCCATTTCAAAGGGCAAAAGAAAAATGTCGTTGAATTCTCTCGGCCCCATATGGACCGGCGCGTGATTGCGCCCGCCCTCGCTGGCCGAATGCCCGGCGAAGTGCTTGAGCGTCGCGAGCAGATCCCGGCGTTCGCCCTGAAGACCTTTGACATAACGCGTGGCCAGTGCGCCGACCAGGTACGGATCCTCGCCGAACGTTTCTTCGGTCCGCCCCCAGCGCGGATCACGAGAAACATCCAGCACAGGCGCGAGCCCCTGGTGGCAACCTATCGATCGCGCCTGTATGCCGATCTCGCGTCCCACTTGCTCGACCAGCTCCGCATCCCACGTCGCGCCGTAGTTCAGCGGTGCCGGAAAGAGCGTCGCCCCCTCGATCATGAGTCCGACAAGACATTCCTCGTGCGACATCACGGGTATACCGAGCCGCGTGTCCTCGATCATCCTGCGCTGCAACGCATTGAACGCGCGAACGCCTTCGTGCGCCTCGATGGTGTGCGTGCCGAGCGGTCGCGTAATTTGCCCTAGCCCGTGTTCAAGCAATTGATCGACGGTAATCCCCGTCTCGCGCTGAGCGAAATCGGCGAGTCGCCATGTGTGGTTGCCGTCCGGCGACAGCTTCAGCCAGCCCGCGTGCAACTGGGCGATTTTTTCTTCCAGCGTCATGCGGGCCAGCAAATCGGCGACGCGCGCGGCCACGGGTGCTGCGGCATCACGGTACAGAGCCGGTTGTTCGGCAATATCGATTGACATGAAAACTCTCGTGTAGATAGAGGAAGGGCCGGTCAAGCGCGGTCTCGAGCGAGCTCGGCGCTGTTTGCGCTATCGACCCGCGGCAAGGCGACACCATGGTGATCGAAGACATGACAGGCGTGGGGCGGAATCCAAAGCGCGACGGGGCGGCCACGCTCGATCTCCACGTCACCGGGAAGCTTCGCGACGATGCTTGCGTCTCCCTGCTCCGCCAGCGCGGCGTGCAGGTAGGTGCATTCACCGAACCGTTCGATGAGCCGGGCTTGCGCGCGGACGATTTGGCTTCGGGTCTCGCTGCCGGCAATGCCAATGTGTTCGGGACGAATACCGAGGGTCACGTCGGCACCGATTGGCAGCTTGCGTCCATCGACCGACGCAGCGAACGTTTCCCCGCCCGGCAGGCGCAGCGATACGCTATTGGAACTGGCCTCGACCACTTTGCCTTCCACGAAATTCATCCGCGGCGAGCCGATGAAACCCGCCACGAATCGATTTTTCGGCCGATGATATAAATCGAGCGGCGATCCGATCTGCGCGATGCTGCCCTCGCGCTCCATGTCGGCGCCTGCATGCAGCAAGACAATCTTGTCCGCGAGCGCCATCGCTTCCGTCTGATCGTGCGTCACGTATATGGCGCTGGCTTGGTTGAACTCGCGGTGAATCCGCGCGATCTCCGTCCGGGTTTGAACGCGCAGCGCCGCATCGAGATTCGACAGTGGCTCGTCGAACAGGAAGACACCCGGCTCGCGCACGATCGCCCGGCCAATCGCCACGCGTTGGCGTTGCCCACCGGAAAGCGCAGCGGGCTTGCGATTCAGCAGTGGATCGAGTTGCAGCGAAGCGGCCGCCTGCCGGACTTTCCGATCGATGGTCGCACCATCCAGTTTTGCCTGACGCAACGCGAACGCCATGTTTTCGTAGACGCTCATATGCGGATACAACGCATAGTTCTGAAAGACCATCGCGACGCGTCGCTTCGAAGGATGAACGTCGTTGACCATCTGCCCGTCGATTCGGAGCTCACCGGAAGTAATCGCCTCCAGGCCGGCGATCATGCGCAGCAGCGTCGACTTTCCGCAACCGGACGGGCCCAGAAAAACGCAGAATTCATTGGCGCCGACGTCTAAGTCCACGCTACGGATGACGGCCGAATTGCCTTGGTACGCCTTGTGAACATTCCTGAGGCTAATGCTTGCCATGATTGATCAACCCTTTAACGATCCTGCCATCATTCCTTTGATGACTTTTTCCTGTCCGAACGCGTAGACCGCTATCAAAGGAAGCGACGTCAGCGTCACCACCGCGAGCATCGCCGGAACGTTCGATGAATACTGCCCCTGGAAATCCCAGATCGCGAGCGGAAGTGTCCGGTGCCCCGGAGTCGACGTCAGGACATACGCGAAGATGAATTCATTCCAGAGCGCCACGGCGTTATAGATAGCAACCGTGGCGAGCCCGGGCGTGGAGAGCGGGAAGTAAATCCGCCAAAAGATCGTGAGCGGCCCGCATCCATCGAGACAAGCGGCCTCCTCCAACTCCTGGGGGATCTGCTTCATGAACTCGGTCAAGATGAATATCGATATCGGCAAACTGAACGCGACATACGGCCCGATCAGAGCGAACGAAGTGTCGTATAAGCCGATATTTCTAACGAGCAGATATATCGGCACCAACGTGGCGTGAATGGGCACGATCATCGCCGCGACCACGAGCCCGAACAATGTCTTTCCAAACGGGAATTTCATTCGAGCAAAGGCATAGGCGGCCATCGCACTCAGTACGACGATCAACAGCACCGATAGGCCAACCACGAAGAAGCTGTTGCGAAGATAAGTGAAGAACGGGCCATGCAGCACCGACGCATACTGAGAGAGATCGACATGCTGCGGCAAGGCCCATACCGAGGCCGAGAAAGATTCCTCTTGCGACTTCAAGCTGGTCACGATCACAAAGAGGAATGGAAGCGTGGTGACAGCCAGCCAGACAAGCGCAAGAAAGTACGATAGGCCTCTTTTTGCCAGCATCGTTTCTCGTGTTCTCAGAGCAAGCATGGTCAAACCTTTTGCGAATAGCGTTGGGTTGCGCGCATGGCGGCGGCCGCGACGAGCGCAACGATCGAGAACATCGCGGACGCGATCGTGCTTCCATACCCAAGCTGGAACGAACTGAACACCTTGTTGTACATGTAGGTCGCCATGAGTTCGGAGGCGTGTTCGGGCCCGCCGCCCGTCATGACGAATACGAGATCGAAGTACCTGAGCGATCCCAACACGGCCAGCAGCATCGCCGTTCGGATCGTCCCTTGCAGATGCGGGAGCTTGATGCGCCAGAAGATCGTGGATTCGGAGGCGCCGTCCAGCCGGGCCGCTTCGCCCAATTCGGCTGGGAACGATGAAAGGCCGGCGAGAAACAGAATCATGTAGAACGGGATGTTCTGCCAGCAGATCACCGCGATCGTCGATGCCAGCGAAAAATGCGGATCGCCAAGCCAATCCTGAGCCAGCGAGTCCAACCCGATCGCACGCAATCCCACGTTCAAAGGGCCGAAATTCGGATCGTAGACATTTTTGAACAACACGCCGATCGCGACACTCGACATCAGCAAGGGCAGGAAATAGAGCAGTTTCAATACTCTCGATCCCTTCGCCGCCTTGTCCAACATCACGGCGAGCACGAGCGCGAGTGGCAACTGGATGACGACGGAGAACAGTGCAAGCACCAGGTTGTTACGCAGCGCCTTCCAAAACACCGCGTCGTGCGCGAGGTGCACCCAGTTAGCGAGGCCCACGTAGCGCGCACCGTTACCCAACCCATTCCAATCGACCAACGACAGGCGAAAACTGCCGAAGAGCGGATAGAGCAGGAACACCGAAAGCAATAGCATCGATGGCGCGAGCAGCACCACGATGCTGACCCACTGGGAACCTGTTCGACGCTGGCGATTCGATGCTTTCGATACGTCGGATTCAACCGTCACCGTACTCAAGACGCCCTCCGGCTCTCAATTCGTTGGCCCACAGTCAATCAGTTCACTCAGCCGATGGACGCGGATCAGTTCGCCCCGCTTTTCGCGGCCGCTTGCATCTCATCGACCGCGGCTTGTGGTGTGATCGAGAGGCCGAACAGCGCTTGCGCGAGATCCTTGTGCTTTTCGCCCAGACGCGGCGGCAGTTCCTGGTCGTACCAGAGCTGCACGTTCGGCGCTTGTTCGATCAACGCCTGCACGCGCTTCATCAAAGGATCGGAAACCGTCACGTCCTTCACCGGCGGGATACGGTCGTCCGCCACTCGGGCTTTCATGGACGTGTCGTCGGTCATCGTTTGAATCAACTTGAATGCGGCCGAGCGATCCTGGCATTGCGTCGAAATGCTCAGGAAGCTGTCACCGACAGTTCCGACAATGTCGTGTGGATCGCCTTTGCCTCCCGGCACGCTCGGAAATGGAAAGAAATCGAGTTTTTGATAGAACGACGGATTCTCTTTCCGAATCGTCGACGCCTCCCACGTCCCCATCAACTCCATCGCGGCTCGGCCCGAATACAACAACCGCCTCGATGCCCCGATGTCGTAATCGAGTCCATTGAAGCCCGGCGCAAATGCCCCCGCTTTCACAAGATCCTGGATGTACTTACCCGCCTCGACGAACACCCGATCGGCGAAGCTGCCGCCCTGCACGCCGTTGGCCGCACGTTGGAATACGCCGGGACCGCCCAAGCGGTCGACGAGATACATGTAGTACATCGATCCCGTCCATTTGTTCTTGTTCGCCAACGCGAAAGGGGCCACGCCATGCGCGTTGAACACCTTGATGACATTCAGCAACTCGGCCCACGTGGCAGGCGGGCTCACGTGATATTTCTGGAACAGTTCCTTGTTATAGAAAACGACCGCGACGGCGATGTTTTCTTCCGGAATGCCATAGATTTTTCCATCCGTGGTCACCGCCGGCCAGGAGGTGGGAAGAAATCGATCGGCAAACGCTTTGTTCTGCTTGAGGAACGGGGTGAGATCGGCGACTTGCCCCGATTTCACATACTCCCGCAGGCCGCCGCCGCCCCACGTATCGAAGACGCACGGGGGCTGCGCCGCGCCGAAGGCAATCTTCAGCTTGGCCTTGTAGGCGTCGTTCAGGACGTGCGACGACTCGACCTGGAAGCCTGGATCCGCCTGCTCGAAGCGGGCAACCGCGGCTTGCAGGTTGGTCGGTTCGTTTCCATCCGTTTGGTGATCCCATTCGACGATCGCCTTGCCCGATTGCGCGTAAGCGATGCCGATCGAAAACGTCCAAGTGGCCGCAAGCCACGTGGCTGTCCACGCGAGTTTTGTCAGTTTCCCAGCAGGCATTCACGTCTCCGTTGTTTGTCCACGCGCACAACGTTATCGCTAACGTTACGCAATGTTATTTTTCGTGGACCACCACAACCATCCGTGTTTACCCGCCGATCTCTGCCGGAGATGGCCGCCCTAGGTGACTATGCGTGGTTTCCCGATTTTTCAACGATGACCATGCCGATCTGACGAGCCAGCCCCGGAGCCACCGCCCACCGAGTCCTGGTACTATGACGTTACCGCTACCGTTTACAGCCATGATCGATGGGCATGCCCAGATCGAAGGAAAGAAGAAAACGAGCCGGTAAGTAGACCGAACCGTAGTCAGCAATAAAGAAGATGAGCAAACAATCACCGACCCTCGCGCAGGTTGCAAAAATCGCCGGCGTCTCGCAGATGACGGCCTCGCGCGCGCTCAACGATAAGCCCGGCGTCTCTCAGGAAACGCGCGAGGGGGTGTTGAAGATCGCAGCGGATCTCGGATATGTCGTCAACCGCAGTGCCCAAAAGCTCTCCGGCGGGCGCAACGGCATCATCGGCATCATGACGCCCGTACTCGACAATCACTACGTGGGCGAACTCGTGGTCGGCGTCGGCCGGGCGGCGCGCGCGCAGGGATACGAAACGCTCGTCTACACGCTGTTCGACGAAGACCGTCATTCGCATCAATCCGTCCTGGGATTGATCAAGCAATTTACCGACGGGGTCGTCGCGATCCTGCCGCGCGAATCGGCCTACTTCAATGCGCTGGCCGCTTCCAACGTCCCTGTCGTTGCGATCGATCAGCGCGGCAGCCTCGACGGGTTTCCGTCGATTTCCGTCGACAGTTACGGCGGTGCGGTGCGTGCGGTCGAACACTTGGCGCAGTTAGGGCACACGCGCATCGGATTCGTCGCCGGTGACGAATCCATCGAGGGCGTACGCGACAGGCGGCGAGGCTATGTCGATGCGCTTGCCCGGTTGGGTCTGCCAAACGATCCGGATCTCATCGCGCAGGGCGATCTCTCTCAGATGCGGGCGTTTGACGCGGCTTGCGCGCTGCTCGCCCTGCCGGAGCCGCCCACTGCGATCTTCGCCGTCAATGACCTGAGCGCGTTCGGCGTCATCGCCGCCGCGCGCGAACAGGGCCTCAAGGTACCGCACGATCTTTCCGTGGTCGGATTCGACGACATTCCCATGGCCTCGCAGGTGCATCCGCCTCTAACCACGATCCGTCAGCCGTTTGCGCAGATGGGGCGCGCTGCCGTGAACACGCTGCTGTCGCAAATGGAAAACGACGATTCGATTGCACCGCGTATTGTGCTGCCGACGGAACTGATTACAAGGCAATCGACCGGACCGGCGCCTCGCCGGATTGCCACGCGCGCTTCGCTATCGCGCCATCGAGCGGGCGTGTAGCACGCACATCGGCGTCTTTAAATCGTAGATGCCGTGTACCGGCAGCGCGATGCCCGCAGCGGGATTGACTTGCCTCATTGGCTCATTGAAACTCGGCGGGCACGCTGATCGAATCAGCCAATCCAAGGACAAGCGCACTCAATGGACCAACCTCATCCGAACGTCAACGTCATCCTCGACTTTTATCGGGCATTCCAACGATTGGATGCCGAGGCGATGGCGAAGTGCTACACCGATGATGTCGTATTCAGCGATCCCGCGTTCGGGGAGCTGAAAGGTGACGCGGCGCGCGACATGTGGCGCATGTTGGCGCAGCGTGCGGAAGGGTTCTCGCTCACGTTCTCCGATGTCGCGGCAGACGAACGCGTTGGCCAGGCACAATGGACCGCCACCTATCGATTCAGCCGGACTGGCAGGATCGTGGTGAATCGGATCGAGGCGCGTTTTGCCTTTCGCGACGGATTGATCGCCGAGCATCGCGACGTGTTCGACGTCTGGCGATGGGCTCGCCAAGCGCTTGGGGTGAAGGGCGCGTTGCTGGGGTGGACGCCTTTCGTGCATCGAGCCATTCGGACGCAAGCGAGAACGACACTTGACGCTTACCGGGCCCGCGCCGGGGCATAACGCGTGCAAGACCTTGAGTCCCATGCAGAGCTGAGGGCGGCAGCGAAAGGTCCTGTGAAATATAGCGTGGCGAATTTCGTAGGACGCAGAAGAAAACGCGGCTCGCTGAGTCGCCCCCCACCGCCCCAATCATTCACGCCTCGTAAAATCTTCGCATACTGCCCGGCAGTATGCTAACTTATACTCCATCCCAGTTTCGTTTCATCCGGCAATGCCTCACACCGCAGAAGAGAAAAAGCGCGTCCTGGCGCGCGTCCGCCGCGTCAAAGGACAGATCGACGCGCTCGAGCGCGCACTCGAGGAAGGCGCCGACTGCGGCCCGATTCTTCAGCAGATCGCGGCCGTACGCGGCGCCATCAACGGCCTGATGGCCGGGGTGCTCGAAAGTCATTTACGAGAAGAGTTTTCGCATGTCGCGCAAGCGAACGGTGCACAGCAAGGGTCGATCGACGATGTCGTTTCCCTCGTGCGCTCTTATCTCCGTTAACCCGATTCAGCGGCCACCGGTAGCGCCGGCTGATATCCCCTTCTTCGCTTAAAGGACTGACATGAAATCACGTGCTGCCGTTGCATTCGGGCCCGGCAAACCCCTCGAAATCGTCGAGATCGACGTCGAACCGCCTCGCAAAGGCGAAGTGCTCGTCAAAATCACGCATACGGGCGTTTGCCACACCGATGCATTCACGCTCTCGGGCGACGATCCCGAAGGGCTCTTCCCCGCCGTGCTCGGCCACGAAGGCGCGGGCATCGTCGTCGAAGTGGGCGAAGGCGTGACGAGCGTGAAACCCGGCGATCACGTCATTCCTCTTTACACCGCCGAATGCGGCGAATGCTTGTTCTGTAAGAGCGGAAAGACCAACCTGTGCGTGTCTGTCCGCGCCACCCAGGGCAAAGGCGTGATGCCCGACGGCACCTCGCGCTTCAGCTACAACGGCCAGCCCGTTTATCACTATATGGGCTGCTCGACGTTCAGCGAATACACGGTCGTCGCGGAAGTCTCGCTGGCCAAGATCCATCCCGATGCGAACCCCGAGCAAGTCTGCCTGCTCGGCTGCGGCGTCACCACCGGGTTGGGCGCGGTCAAAAACACGGCCAAGGTGCAGGAAGGCGATTCGGTGGCCGTGTTCGGCCTGGGCGGCATCGGTCTGGCCGTGATTCAAGGTGCGAAGCTGGCCAAGGCCGGCCGCATCATCGCCATCGATACGAACCCAAGCAAATTCGATCTGGCCCGTGTCTTCGGCGCGACCGATTGCGTGAATCCGAAAGATCACGAGAAGCCGATTCAGCAGGTTATCGTCGAGATGACGGGCTGGGGCGTCGATCACAGCTTCGAATGTATCGGCAACGTCAATGTCATGCGCGCGGCGCTCGAATGCGCACACCGCGGCTGGGGCCAATCGGTCATCATCGGCGTCGCGGGTGCGGGCCAGGAGATTTCCACGCGGCCGTTCCAGCTCGTAACCGGCCGCCGCTGGCTCGGCACCGCGTTCAGCGGCGTCAAGGGGCGTTCGCAGCTGCCCGGCATGGTTGAAGATGCCATGGCTGGAAAGATCCAGCTCGCGCCGTTCGTCACCCACACGAAATCGCTCGCCGAGATCAACGAAGCGTTCGATCTGATGCACGAAGGGAAGTCGATCCGCACCGTCGTTCGCTATTGATCGCGAACGATCACATCTGACCCAACCAGGAGACAGGTCATGACCCAGGCAATTCATCCTAGCGTCGACCGCGGTATTCAGAAGGGCGCAAGCGATTTCAAAGGCGGGACGTTGCGCTGTTCGTGCGCGACCGACCCTGTCGAAGTGCGCGTGGATTCGCAAGTCCTCTTCAATCACGCGTGCGGCTGCACGAAGTGCTGGAAGCCCGCGGGTGCCCTGTTCTCCGTCGTGGGTGTCGTGCCGCGCGATAAAGTGACGGTCACGGCACACGGCGAAAAGCTCAAGGTGGTGGATGATTCCGCGCTGATTCAACGCCATGCCTGCACCGCCTGCGGCACGCATTTATTCGGCCGCATCGAGAACAAGGAACACGCGTTCCATGGCCTCGACTTCATCCACACCGAACTGTCGAAGGATGCAGGCTGGGAAGGGCCGGGTTTTGCGGCATTCGTTTCATCCATCATCGAAAGCGGCACGCCGCCGTCCGCAATGGCCGACGTGCGTCAAACGCTGCGCGATAAAGGGATCGAGCCTTACGATTGCCTCAATCCCGCGTTGATGGACATGTTGGCCGCCCATGCGGCCAAAGCAAAAGGCACCTACCGCGAGGCTTGATCGATATGGAACGCGTTGAGCGACACGTTTGTCATGATGGACACCAGGAAGTGTGGAAGCATGCCTCCTCCACCCTCCAGTGCGAGATGCGGTTCGGCATTTACCTGCCGAGCGCAGCCTTGCGCGGCCAACAATGCCCCGTGCTGTATTGGCTTTCGGGCCTGACCTGCACCGAGCAGAACTTCATTACGAAGAGTGGCGCTCAACGTTACGCCGAGGAACATGGCGTCATCATCGTCGCGCCGGACACGAGCCCCCGCGGCGATGATGTGGCGGATGATCCGGCCTACGATCTCGGCAAAGGTGCGGGCTTTTATCTCAACGCTACCCAGCCACCGTGGGCGAAGCATTACCGCATGCACGACTATGTCGTCAACGAACTGCCGTCGCTGATCGAAGCGCAGTTTCCGGCCACCGATGCGCGTGCCATCAGCGGGCACTCGATGGGCGGACATGGCGCGTTGACCATTGCGCTGCGTCATCCGGGCCGCTATCGCAGCGTGTCGGCGTTCTCGCCGATCGTCGCGCCAAGCCAGGTGCCTTGGGGCGAAAAGGCGTTCACAGCTTATCTCGGCAACGATCGCCAGGCGTGGAAGCAGTACGACACGGTTGAACTGATCAAAGACGCGACCGAACGCTTACCGTTACTGGTCGAACAAGGGGACAGCGACGAGTTCCTGGACCAGCAGTTGAGGCCGGAACTACTGCGCGAAGCCTGCGAAGCGGCAGGACATCCATTGCAACTGAACCTGCGTCCGGGCTACGACCACAGCTACTACTTCATCGCCAGCTATATCGGCGAGCATATCGCCTACCACGCGAAGGCGCTGCGCTGATGGACCGCTGCGCCCGAGCATGATGAGGCATGCGCCCGCCAGCGCAGCAAGCTACAAGCGGCGCCGCGCTACACGAGAGCACCCCGTCATTGCGAGCCGCCGGACGCGTTGCCGGCCTCCGAATCCACCGGCTTGAGCAGCGGAACGTCGTAGCTCGTCAAAATATCGTCGATCTGATTCTGGTGACTGCCGATCCATTGATCGACCTTATCGTGCCACTCTTTCTCGCCGTAGCGCACGCCCATCGAGATCTGATAGTCGAACCGGATGTCCCTTTGCGGCGGAAAAGGGACAAGCCGTACCGTGTCCCCGGCCCGCTGCGCAAAATAACCGGCTATCGGCCCCCAGAGAAAGGCGACATCGATCTTGCCCGCGGCGAGATCGCGCTCGACGATTTCGCCGGGATACGCCTGCGGGTCGCCCGTCTGGACCTGATACGACTGCGCCTGATCGATGAGGCCGTTGGTCAGCAGCCAGTCGACGGCCGGTGTTTGCGAGAAGATGCCGAATCGCAGCTTGTGCAGCGCGTCGGGCGGCAGCTTGAGCAGATCCTCAGGCGTCCGAACGCTCGCGAACTCAGGCTTGTTCGGCAACACCATCGCGTACGTGGAATGCAGGTAGGGATGCGTCGTCGATGTCAGGTCATAGCCCTTCGGCACACCGATCACGAGATCGCACTTGTAGCGCTCGCTGTCGGGCGCCTTCTCGCGCAGCGTATGACGGACGAATCCCATCCGCTGCGGAAAATAGGTGTACTCGATCTTATAGCCGAAATCGCGCGCCATCGCGGTCGCGATCTTGTTCTCGTAGCCTTCGCCCTTGTCGTTCGACAACGGCATGTTGTTCGGGTCGGCACAGACTCGCAGCACGCCGTCGGCACCGTCGTTGTTCGGCAGCGCGGCGCCGTCCGCACGCACGGCGGCGCTCGCCAGCGCCGCGCAGCACAGCGCGACAGCCGATAGCGCGAGATGCGCGGATAGTCGTTTGCTGTGTCGCATCGGAAGCCTCCTCTTGAGTCTTGAGTCTCGAGTCGCGGCCTTGGCAATCAATCAGTGTTATGGGCTATCCATCGCGCTCAGGTCTCCGGCCGGGATTTTCCCGTCCGAACGCCCCTTCAGATACGTATAAAGATCCTCCCAGTGTGCCTGCATCCTGGCGCTCGAACTGAAGTCGGGCATGCCCTTCGCAAGACGGCCACCGAAGATCGTGCGCTTGAACTCGTCCTTATCGATGATCTTCAGCGCATCGACCAGCGACGGTCCCACGAGCCCCTGCTGCTGCGCGCCGTGGCAACGCTCGCAATCGAGTGCGCGCCAGGTATGCCAGCCGTCGAACGTATGCTTGTCGACCTTGTTGCCATCGACGACCGTGTATGTCACCTGCTGGGCGAGCGCGGGCTGACTCTCGGCATAAACGACGGGCAGCGAAGCTGCTGCGGCGGCGATTGTCGTCAGCAACAAGATGGAACGGCCTCTCATACCTGCATCTCCTTCGATTCAATATAGCCGTCATGGCCCACGACGTTTTCGACTGCAGCGATGGCAGCGATAGCGGCGCGGGCAATTGCGAGCACTGGGTCGAACGAACGAGGCCGCGGATGGGCGCGCCGGCGCGGCTCACGCGCGCGGCGCGCACCGCGTGCCGTCAGCTCTTCCCGGGCAGCGCGAAGACGAACAACGTACCGCCCAGCGCCGTGTACTTCGCCAGTTCGCGATAGCCGCCTACCGCACCGAGGCCCTCGGTCGACTTCTTCAGGCCCGCCGCCAGACCGATGCCGGCCCAGCCGCCAATGCCCGAATACACGCCCACGTACTGCCTGCCGGCGTACTCGTAGGTAAAGACGTTGCCGATGATTCCCGAAGGGGTCTTGAACTTCCAGAGTTCCTTGCCCGTTTTCATGTCGACCGCTTTCAGATAGCCCTCGAGCGTGCCGTAGAACACGATATCGCCCGCCGTCGTCAACGCACCCGACCACACGGAGAACTTCTCGGGCTTGGACCAGACGATCTTGCCCCGCGCCGCATCCCAGGCGATGAAGTTGCCCATCGCGCTCTCGACGGTCTTACCCTGGTTCGCGCCGCCCACGCCGGGGTCCTGCGGGCCCGGATACATCGAAAGCGTCGCACCCACATACGGTTGACCGGCGGTGTAGTCCACCTCGAACGGCTCGTAGTCCATACAGACGTGGTTCGTCGGAACGAAGAAGAGCTTCGAGTTCGGATCGAACGAAGCCGGCTGCTCATCCTTGGAGCCGAGTGCGGACGGACAGATACTCTTCACGTTGTGATCGGCGCCCGCGGCCTGCGTCGAATACGCCACGTTGCGAACCGGTGTGCCGCTCTTCATGTCGACGCGATCGGCCCAGTTCACCGCCGGGTCATACTTCTGCGCGACGAGCAGTTCGCCGGTCGAACGATTGAGCGTATAGGCGAAGCCGTTGCGGTCGAAGTGAACGATCGCCGGCACCTGCTTGCCTTTGATCGTGAGATCGGCCAGGATCATTTCGTTGACGCCGTCGTAGTCCCACTCATCATGGGGCGTCATCTGATAGACCCATTTCGCTTTGCCCGTATTCAGGTCCCGCGCGAAGATCGTCATCGACCACTTGTTGTCGCCGGGCCGCTGCGTCGGATTCCAGGTACCGGGGTTGCCCGACCCGTAGTAAACAAGATTGAGCTTCGGATCCCACGCATACCAGCCCCACGTGGTGCCACCGCCGATCTTCCATTGATCGCCCTTCCAGGTCTTGATCGACGAATCCTTCCCGACCGGCATCATCGTGCCGTCGGTCCAGGTCATCGTCTTGTCGGGATCGAACAGAATTTCATCGTCGGGGCCCGTGCTGTAGGCCGTCCAGGCCGGTTTGCCCGTCTTGATGTCATACGCAATGATGCGGCCGCGAACGCCGAATTCGCCGCCGGAAATGCCCGTCAGCACTTTATCGCCGAATACATGTGGCGCGTTCGTATTCGTCTCGCCCTTTTTCGAATCGCCATTCTTCGCGCTCCATACGACGTCGCCGGTCTTGGCGTCGAGCGCGACGAGCGTCGTATCGGCTTGCTGCAGGAAGATCTTGCCGTCGCCATAGCCCAAGCCACGGTTAACCGTATCGCAGCACATCACGGACACCGTCTGATCGTCCTGCTGCGGCTGATACATCCACTTGAAGGTCTGATCCTTCAAGCTGACGGCGATCACCTTGTTCGGGTACGGCGAGTGGATGTACATGGTGTCGCCCACCACGAGCGGCGAACCTTCGTGCCCCCGCAGCACACCGGTCGACATCGTCCAGACGACCTGCATGTTCTTGACGTTCGACGCGTTGATCTGCTTGAGCGGGCTATAGCGGTGATTCGAGTAATCGCCTGCCTGCGACGCCCAGTTCGCAGGATTCTTCATCAACTGATCCAGATCGGCATCGGCCTGTGCCGCGAATGTCGTAAAGCCCGCTGATGCAAGGATCGCGAGCCCAAGAACCATGGTGCGTAAGTTCATTGCTCCTCCAAAAGTAGCTTGTGTTCAACTTGACTCGACTCATGAATGAATGACCCACGCTACCTGATCGCATCGGGCGCGCTCTCTCGAATGCGGGTAACGATTCACGCTTTCGTCCTCTTCGGCGGTAGGCTCTATTTGGCGTGGCCAGCCTCAACGCACGATCCATGCCGTGTGCGGTGCGGCATCGGCCGTCGAAATGGATCGAGCAATGGCTTGGCCTTCAGGCAAGCGCGGTTGACGGTGTCACGCGGTGGTGCGAAGGCACGTCGAAGGCGGCACGGCCAATCGCTTCGCCGCAATGCGGCAACGACTGTCGCGATGGGACGCGTCTGGCGCGACACATACTGTGTCACGCCCGCAATGGCACAGGATGCCTCTTGATGAGCGCTGTGCGCCGGGGCGCGCGCGGACGCTGCCGATGCAGCGTTCATCGCCCGCGCAGCGGCGTCGAGCCGCGCGGGTGCTTGGTATGGCTCCTGCTTGGCCTCGCCCGCTGAGGTGCGGCCTATCGGCTGCGCCATCGCCCATCGCTTCAACGCCATTCAACGACAAGAGCTCGCCGTCATGCCAGAAGCCACCGAAAGGCCGTATATCCTGCACATGTTCACGGCGACGCCGCAGACGAGTCCGTTCGACGTCAACATGGCCGCCGATGCGGGCTATCAGATCATCGTGCCTTACTGCAATGTCGATGCGACGATGGTCACGCACCTCACGCAGGAAGCGATCTTCTCGCGTGGCCCGACCGGCGTCTCGCGGACGGGCATCTTTATCGGCGGACGCGATGCGATACTCGCTGCCGACATGCTGGACATCGCACGCCGGGCGATGGTGCCGCCCTTCGAGGTCTCTGTGTTCGCCGATCCGGCTGGGTCCTACACGACAGCGGCGGCGCTCGTGGCGCTCGCCGAGCGGCACCTGAAACGCACGCATGAAATGGAGCTCGGCGGCAAACGCGTACTGATCCTCGGCGGCACAGGCGCCGTTGGACGGATGGCCGCTGCCATGGCGGCCTCGCTCGGCGCCGATGTGACCATCGCGAGTCATCATTCGCTCGCGCGCGCAAGACAAGTCAGCGATGAAATCAACGAGCGGTTGGCGATCGCGACGACCGCAGCCAGCGCGGCGTCAGCCGGTGCATTGCGCGATGCGTTGGCCGATACGGAAATCCTGATGGCTACCGCCGCCCCCGGCATCCAGGCGGCCAGCGCCGACGATCTCGCTCACGCCCGGCGCCTGCTCATCGCGGCGGATGTCAACGGGGCGCCGCCCGAAGGGATCGCCGGCGTGAACGTCACGAATGACGGCAAACCGATCGGGCCCAATGGAGGCGCCGGCCCGATTGGTATCGGCGCGCTCGCGGTCGGCAACGTCAAGTATCAGGTGGAGCACCGCCTGTTCGTTCGAATGCGCACGAGCGGCAAGCCCGTCTATCTCGGGTACGTCCAGGCGTTCGAGGAAGCACGCGCGGCCGCGACCGAGTTGGGATGAACGCAGTCCCATCGCCGCTGCGCGTCCGTCATGGCTGTCACCGGTGTTGCGCCGTGGCGCACAGTGTCACGCTTTCGGCACGCGAGCACCGCAAGCGATGGCATCGATTGCCGGACGAACGCGCGTGCAGGCTTGCCCCCCGGCGCCCGGCACAGCGAGCGCGATCTATTGGCATAGAACCTGTTAGTCATGACCGCCGTCCATCCGCAGCCCGCTGCGCAACCTCGCATGGTCGGCGTGCCGTGGCGGCGCGCGCCTACGCCGGTGCCGCCCTGTCCGCATCCGACAGCATTAAAAGCGATGGGCCCCGAGCGACCCGTGATCGAGGAGATCCAGATGAGATTGATGCGTCGCGCCATGACTGCACTCGGCTGTCTTGCCGCGCTGTCGGCGACCGTATCGGCCACGGCCTGGGCCACAGGCACCGATGCCGTCGACAGCGCCGGCAGTGCGCAAAGCTACGACTACCCCACCCAGGGCCGCGTCGAATATGTGCTCGGTTGCATGGACGATAACGGCCACGAGTTCGCCAACCTGTACAAGTGCGCTTGCGTGGTCGACAAGATGGCCGCTGCGCTGCCTTACGACCAGTTCGTCGACGAATCGACGTTTGCCCGCTACGCCTCGCTCGGCGGAGAAGGGGGCGCCGAGTTCAGGACCGATCATGCGCGCGCGCGGAGCAAAGCGTTCCACACGCTTCAGGCGAAGGCGTATCGGTCCTGCGGACTAGGCCAATCCAGCACAGCAGCCGCCAAATAATGTAATGCGACTTTTTATTGAATAGGCGCGTCATCGAGGGTAAAGTTTTTCAAGCTGGCGCGACTCGCCCTTCGGGATACCTGTGAAGCGTCGATTCGAGCCGTCGCACGCGCGGACGCGAGAAGCCGCCGTGCAAGGGGAAAAACGTTAATTAGAGCGGCGAAACGCTGCAACCGCATTCCGGTTGCGCGGCTTGTGCCGCCTTGGAGACAACCCCATGTCATTGCTCGCCGACGGCCGTTCGCATGTGCGTGAAGTGCTAGACGTTGTCAATCGCCAGCCGCACTCGATGAGCGAGCCCGTCGCGCAATCGTGGATGCGTTGCATCAACGAATTCAAGCTCGATCCAGCGCGATTCGTTACGCCGCCCGTACTGACCGAATACGAGCTGGCTGCACGCCGCGAAGCCGTGGGTGATCTGATCGCCTGCGCGAAGCTCGAAATGACCACGCTCTATCAGCAGCTCGCCGATCCCGAGCTGGCCGTCGTGCTCGTCGACGCGGACGGCCTGATCGTCCATCAAGTCTCGTCCGCCCCATTCGCCGAGGCCATGGGCGCCGACGGCCTGCGCATCGGCGCGCTTTGGAGCGAGCGCGAGGCGGGCACTAACGGGATGGGCACCTGCATCGCCGAACGCGATTGCATCGCGGTGCGGCAGCACGAACATTTCTTTGCCCGGTACACGTCGCTCACTTGCACGGCCGCCCCGATCTTCGACGAGCGCGGGGAAATAGCCGGCGCACTCGACGTCACCAGTCGCTCCAAGCTTTTGCAGCAGCATTCGCTCGTGCTGGTGGGCATGTCCCGTCAGATGATCGAGAACCGGCTCATGGGTGCGCGTTTTCGCGATGTCAACCTCATTCAGTTCCATAGCCGGCCGGAATTCGTGGGCACGTTGCATGGCGGCAAGCTTGCCGTCGACGATGACGGCATGATTCTCGCGGCCAATCGCAGCGCGGTGTTTCAGCTCGGCTATCGCTCGCTCGAGGAACTGCGCGGCAAGCCCATCAACGAAGCGTTCAACGCGTCGATCGAAGATATGATCGCGCGCAGCATCCGCGGCTCGTTCCATCCGATCACGGTCTACAGTGCGAGCGGCACGAACCGTTTCTTTCTGACTGCACAGACACCGCAAAACGCCAGCGGCGGGCACGCCAAGCGGATCATTGCGCCCGCTGCGCCGGCACACTCGTCCGCACGCCGGCCGGCACGCGACACCCCGGCACCCGCCGGCCGGCTCGACAAGATCGCCCATCTGGAGTTCGGCGACCCGCGCATGGCCTCGCAGATCCAACTGGCCGCGCGCGTCATTCAGCGCAAAATTCCGATCGTCGTGCGCGGTCAGACCGGCACGGGCAAAGACGTATTCGCGCAGGCGCTGCATAGCATCAGTCCGCTCGCGAACGGGCCGTTCGTGCCCGTGAACTGCGCCTCGCTGCCCGAAAGCCTCATCGAGAGCGAGCTGTTCGGCTATCGCGCGGGGGCGTTCACGGGCGCACAGCGCGAAGGACGGCGCGGCAAGATCGTTCAGGCCAACGGCGGAACGCTGTTTCTCGATGAGATCGGCGATATGCCGCTCGCCTTGCAGGCGCGACTGCTGCGCGTGATCGAATCACACGAGGTTGCCCCGCTGGGCGCCGATACGACAGTGAAAGTCGATTTCCAGCTGATCAGCGCGAGCCACCGCAATTTGCTCGAGCGCGTGCAAACCGGCCAGTTTCGCGAAGACCTCTACTATCGGCTCAAAGGCATCGAGATCAATCTGCCGCCGCTTGCCGAGCGCGCCGATAAGCTGCCGCTCATCTTGCATCTGCTCGAAAGCGAGACCGACAATCCGCCCGAGCTGACGGCCGAGGCCCAGCGTGCGCTGCTCGACTACGCATGGCCCGGCAATATCCGTCAATTGCGCCACATCCTGCAGATGGCGATTGCACTCTCGGACGGCGAGCCGATCCAATGCGCCCATCTTCCTCCCGAACTGCTGCAAGGGCGGCGCGCTGTCACAACAGCGCCCGAGCCGAATGCCGTCCCGCTCGCGAGTGCGGCCGAGCCGCTACCCCATCTCGCCGAGGATGCCGATATCGCCTCGCTGAATGCGATTCAACGGGGCGAGCGCGAGACGGTGCTGGCGATGCTCGATGAGCATCGATGGAACGTGAGCAACGTCGCGAAGGCACTCGGCATCAGCCGCAACACGCTGTATCGCAAGATGCATCGTCTGCATATCCGTCTGTCGCATGACGCCACCTTCGAGGATGAGAAGGTCCGCACGGCGCGCGATATGGATCTCGACGCCGGCATCGCGAACCACGTGTGATGGGCGTGGGGCGGGTTTTGAAGCGGAACGGTGCCGCGTTTGGGGGAACAATGCCGGGACGCCTGGCACACTTTGCTGCGTTTGCGCGACAGCGTTTCTCGCGTTGCCGCCGCGGGCGGCCCGGCAAGACAAGCGTGCCGTGCGGCACGCCGCGGATACGGGCATCGGCACGGAGCTTGCATTCAAGCCGTACGCCAATCGGAACGGTGCAGTGCACCGGTGCCGCAGATGGCAATTTCTTCGACTAACTGTGTGGAGGACCGATCGATGCAATGGACGACACCTAGCTTCACCGAGATGCGGTTCGGCTTCGAAATCACGATGTATATCGCCACTCGCTGAGCCTCGACGGCCCGCCCCATGCTCCGGTGTGGGAGCGGCACGCGCGGGTTTAGCGGGCCACCCCGCCCGCCTCGTCGCCGGCCCACGCGGCCGGCATGTTCAACAGCCGGTCGCGCATCAGTTCGACGCTGTCCTTGTTGAACAGCTCGACCACGTAATTGGCGTCGCTGACGTAGCCCACAAAGCGCCGATCGATTACGCCGTCGGACGCGAGCGATTCAAGCGGCTGAGCGGGATCGATCGGGCAGGACTTCACCAATGTCAGCCGCTCTGCGTTGAGCATCGTCGACAGCCATGCCGCGAGCAGGTCCGAGGCGGTATCCCAGTTGCTCATTGCATCGGGCGTGTCGCGCATCAGCGCGGTCGGCACCCATACCGCCACGTGCCCGTCGCGCAATGCGCGCAGGATTTTGGCCTCGCTTGAGGCAAGGACGAGTTCCGGCACGAGGCCCTGCATCAGCACCGCATATTGCGCAATGGCGAGCAAGCCCATATTGTGCGCCGCGAGTTCGCTCAGTCGCCACTCGGCCTGATAGTGCCGCACCTTGTCCATGAAATCGCCGCCGCCGGGCACGATCACGACGCGGCCGCCTCCCACCTCGGCAAGCTCGGTGAGCCAGTGGCGTAGCGCCGGCTCGTGACTGAGACTGCCTCCGATCTTCACCACCCACATACGGTTGTCCTCGCATCGAGCCATCATCCTCGCGCTTCGTGGTTCCCTGCGGCCGGGTTCCATGAGCCGCGCGAAGCCATGGCGCCGACCCACACAAGTTCCATGCCATCGGAGCCGGCGCGCGATGAAAGCGAACAGCAAGCGAGGCGCGCGGGATCAAGCTCGCACGGGTGACACTGTGCGCCACGACGGCACACACTCTGTACGGCGAAAAGCGCAGCGGCGTAACGCCCGACCGCGCCTTGGCGCATCGCATCGTGCTTACGCGCTCGGCATAGACCTTGCTGTATCGGCACCATGCTCAAACCGTCCAACGATCCCACTCGCGCCGGCGGCATCACGATGGTTCTGCACAGGCAGATATCCGTGACGATCTTCGCGTTGCTCGCACTCGGGATCGCGATGAACGGTTTGCTCGACGCTCTGCCGGTCAAGGCGACACCGAGTCTCCACCCGTCGCTCGGAGTGACGGTTTCCCTGCTTGTGCTGATGCGCATCGCAGTACGCCTGGCCGTCACTTGGCCCGCTACCGCCGATGCGACCGTGGCAACGCGCCGCCGCGCGCACGACGCAGGCTTTTTTATACGTCGGGACGGTCGCGCCGCCACCCCGGAGGCAATGCATTTGAGGAATCACGCCTCATGAAAATCAAGGTACTCGGCTCGTCGGCGGGCGGGGGCTTTCCCCAATGGAACTGCAACTGCCGCAATTGCGACGGCGTGCGGCGCAGGACGATCAAGGCAAAGCCGCGCACCCAGTCTTCGATCGCTGTCAGTGTCGATGGTGAAGAATGGCTGCTGATCAACGCTTCACCCGATCTGCTTGCGCAAATCGCGGCCAACCCCGAGATGCAGCCGGCGCGGCGCGTGCGTGACACGGGCATTGCTGCCGTGCTTGTCATCGACGCGCAGATCGATCACGTCACGGGGCTGCTGATGTTGCGTGAACGCGGCAGACCGCTGCCGCTCTATGCAACCGATGCCGTTTGGCAAGACTTGACGACAGGCTTCCCGATCGGGCCGATCCTCTCGCACTACTGCGGCGTGATGCACCACCCAATCGCGCTCGACGGCACGCCGCTCAATCTTGCCGTGCTGCCGCGCGTCGTCATCGAGCCGGTGCCGCTCCTGAGCAAGGCACCGCCCTACTCGCCGCATCGCGACGCGCCTGCGCGAGGCGACAACATCGGGCTGACGATCACGAACCTCGATAGCGGCAGGCGTGCCTTTTACGCGCCGGGCCTGGGCACGCTCGAGCCACATGTACTCGAGGCGATGCACGCAGCGGATCTGCTGCTGGTCGACGGCACGACCTGGACCGACGATGAGATGATCGCGCTCGGTCTTTCGAGTAAAACAGCAGCCGACATGGGGCACTTGGCACAATCGGGCAAAGGCGGAATGATCGAGGTGCTGGACACGATCGAATCGTCGGCGCTACGTCCCGTGCGCAAGGTGCTGATTCACATCAACAACACCAATCCGATTCTCATCGAGGACGGGCCCGAACGGCGTGTATTGAGCGAACACGGCATCGAAGTCGCGGAGGATGGCATGACGTTCGAGCTTTAGCTGCGGATCGGCTCAAAGCAAGGCCAGCACGCCGGCTCACCCGCACTCGACACCGTAAAGAAGAGGCGAGATTCGATGACGATGGACGACTGCTACGGCACGGCGCCCGTGCGCCGGCCCGACCCCGCGCAACCGGCATTGAGCCGTGCGGCATTCGAGGACGCGCTGCGCGCGAAAGGCGCCGGATATCACATCCACCATCCGTTCAACGTGCGGCTCAATTCGGGCCGCGCATCGGTCGAGCAAGTGCGCGGCTGGGTGGCCAATCGCTTCTACTACCAGATCAATATTCCGATCAAAGATGCCGCGATTCTTTCGAATTGCCCCGATCGCGAGACGCGCCGCCAGTGGGTCATGCGCATGCTCGATCACGACGGCTACGGCGATAACGCCGGCGGCATCGAAGCGTGGTCGCGCCTGGGACAAGCCGTCGGGCTCACACGCGATTCGCTGTGGTCGCTCGAGCACGTCACCCCGGGCGTACGCTTCGCCGTGGACGCCTATGTCAACTTCGCACGCCGCGCGCCCTGGCAGGAAGCGGTTTGTTCGTCGCTGACGGAGATGTTCGCACCGCAAATCCATAAGGACCGGTTGGCTGCATGGCCCCAGCATTATCCGTGGATCGACGCCGCGGGGCTCGCGTATTTTCGCTCGCGCATTCCGCTGGCTCAGCGTGACGTCGAGCATGGCCTGAAAGTGACGCTCGACCATTTCACCCGGCGCGATCAGCAAGAGCGCGCGTTGACGATCCTCCAGTTCAAGCTCGACATTCTATGGTCGATGCTGGACGCTATCGAGAAGGCCTTTCCCCAATGAACACCGAATCGCCCAAGCTGGACGCCGCCGCTCATGACGCACGCAGCACGTCAGCCATGCAAGATAAGCCGCTACGTCTGAATCCGCTGTTCCGGTTGCAATGGGAAAGCGCGCAAAACGCCTACGTGCTGCTCTATCCCGAGGGCATGGTCAAACTCAATCAGAGTGCCGGCGAAATTCTGAAGCGCTGTGACGGCACGCGAGCACTCGATGCCGTGATCGCCGAACTCGAAACGGCCTTCAATACAAGCGGCATTGACGGCGAAGTGCGCGCGTTCGTTGATCAAGCGCGAGCGCGCGGTTGGTTGGTATAACGCTCATGGCCGATCTCACGTCAGCCGAGACCGTGGCCATTGACGTTGCCGCCACCTCGCCCAGCGAAGCCGCGGGCAGCATCGCGCCGCCGCTCTGGTTGCTGGCCGAACTCACGTATCGATGCCCGCTCCATTGCGCGTTCTGCTATAACCCCGTGGACTATGCCGCGCATCGACGCGAGCTCGATACCGATCAGTGGATCGCTGTGCTTTGCCAAGCGCGCGCACTCGGCGCGGCGCAACTCGGGTTGTCCGGCGGCGAACCGCTTTTACGCGACGATCTGACGACGCTCGTGACCGAAGCACGCACGCTCGGCTTCTACACGAACCTGATTACATCCGGCGTTGGCTTGACCGATCAACGGCTCGGCGAACTCAAGGCGGCCGGTCTCGATCACATCCAGCTTTCCTTTCAGGATTCCACGCAGCAACTGAACGACTTCCTGAGCAACACGCGGACATTCGATCTAAAGCGCCGGGTCGCGCAATCGATCAAGGCGCATGGCTTCCCGATGGTGCTGAACTGCGTGCTGCATCGCTATAACCTGCCGCACGTCGATAAAATCATCGACATGGCGCTGGCGATGGGTGCCGAATATCTCGAACTCGCCAATACGCAGTACTACGGCTGGGCCCTCGAAAACCGCGCTCAATTACTGCCGACGCGCGAACAGCTCGACGAGGCAGAGGCCGTCGTCGAGCGTTACCGTCAGTCGCATGGTGATCGGTGCCGAATCTTTTTCGTCGTGCCCGACTACTTCGAAGCGCGGCCCAAGCGCTGCATGAACGGCTGGGGCTCGGTGTTTCTCGGCGTGGCGCCCGATGGTACGGCCCTGCCCTGTCACGCGGCACGCGGCCTTCCCGGCCTGGTATTGCCGAACGTGACCGACACGCCACTGCGTGAAATCTGGTACGAAAGCACCGCATTCAACGGTTTTCGCGGTTTGGACTGGATGAAAGAGCCGTGCCGTAGCTGCGAGGAAAAGTCGAACGATCTGGGCGGCTGCCGCTGCCAGGCGTATCTGTTGACCGGCGATGCAGCCAATGCGGATCCCGTCTGCGACAAATCGGGCGATCACGAGCGGATCGTGCGATTCGTCGAGCAAGCGCAGGCTCGCGGACGCAGCAGCGAAACCGAGGCGGCCGAACGCCCCATTCTTTTTCGTAACGACGCGAACTCGCGCAGGCTAACGGCACACGGCAACGACAACCGCAACGGCCGCAGCGAACCCGGTCAGTGACCGGGGCCGCAATGAGCTCGCGGCAGAACGCGCGCCGCGGCACGCATGCCATTGAAGTTCAGCGCGATTCTATCGAGCCATCGCTGGGCGGATAAGTCACGATCCCCCATGCAAGCGGCAGATCGCCGATCTGTTTAATGACACCGTAGTCGTGTGCATCGATGACGTATACAGCGTCCGAGCGGCCACAGGCCAGCAGCAGCTTTGCTCCATCGGGCGTGAAGCTGAAGTGCCAGCAGCGCTTACCCACGGGCACCCGGGCAATGGGCGTGAAATCTTTCGCGTCGAACACCTGCAGGGTTTGGTCGCGCGCCGCGGCGACGAACAGCCGTTTTCCGTCAGGACCAAAGGCCACGCCGTAGGGGCCGAGTTGGGTGTCGACCGTGTTGACGACATGAAAGTCATGCGCGTCGAGCACAATCATTTTGCTCAGCGATTCGAGCGTCACCACATATTGCGTGCCGTCGGGCGAACGGCGGATGCCGCGTGGCCGGCCACCGGCCGGTAGTTTTACGGTCTTGATCGGCTTGCCGTCGCTCGCGTCGTAGACGGAGACCGTATCGTCACCTTCGTTCGTGACGAGCATTTGCTTGCCGTCGCGCGAGAATTCGACGCCTTCGGTTTCATGACCGCTCGTGACCGAATGCACCGTCTGCCACGTCTTCAAATCGACGATCGCAATCTCGGCCGGCGGCTTGGCCGCGTCGTCGTCATCGCCGGCGCCGGGCTTGCCCGATGAGCGATCGGCGGGTTTGCCGGACTCGCCGGGTTCGTAGGTCACGTATGCATAGCCGCCATGCACGCGGACGTACTCGGGGTTCTTGCCGATTTCCACGCGGTTGACGATCACCCCCGTCGACGTGTCGACAGCGGCGAGTTCTCCGGTGGTCTTGTCGGCGACGATGAGCCGCGTGCCGTCCTCGTTGAGGCTGAGCCCTCGCGGACCGGCCGGTCCGATCGAAAACGTCTTCTCGAGCGTCAGGCTGTCGAGGTCGATCACACCGATACCGGCCTTCTCGCTCGTGACGTAGGCAAGCGGTGCCGCGTGCACCAAGCTTGCCATGAACGACGCCGCCGCAGCGGCGATGAGCGGCCGCCGAACGCGGACCGCCGTGTGTGGAGTCCTCTGCACATCGTTCTCCGTTCCAATGCCCTCGGCCGCGCTTCAGTCGAAGTCAGCGCACTGAATTCGCCGGAGCGGCGAGTTGCCGTATCCGGGCCAGGCCGGGATCAAGCAGAGTTCGTGCCGAGCGCGCCGGGCTGCGGCCGAACCGGCGCCAGCAGCATGCCTGTTGTCGATCGCGATAGTCTTGCAGCTATCGGTGGGATGGTATGTCCCACCTCTGAGGACAGAGTGTCACGGGCGTCGGGCAGCGCCGCAGCGTCTTTGCGATGCGCCTGACGCGCGACACGTATCCGCCCGCTTCCTACTTATCGACCCATCATGGTTGCCGCATTCGAGGGCTTATGCCACCTCAGTCCCTCCAGCTGACAGCTCGGCCCAATCCAACTCCTGAACGAGGAGGCGATACGCCTGGTCACCGATGACTTCCTGATCGCGAAGCTCGATGACTTTGCGGCGGGCGGCCGCAATTGCATTCCGCCGCAGCGGTCCGCCCGGAACTTCGCTGAGCGGATACTCACGATCTTCGTTGGCATTGAGCTCGACCACGGCCTGATATTCCTTCCTGAGCAGCTTCGCGTGCATGGAATCATCGGAGCCGATCGAATCGAGCAGCGCCCGATAAATCAACGTCCGGCCGTTGCGCACTTCGGTGAAAACCAGATCGTCTTGAGATAACTTCAGCTGGCGGATAAGGGGTTTCATCGTCAGCCCCTGAATGACCAGCGTGCCGAACGTCACAGCAAACGCGCACAGAAGGATGATGTCGCGATAGGGAAACGGCGCCCCATTGGGCAACGTCTGCGGAACCGCGAATGCCGCGGCCAGCGTCACGATGCCTCGCATGCCTGCCCAGGAAACAACGAGGCGAGCCCGCACCGATGTCTTCGGACGCTTCTCGGGGGCGATCTTCTTGTTTTGCCGGGCCATGACCAGCCCGTAGCTCATCACCCAGATAAATCGCGTCGCGATCGCGACGCCAAGAACAGCAACGCCGACGACGATCGCATCGGCGCGGGACGTGTTGCTGCCCAGGCGCTCCCAAATCGGCCTTAGCTGCATACCGATCAGAACGAACGCAAACGCATTCAAGATGAAGACCACGGTCTCCCAGACCGCGAGGATCGGGACACGCATTCGCGCGGCCATCCGCGGCCCGCCTCCACGGGCAATCGTCATGGCGAACGCCACCATCGTCAGAATGCTGGAGAGGCCGATTTTATCGGCGAGCATCCATACGCCGAAGGTCGCGGCGAACTGGAGAATCAACGCGGTGGGGACGTGGTCGGACGCGGTCGTCACCGGGCGCAGGACGAATGCCAGCGCGATGCCCGCCGCGATGCTGCCGAACACCGTCAGCAGAAAGATCGGCACGTAATCGTGTGCCCCCACGTGGCCAGCCATCACGGACATCAACGCGAGGCGGTACACAAACAATGCGCTCGCATCGTTCAGCAGACTCTCACCTTCCAAAATGCTGAGAACACGATGCGGTAACCCGACTTGGCGCATGACCGCCGTCGCCGCCGCGGCATCCGGCGGCGCGACGATCGCCCCCAGAGCAATGGCAACGGACCACGGCATGCCCGGCACCAGCCAGCGGCAGGCACACGCCACGGCTATGACCGTGGTGCCCACCGCGGCGATCACGAGCCCGGTGACGGGACGCCAGTTTGCCCGCAAATCGCGAAGCGATGTGTCATAGGCCGCATCCAGCAGCACGGGGGCGACGAATAGAGTGAGGGCTAATTGAGGATCGAGCGACCACCGCGGGGCCGCGGGCAGGAAGGCCAGACCCGCGCCGCCAAGTGCGAGCAACGTAGGATACGGCGCACCGATCCTGCGAGCCAGTTCAGCCAGGAAGGCGGCGGCGATGAGCAGCAGGATGATCCATTCAAAGGTCGCCACGTTCGATTTCCATCAAACTCACGGAACCGAAGTCCAGCAGGGTTGCCAGCGCTGCCATTCGTCTCCTTAAATGTGTAACACCGCAATACAGGCTGTACGCCACGAGACACGCAAATCCTTGTATTTCAATGTGTTAGCGGCTTTTTCCGAATTCGCCGACACACCCACCGCTTAAGTTTGGCTTAATTCTGACCTGCGACTATGCACCCATACCACCCCTGTTGAGCCGCCGGAGCATCGGCGGCGTTTTTTTAGTCTCTTTATTCCTTACGCGTGGCGGCCGCACAGCCCGTGCGGTGCCGTAACAGGAAACGGCGATGATCGAAGATACCGTGTTCAAGCATATGCGCACGAAGCTCAAGCGCGAGCATAAACTCCCGGTCCAAAGCTGCCGCGTGTCAATGCCCGTGCAGCGCCCCTGGGGGCGTACTTACCGGCTGGTCGAATGGACCATGCATAAAGATTCGCCTTCCTATCGCTGCGTGGTGCCGGCCGAGTATACCGATACCGATATTGCCCGGCTCGTCGCATCGCACGTTCCGGGGCGCGTGTACGCCGACGAAGTCTGCTGAGGCTGGTCTGAGGCCGACGCAGCGGCCAACGTCGATGCCCAGGCCCCAACCGGGCCTGCCGCCGCATTCGATCACGCGGCGGGCCGATATCTGCTAGGCTGCCGGGCTATCTACCTCCACTCCAACGTTTCTCGATGGACAACACCTTCAACGAGCGTGGCGTCATGATCACGCGCAACGGGCTGAGCGCGGGCGGCCAGATTTTTTCGTTGCGCGAGATTCAGAGCACACGCATCGAGACCATTCAAAAGAACAAGGTTCTGCCGCTCACACTATCGCTGTCCGGCGCGGTGGTCGGCATCGCCGGCGGGATTGCAGCCTCCGGCGCGGCGTTGACGCTCGGCGTGATGTTGATCGTCGTGGGCTTCCTGGCGTGGACCACGCAGGACATCAAGCATCGGCTCACCGTGTCGACACAAGGCGGCGATCGCGAAGCCCTGACAAGCCCCGATCCCGACTTCGTCAAACGCGTCGAACAAGCGCTGCAAACCGCACTGGCATCGATTCGAAGCACGGCAACGCAATAACGCCCGGTCACGCACCGTCACATACGGTATCGGGCGGGAGGCAGAGTCACCCCTACCGTCCCCTCACACCACCGTACCTGCGGTTCCGCAAACGGCGATCAAGAACACTGCATCAAACCCGCTTCCAAGTAGCGCCGGGCTTGCAGCAGCGGGCCCCCGCCTCACTCCACCGACAACGGCTTGACGCGCCAAATCCGCTTCGCGTACTCGTCGATCGTCCGATCGGAAGAAAACCGTCCCATCCCGGCCACATTCTCGATCGCGCTCGCCGTCCACGCACGCGGGTCTCGAAAACGCGCATCGACGGCATCCTGAGCCGCCGCGAACGCAGCGAAATCAGCCAACACCATGTAGTGATCGCCCCAATCCACGAGTGTGTGGAAGATGTCGGAAAACCGATGCGGGTCGCCATCGGAGAAGTAGCCGGTCCGGATCTGATCGAGCGCCAGGCGCAATTCCGGATTGTGCTCGTAAAGCTCCCTGGGCCGATAGCCCGACGCGCGCAGTTCGCTGACGCCATCGGCCGTATGCCCGAAGATGAACAGGTTCTCGCGGCCGACGGCTTCGCAGATTTCGATGTTCGCGCCGTCCATCGTGCCGATCGTCAACGCACCGTTCAACGCCAGCTTCATATTGCCCGTGCCGGATGCTTCGGTGCCGGCCATCGAAATCTGTTCCGACAGATCCGCAGCCGGAATCAACGCCTCTGCCACGCTGACACCATAATTCGGCACGAACACCACCTTCAACAGATCGCCGATGGCCGGATCGTGATTGATCTTCTCGCTCACGTCGCCAATCAGTTTGATGATGGTCTTCGCCATCTTGTAGGCCGATGCGGCCTTGCCGGCGAAGATGACGACGCGCGGCACCCAATCGTCGTTCGGCCGCGCGAGAATGCGGTTGTAGCGAACGATGACGTGCAGCACGTTCAACAGTTGCCGTTTGTATTCGTGAATGCGCTTCACCTGCAGATCGAACAGCGCATCCGGGTGAACCGTGCAGCCCGTTTCGTGCAGCAGACGCTGTGCGAGGCTGATCTTGTTGCGCCGCTTCGCCGCGCGAAACTCCGATGTGAAGGCCGCGTCGTTCTTGAGTTCGCGCAGCTTCGTGAGTTCGAACAGATCGGTGCGCCAGCGTGGGCCAATATGCTTGTCGATCAAGGTCGATAGCGGACGATTCGCCTGCGACAGCCATCGCCGCGGCGTAATGCCGTTCGTCACATTCGTGAAGCGCTCGGGGAAGAAGCGCGCAAACTCGCTGAAGAACTCCTTCTCCATCAATTGCGAATGCAGCTGCGACACGCCGTTGACCTTCTGGCTCGCGACGATCGCCAGATGCGCCATGCGTACGCGGCGTTGCCCATATTCGTCGACGAGCGACACGCGGCGAATCACCTCGATGTCGTGACCGAAATGCTCGCTCGCCTCCTTCAGAAAACCCGCATTGATTTCGAAGATGATTTCGAGGTGCCGCGGCAACAAGCGCGCGAGCATATCGACATCCCACGTTTCCAGCGCTTCGGGCATCAACGTGTGATTCGTATACGAGAAGATCTGATGCACCATCTTCCACGCGCGATCCCACGGCACGTGATGGACATCCACGAGCAACCGCATGAGTTCGGGGATCGCCAGCACCGGGTGGGTGTCGTTCAGATGAATCGCGACTTTCTCGGCGAACCGCCCGAACGTGCTGTGCGTTCTCTGATAGCGGCGAATCAAATCCTGCATCGTCGCCGAGACGAAAAAATACTCCTGGCGCAGCCGCAATTCGCGGCCAGCGGGCGTGGAGTCGTCGGGGTACAGCAAGCGCGACACGTTTTCGGAGTGCTCCTTCGCTTCGACCGCGCGGCGATAGTCGCCCTGGTTGAAGGCCGATAGATCGAGTTCCTCCGTTGCGCGTGCGGACCACAGCCGCAGCGTGTTCGTCGCGCTCGTGCCGAAGCCGGGGATCACCGTATCGAAGGCCATCGCATTGACATGCTCGGTATCGACCCACTCGGAATGGCCGTCCCGAGCGATCGTCCGGCCGCCGAAGTGAACGATGTACTGGACCTCCGGCCGCGGAAACTCCCAGGGATTCCCCGCACGCAGCCAATAGTCCGGAGTCTCGACTTGCTCGCCGCGCACGATCTGCTGACGGAACTTGCCGTAGTCGTAGCGAATCCCATAGCCGACGCCGGGAATCGCCCGCGTCGCCATCGAATCGAGGAAGCAAGCGGCCAGGCGGCCGAGGCCCCCATTGCCGAGCGCCGCATCGGGCTCGAGGTCGATCACCGCTTCCATATCGACGCCGAGCCCCCCCAGCGCTTCCTTCATTTGCTCGTGAATGCCGAGCGCGAGCAAAGCGTTCGTGAACGTGCGGCCGATGAGGAACTCCATCGACAGGTAATACACACGCTTGACGTCTTGCTCGTACTGCTGCCGCGTGGTTTTCATCCAGCGGGCGACGAGCCGGTCGCGCACGGCGAGCGCCGCGGCGTTGAGCCAATCCTGTGGTCTGGCCGCGACGGCGTCTTTGCCGACGCCGTACATCAATCGGTTGGAGATGGAGCGCTTCAGCGCATCGACGGTACTGTTGAGCTGGTCGAATTCCAGATCGACGGCTGTCATCGAGTGCCTCCTCTGGCAACGAGCGGCATGTGCCTGGGTGAAGTGCGGCCCCAGGCGCCTGCCGCGGACGGACATGTGCAGGTTACGCCATTTTGAGCAGGCGTGAAGGCACGCATCCAAGCGCAATCGACGCGTTTCAATCGATGCGCGCGAGCACGACATTGGCGCACCGGCGAACGCCGGCCTAGTATGAAAGAAATGAAAGAACGGCCGCGCTCATCGGAGATCGATATGACAACGCAGACGAACATCCATTCGGTCATCGGCATGCTTCACGCGCAAGAACTCCTGACGCTCTCGGTCATCCGCGCGCTGCCACCCGAAACGCGAGGCCGAATCGCCGACGAATTGAAAGCGCACGCTGAGCTAGCGACGCAGCCGCAACCCAGTGCGTCCGGAGAACGCGACTCGCTCGAGGCATTCCGCACACACGTTAAACGGCTTTCGATTTTGCTGGCGTCGATGTCCTAAGGGCATGAAGCACAGTCAGTGCCCGACCTTGGCGGACGGGCTCTGCACGCTCAACGCGGCAGATAGGCGAGCGGATCGACAGGCTTGCCAGCGCGACGGATCTCGAATTCGAGTGTGCCGCGGCCGGAGGCATCCGTGCCCATTTGCGCGAGCTGTTGCCCCTTCTTGACGACATCGCCCTCTTTGACGATGACATCGCCGTTCACGGCATAGCCGGTGACGACGTCGCCGCCATGTTTGACCACGACCAGCGACTTATATTGGTCGATCCCGGTGCCGACGTAGATGACGCTGCCATCGGCAGACGCCTTGACCGGCTCGCTCGGTTGCCCCGCAATGATGATGCCCTTGACGTTACCGGCATCGGTCAGCCGCGTAACCTGACCATAGGCCGGCCACGCGGGACGCACGACGATCCCCTCGCTCGTGCCGGCATTCACCGGGTTGATGCCGGGCGGCGGCGCCACACGCACGACTTGACCCGGCGTCAGCATCGCCGTGCGGGGCAAGTTGTTCCATACGGCCAGATCGTCCACCTTCTGGCCGAACGCCATCGCGATACCGGCCAGTGTGTCGCCCGGGTTGACGCGGTAATAGCCGGCCGGCACGCCCGTGCGCTGCGGCGGTTGCGATTGCGATGCGAATGGCGACCGGCTGAACCAGTCGTCCGTTGCACAGCCCCCTAGAAATGCCGCGCCGGCCAAAACCAACGCGGTCTGCGCCCACGCGCGGCGCTGTCGTACTGAAATAACCGTCTTCACCCTCGGCCCTCGATCGATGCGATGTTGCCTTTTTAAAACCCGATTCGCCGGCTGACTGACAAATACCTTGCGCCGGCGACCGGACGTATCTCGTCCTTCACGATCGTACTCGCCGGAGCATCGTACACGTTCACGCGGGAAGACAAAACGACACTGGCCCGCACTCCGCGTGGGAGATGCGAGCCAGTTGGGGCAGCCAACCGATCGCCAGGGGGTGCGATCGCGTTGCGTCAGGCGGCCCGGCGGGCCTTAGTTGCCGAAATACGGCGACTGCGTATCGCCTTCGCTCGGCATGGCGCGTTGCATTTGAACCGGGGCCGGCGCACCGGACTGCGACGTGCCTGCCGCGGCACCGCCGTATCCTTGCTGCTCATTCAGACGACGCTCGGCCGCCTGGATATCGTCCGGATAATACGGGCTCTTGGCAGCCGGGTTGTAACCTGCTTGTTCCACGTTGATCAGATCCTGCCGCACCTGAGCCCGCGTGACCGGGCCATTGGTGTCCGACTGCGCGAACGAGGCAACCGGAATCGACAAAGCGGAAGCCGCAACCATTGCGTACACGAGTGACTTCATGATCTACCTCCGAACTGTGGTTCGCCGCATGCGGAATGCCGCAGCGATTAACCACAGTTTAGTCACTCAATCACCTAGGGAAAACCACTAACTCGACGATATAGAATTTCCAAAAGAGCAACAATAGCGGCTTCTGTCACAAATTAGCCTGTGCAATTTACCGTCAATCGCGCATTTTTTGCACATAGCTTGCGTCAGATGGCGCTCAACCTATGCCCATGTCGCGTGGAAACTCCCCTCGCGGTCGATCCTCTCGAACGTATGGGCGCCAAAGAAATCGCGCTGCGCCTGGACGAGGTTCGCCGGCAGCCGCTCGGAGCGGTAGGCGTCGAAGTACGCGATGGCCGAGGCGAACGCGGGCACCGGCACGCCAGCGTTGACCGCCGCAACGACGATCTCGCGCAGGGATGCCTGATAGCGCTCCGAAATCTCGCGGAAATACGGATCGAGCAGCAAGTTGGCCAGCGCGGGATCGTGCGTGTACGCATCGGTGATCTTCTGCAGGAATCGCGCCCGGATGATGCAGCCGGCACGGAAGATCTTGGCGATACCGCCGAAATCGAGGCTCCAACCGTACTCTTCGGAAGCGGCGCGCAACTGGGCGAAGCCTTGAGCGTAGGAAATCACTTTGCTCAAATACAGGGCACGACGCACCGCTTCCACAAAAGCCGCGCGATCGCCGGTGAAGGGCTTGGATTCGGGCCCGCTCAGCACCTTGCTCGCGGCGACGCGTTGCGATTTCAACGATGAGAGCACCCGCGCGAAAACCGACTCGGTGATCAGCGGCAACGGCACGCCGAGATCGAGCGCGTTTTGGCTCGTCCACTTGCCCGTGCCTTTTTGCGCGGCTCGATCGAGGATTACGTCGACGAGATCGCGTCCCGTCTCCTCGTCGCGTTTGCCGAAGATCTTGGCCGTGATATCGATCAGGTAGCTATCGAGTTCGCCCGCGTTCCATTCGGTATAGACCTTGCCCAGTTCGGCGTTCGTCAGCCCCGCCACCTGCTTGAGCACCGCATAGCTCTCGGCGATCAACTGCATATCGCCGTATTCGATGCCGTTGTGGACCATCTTCACGAAGTGACCGGCGCCGTCGGGGCCGATGTAGGCCACGCAAGGCTCGCCATCTGGCGCTTTCGCCGCGATCTGGGTCAGAATCGGCGCCACGAGGTCATAGGCGTCGCGCGGGCCGCCGGGCATAATCGCCGGCCCCTTGAGCGCACCTTCCTCGCCCCCCGACACACCGGTGCCGATGAAATGCAGGCCGGCTTGCGCCAACTCCTGATTGCGGCGGATCGTATCGGTGAAATGCGTATTGCCGCCGTCGATCAAGACGTCGCCCTTATCGAGCAGCGGCTTGAGGGCCGCGATCGTCGCGTCCGTCGGCGCGCCGGCCTTCACCATCAGCAAAATCCGCCGCGGCTTTTCGAGCGATTCGACGAATTGCTCGAGCGAGTGCGCCGGCACGAGTTTGCGATCGGGATACCGCGCGACGAGTTCGTCTGTCTTCTCGCGGCTGCGGTTGTAGACCGCGACGCTGTACCCGCGGCTCTCGATATTGAGCGCGAGATTACGGCCCATCACCGCGAGCCCGACAACGCCGATGGCTGCTTTGCTCATATTAGGATTCTCCAAGATGCCGACGTGCCGGCGGATCGCGCCGCACACGCCAAGACGGACCGGCCGTCAACGATAAGAAGCCGAGGGAACAGCGCGGGCGGCCAATGCGCTCAGCGCTTCGCCGCACGGCGCCTGAACCTTCAGCGAGAACAGCGCATCGGCACGCGTCACCCCGATATTGATCGCGGCAATCGGCAT
>NZ_JBQCDN010000420.1:0-6473 GCF_051961175.1 Trinickia sp. | reverse complement strand
TCGAGCCAGCGCTGGCGTTGACGCGAGGTCTCTTTCCGCCGCCGGCTGACCAACCCATTTTTGGTTCGATCGGCGATTCGGCGCCGGACACCTGGGGGCGCCGCCTCATGCAGCGTGCGGAGCGTCGACAAGCCGAACGGGAAGGGCGGCGCGTCCGTACGCTCGGCGAACTGGACTATCTGCTGGGCGTAGCTGATGAAACGCGCCTGGGCGCGCTGAGGTTCCGCTGGAGCGGAGAAGAAGAATTCCAGTCGCCCGTGCCCGCCGGGGTCCCGGCGCTGATCGAATTGGGGCCGCTGCTTCAAATCACTGAACGTATCTTGCGCGACGAGGAAACCGATGAGGATTTGCAACTGATCTTCGCGCCAGGGTCGTCACTGGGTGGCGCGCGTCCCAAGGCTTCAGTCATCGACCAATACGGCCATTTGTCGATTGCCAAATTCCCGAAGGAAACCGACGACTACAGCATCGAGACCTGGGAGGAAATTGCCCTGCGATTGGCTGAACGCGCGGGCATTTCTACCCCGCATCACGAACTGCTAGAGGTCGCGGGCAAGCCGGTGTTGCTCTCGCGCCGCTTCGATCGGACAGGAAGCATTCGCATTCCCTTCCTCTCGGCCATGTCGATGACGGGGTCGCGGGACGGCCAACGCGGCAGTTATCCAGAACTGGTTGATTCGCTGACACAACATGGTGCGAAGGCTCGGGCCGATGCTGCTCAGTTGTATCGACGGGTGACATTCAATGTGCTGGTTTCCAACGTCGATGACCATCTGCGCAACCACGGGTTCCTGTGGGCGGGGCGCGATGGGTGGGTGTTGTCACCGGCCTACGACCTCAATCCCACGCCAACCGATGTCAAGGCGCGCATCCTGACGACAAACATAGATCTCGACGAGGGAACGTGTTCGGTCGAACTCTTGGAAACCGCGGCGGAGTTTTTTGGTTTGTCGCTGAAACAGGCTCGGGCCACGATCCGGGAGGTGGCCGACGTAACCCGGACATGGCAAGCGGTTGCTCAGGAAGTCGGTTCCAGGCGCGCAGAGATCGCACGGATGGCGAGCGCATTTGAGCACGACGATCTTAGCGCCGCGTTACGGTTGTGACGGTACCGTGGACTGAGTTTGAACGCGCTTTGACGGGATTAGCGACGGTATCGCGCTCACAGATTGCCCGGCGACACGGGTGTCTTCGATGTTGGCCGATTTCTGCCCATGCGAAGAAGCGACATTCGTACAAAGAACGCCGCGGACGGCCAATCGTCGGATTTGGGCCGCCAGCGGACGCCCTGTGTGCCCCATCGATCCGGTGAGGCAACGGCCTTAGGTACAGCAAAATTGGCGTTGCCTTCACCTTGCGCACTACACTGAGGCGGAGCAAAAAACAATAATTCTAGATAATAAGGATGGCAACGCTCCGCCATGATGTCGTCCTTATCGGAAAAACAAAAAAAGATTAAAAAAGTAACTTTGGTTGACGCGCTTGATCTATATTGCATTCCAGCAACTTACAGAAGCCAAACAATCCTAAGAGGTTACTGCTTCAGAGCACTTCCTCACGTACCCCGGTCGACATTACGTCGCGCAATACCCAACACCCGTGCCCTGCTCAATATAAGCCGGCAGCGCGTGATGGTTGATTTGTCACGTCCGAATTTAAGTAATCCAGCAATACTGCGGCCGACTCGTTGCGCCCCTGCCGATGGGTACGGCGTCGTCATAAATAACATTTGATATTTTTATTATTAAAAAGGAGGCCAATTATTCCAGGTTTCTCAGTTAGTTCTCAATAGATCCTGTTCATTGATATTGCTGGAGACAAATATGAAGTTTCTCACTTTGGTGACATCGGTTGCAGTGCTTTTCGCTCCCGCAGCTTGGGCGCAAACCAATCCCGCCAATGGGCCCAACGGAGCACACTTTGCAACTGCCGAGCCGGTATGCACTGTAGATCAAGCCACCCAGGATGTCAGCTGTACCGGGGCCACCATTGGCGGGGTCGGCCACACTAATGCGACAGCGATTCTGTCAGCGACTTACTCAGGCACCGTGCAGTGCACAAACCCTGGCGGCCAGGTCGTCGATGTGAAGACGCAGACCACGGATGCTACTTCGTCGGGAAAACTGACACCTTCCAGGAACGGGCAGCTGGTAGTGCCGCCGCTCAGTGTGACGGCACCGACCGCCGACGAGTTAAAGGCCAATGCCACCTGCCCCAACGGGAACTGGACCAAGCAGCTGGTGGCAGGCCCAACCCTTACGAATTTCGTGTATACGATTACCTTCGCGGGCTTCAACGGACCTTATTTCAGTCTCGTGGGTCCTTGATTGACTTAGCCTAGGCTTCGGCCCATTTGACTGGTACGGGAAAACCGGACACTAGTGAGAGCGTCCTAAGCCATGGGATGGGCGTGCCAGCATCAGCTGGCACGTCTGCAATCGGTGGCGGCTGGTACCGTCGTTTCATGCGGCGCCTCGCCCACGTTTCCTTAATCGTCGGATGCATGGCCATGCAACAAGACATTCCGCTTAATTGCCGCGTGCGACATGTCCCACAGGCACCGCGCCATTTTTTGCATGCTCGGTGGATGCTGCTGTTCAGTCTGCTGCTTACCGGATGCGGCGGAGGGGATTCCGCCCCGGCATCCATGGCAGCCCCGCAGCAAGCTTCGTCGGGACCGGGCCCATTGGCCGTGCAAAGCACCTCGCCAGCAGGAGAAAAATCGTCACCGTCGGCCGTGACGGACGAGACTGCCGTACCTTCGGTACACTCCGCCAGTATGGTGCAACTCAGCGCTCTACCGCATCTGTCATCGCTGTCCGACCGTGAGAAGGCGGGGTTGCTCATGCTGCTGCCTTCCAAGTCGTCTTCGCAACGGCTGGCATTGATTAACATGTATCCCAGTCTGGTCAAGCTGCCGGAGCAGCAAAAGGAGCTGTTGCTGGACCAACTGGAAAAAATCGTCCCGGTCACGGTAAGTGAGCATCAATGACCGCTTTCCGGTCAGCGATCGTTGTGCATATGTTCAAACGACCGAACGTTTCGGATCTCTAGGCTCGACGACATTGGCATGGTCGATGTCCGTTGTATGCATAAATGCGGCCGTTGTCCGTGCGGCGATCCGAGTGACGCAACGGGTCGCCTCCGGACGATGATGAATGGATCCGTAGATCAATCGTCGTCGAGTAGCGGACTTCCGCTTTCTGCCAATCCCAGCCGTTCGGCTTAGCGCTCACATGGACAATCGAATGGCCGTTCCACTCTGAAAGCGGTCTTCTGGGATGCGTCGAGGGTATCTAAAGGTATGGGTGCGCTATCTTCGCGGATCACGGCATCAACCGTTCGTAGAATGGTTTTCCTTGCGGCGTGCGGCTATCTTAACCTCATTGGCTTTACGAGTTAACTTGGCCGGCAGCCATATTAAACGAGCCGGACTGTTGACCTTAGCCTTATCTTATCCAGTGAGGACCATGACGATGAGCACGTATGCAAAGGATTTGCTCGAGCTACGCCGAGACGATCCGACGTCGGCAGAACTGCGGAAGATGGCCATGAACATCATCGCCGTCAGCACCCGAGATCAACGCGGAGGCTGCTAACATGAACATGCCCGAACAGTGGCGCTCGCACCGTTGCAGGTCCGAGTCTTGAATCGCTGCGATGGATGCGGCGTGAACTTTTGGCCGAATATCACTGCCGCGCTGCTGCGCGCAGTGCTTCGCGGAAATGAGCGGCCATTTGCAATCGTGAATAGCAGTCGTATTCAACGTTGCTCACATTGGGCTCTGATGCCGTCCGTATAGCCATCGAACGTCAGCGCTCCACATCAAACGTCGCCCCGATCGCGCACTGTCGATCGCATCGACCAGCTGCCAAGGCCCGCCAGCACCATATTGTGTGGCTCGGTTTTACTTCGGCGCCGACATTCCGTGTTCAAGTGCGGCTCGCGATAGCAAGTCTTGCTGCCAATCCGGCAAAAACCGACGCAAGCAGATATTGAGGGACCCGCGACTGACGGCGTCGGCTAGCCCATCGCTGGCTAAGCTGACTTGCGGAAAGTATGACGACGCCGTTTACGATTAAACCGATGAGGTTGAGCACTGTCGCGAGCGTCAAAATCTGAACAGCCACCGCGCCGTCTTGAGGACGCACAAATTGCGGGAACAGTGCGAGGACAAACAACGCCATTTTGGGATTGAGTAAATCTACCGGCGGACGAAGAACCTCCAAGCGGTGCAGTTGCTGCTCCGACACGCAAAGCTGGAAAGCACGGTTCGCTACCTGGGAATCGAGGTCGATTGCCCTTGAGATGGCGGAGCAGACCGAGGTTTGATGGCATGGTGGCCGGCAAGCGATTGCTCGCCGGCCACCATTGACCGCCATTCGACACAAGGCAGTTGCCGAACGTTTACCAAGTTACATCAGTCATGCGTTGCACCCCGCCAGAACAGTTATCCATGTTCGACACGGTTTGAAGCGATGAATCTCGGGGCTTCCTGCAGCGACGATGCGATCTCGTCTTCGCTACGGCCGCCGTTGATCACGATGCGTCCCCCGAAAACGAAGTGAGGAACCGAGCGCACCCCCGCGGCGGCGGAGTTTGCCGCCTCCTGCTCGACGCGCCTGTACTCGGCCGGGTCAAGTGCAATGGCGTGGGCTTCGGCGTACTCAAATCCATGTCCGGAGGCGATGTCTGCCAGCACGTCAGCGCTTCCGATATTCTTCGCGTCAAGAAAATAGGCGTTTGTGATCGCTACGGCGAGCCGGTGCTGTGTACCGCGTTCGCGTGCGGCCAGAATGAGCGCGTGGGCTGCTTGCGTGGGATAAGCCATAGGCTGGCGACCAAGATCAAGAAGTAGACCTGAAGCGCGAGCCTCGGCTTCCGGCCGCGCAAACGCCACCTTCGGATCGGTTATGCCGTAACGGATGCGAAGCAGGTCCGGAATGTACAGTCCGCTCGCGGGTGCGTCCGGAAGCAGCAAGACTGGGTGGTGGTGAATGTCCACGACGAGGTCGGGAAAGCGCTCGGCCAGCACTTTGTCGAGGCGATGCTGGCCCACGATACACCATGGACAGGTGATTTCCGTATAAAGGTCGATTCTCAGCACGGTATCGCCCCGAATCACGACTGGGGCAAGGGCGGCAGAATGGACTCGACCCGATCACGCCTCGCGATGAGCGTCTGAATTTCTTCGGCAATCGTGTCCGGGTCGATGACCGGAAGATTCGGGTCGAGCCGTGCGCCACCGGCGGTCATGGCACGCAAGCCCGTCGAGCGATCGATGACCGCACCGATGTTCACCGTCCCGGCATAAACGCCCCTGGGCGCCACCTCTGCATTGAGCGTAAGCACGTAGTTGCGCGTGGCCGCCATCAGGGGGCCGGCACCACTCATGCCAGGCCGCGTCACCACGGCCGTCAGCCCGCCGACGATCACGATCGCGCCATCGCCACGGGCTAGCATGCCCGGAAGCACCGCATGCGATACCTCGACAGGCGCGAACGTGAAGATGTTGGCCATGGACTGTAGCGTCGACGCATCGAGGTCCACTGCCGCGACAAAGCTCGCATCGGAGGGAACTGGCGCAAAGACGGCCACATCGATGGCGCCGAGCCGATCCTCGACCGAACGGACGAGCGCGGGAATGCCCTCGAGATCGGTGAGATCGGCAGAAAAGGCGACCGCTTCGATCCCCGCGGCGGCGAGTTCGGCGACTCGCTCCTCTAATGGCGCCGAACGCCGCGCGACGAGCGCAACGCGATACCCGGCGCTTCCGAACCGGTGCGCAAGGGAAGCGCCGAGACCGGTGCCGGCGCCGAATAGCGCAATGGTTTTCTTGCTGGTCATTGCAAACTCCATGAGGGTGGTATGTTTCGATGACCAACTATGCTTGATAGACTGACAGCTCACAAGAACGCATAGCTTCGAGGCCTAGTCACATGCGTATGCCTGCTACCGCTCCGAGCCAACCCGGCACGAACCCGTCCTGCCAGAAGGTCAACCAGATACTTGGCCGCATGGGTGACAAGTGGACCATTCTCACAATCACCATGCTGGCGCAGCAGCCGCGGCGCTTTAACGAGCTGAAACGCATGATTGGTGGAATTTCCCAGCAGATGCTGACCCGCACGTTGAAGGCGCTGGAACGCGACGGAATGGTGACGCGGACCGTCTATCCGACTGTCCCGCCGCAAGTCGAGTACGCGCTGACCGAGCTCGGCGGATCACTATCCGTGCCGCTGATGCAGCTTGCCACGTGGGTCGTGGATCATCTCGATCAGATTGAAATGCATCGAGCCTTGCACGACTAGCCGACGGGGACCGCGGCGTGCGGCATCAGTTCGATTACATCGCGGTGCGGTGGCGTGCCGAATTGCCTCGCATATTCCCGGTTGAATTGGGAGGGACTTTCATAGCCCACCTCGTAGGCAACTGTCGACGCATTCAAGCCCTTGACCAACATCAACCTTCG
>NZ_JBQCDN010000419.1:0-2362 GCF_051961175.1 Trinickia sp. | reverse complement strand
GACGCCGGCCGAGATCGAGGCGGCGGCTCGGTACTATGCGAGCCAGCCGTGACGGAGGACCTGTCGAACCGAACGATTCACGCGCGGCGCATCCGCTCCAGATGAAGCGCGGCGTGTCGCGTTTTTGCTTGATCGGGCCGTTGTGGCCGTGCAGCACGCTTGCACTGAGCTTGCGTTGACATCGATGAGCTCCGCTTCAAGTGCGTGAAGCGGGTGTAGTGCGTGCGGCCCGGTGCCGCGCGAAAAGGCCATGCAGCGCCATGCCTGCCAGCATCGCGGCAACGAACAGGATCCCCCGCGGCTGGCCGCTCGACGCGGCGACGAGCGCCGGGCCCGGACAAAACCCCGCCAGCCCCCAGCCGATGCCGAACAGCGCGCTGCCGACGAGGAGCGGACGATCGATATGGGTGCCTGTCGGCCATGACATCGGTGCGCCGAGCAAGCTTGTGGTCCGACGGCGCGCGAATGCGAACGCGAGGGTGCCGACCGCGACGGCGCCGCCCATCACGAACGCGAGCGACGGATCCCAACGGCCGGCAAGATCGAGAAAGCCGAGCACTTTCGCGGGATCGGCCATGTGCGAGACGATGAGACCGAGCCCGAACAGGAGGCCGGCGGCGAATGCCGAGAGAGGACGCATATTAGCGGTGCCGGAGCAAAAAGACGGTCACGATGCCGAACGCCATGAAGGTGGCGGTTGCGACGAACGAACGGGCCGAACCGCGCGAGATGCCGCATACGCCATGGCCGCTCGTGCAACCGGACCCATAGCGCGTGCCGAGCCCGACCAATAGCCCGGCGACCATCAACAGAGCGTTCGAGGCCGAAATGGTGACCGCAGGCAGCGGCGCGAAGAGGCGCCACAGCCAAGGCGCGGCGATCAAGCCGACGATAAAGGCGAGCGGCGAGGCGCGATCGGCGGTTGCCGAATCGATCAGACGCCCCAGCATCCCGCTGATGCCGGCGATGCGGCCGTTCAGCAACAGATACAACGCCGCTGCTGTGCCGATCATGAGGCCGCCCGCCAGAGCGGACATCGGCGTGAAGTGCAACATGTCGATGTTCATGCGCTCCCGCCCTTGGCACCCTTCGGCTTGCCGCAAAACAGTCCTGACAACGTCTGCATGATCCGCACGACTTCATGGCTGGCGAGACTGTAGTAGATGTACTTGCCTTCCCGCCGGGCGGCGACGATCCCTTCTTCGCGCAACACGCCGAGATGTTGCGACAAGCTCGGCTGATGCAGCCCGACGCGGGCCTCGAGTTCGCCTACGTTCTGCTCACCTGCTGTGAGCTGGCACAGCAGCAACAAACGATCCTCGTGCGCCATCGCCTTGAGCAAGGCGCAACACTGCGCTGCCGATTCGCGCAGCTCATCCCGGTTTTGTGCACTAAGCTGATCTTGCATCTGTGACGCGCCCACCGATCGATATATTGACTAACATTATATTGAACGATATATTGTTAAGCAACATCACATTGTGCAGAGGGTTGGCGATGCATCCTCGCGTAGAGCCGTTTTTCGATCCCGCTACGTCTACCTTCACCTACGTCGTGCATGCCGGCGACGGGACGCCGGCCGCGGTGATCGATTCGGTGCTCGATTACGATCCGAAATCGGGCCGTACCTCGACGGTATCGAGCGATCGCGTCATTGCGTTCGTGCGCGAGCATGGCTTGCAGGTGCAATGGCTGCTGGAAACGCATGCCCATGCCGATCACTTATCCGGCGCGCAGTACTTGAAGTCCCATCTTGGCGGCAGGATCGGGATCGGCGAGCAGATCCGGGCCGTCCAGCATAAATTCAAAGGGGTGTTCAATCTCGGTGCCGACGTATCGGAAGATGGCGCACAGTTCGATCATCTCTTCGCGGCCGACGAAACGTTTTCGATCGGGGCGCTGACGGCACGCGCGCTGCATGTGCCCGGGCATACGCCGGCAGACATCGCCTATCAGATCGGCGACGCTGTATTCGTGGGCGATACGCTGTTCATGCCCGACGTCGGTTCGGCGCGCTGCGATTTTCCTGGTGGCGACGCGCACATGCTGTATCGATCCGTGCAAAGGCTGCTGTCCTTGCCGTCGCACACCCGTTTGTTCATGTGCCACGACTACCCGCCGAACTCACGCGCGGTGCGTTGCGAAACGACCGTCGACGAAGAGCGTCGTGCGAATGTGCATCTGCACGAAGGGGTGACCGAGAGCGAGTTTGTCGAAATGCGCGTCGCCCGCGATCGCACGCTCTCGATGCCGGTGCTCATTTTGCCCGCTGTGCAGGTCAACATTCGGGCCGGCGATATGCCGCCGCCCGAATCGAACGGCATTCGTTATCTCAAGATTCCGCTGAACGCGCTTTGATCGA
>NZ_JBQCDN010000418.1:0-9004 GCF_051961175.1 Trinickia sp. | reverse complement strand
TTTACCGGGGGCGTCAGTTTTCTTTTGATGGGGGGTTTTTTCGTCGGGTAAATGGTTTGGGGTCTTGGGTTGGTGTTGGGGGAGAACGCGCTTTGAACGCCTAATTCGTGGGGTTGCGCGTGTTGCCGTGGGCCGCGCGCAACGATTCCACGCCGGTTTGCCTCGATGGCGAGACGGTGCTCGATTTCGGCACCTTCAAAGCGCGCATGGCGCACTACGCGGGCTGGCTCGGGAAGCAGACGGGACAGCGCATCGCCGTTTGCCTCGACGATCCGTTCGAGTTCGTCTGTGCCTTGTTCGCTGTCCTGGCGTGCGGCAAGGAGCCGATCGTTCCGTCGGCCTCCGCCCCGGCCTATTTAGCCATGCTTGGCCCGTGCTATGACGTGCTGCTGACCTCCGCCCAGTTGCCTTCGATCAATGCTTGCGAGGCCGCGGCGCTGCCGCAACGAAGCATCGACGCTGAGTCGCCGTTGACGCTGTACACGTCCGGCAGCAGCGGGGTGCCGAAGGCCGTGCGCAAGACGCTCGCGCAGTTCGATGCCGAAGTGCGCACGCTCGAGATGCAGTGGGGTGGCATGATCGGTGAGGCACCGATGCTGGCCAGCGTTCCGCACCGGCATATTTACGGTTTGCTGTTTCGCGTATTTTGGCCGCTGGCCGCAGGGCGGGCATTCGATCGCGAAAGTTGCGCCGAACCGCTGCAGTTGCAAGCGCGGCTCGACAAGGTTGGCCGCGCCGCGGTGGTGTCGAGCCCTTCGCAGTTGGATCGTTGGACCGAACTGCCCGGTTTCGATACGCTTTGCCCGGCGCCGTGCGTCTATTTTTCGTCGGGCGGGCCGCTTTCCGAGCAAACGGCCGATACCTATGCGCGCCGTTTCGACGCTGCCCCGGTGGAGATCTACGGCAGCACCGAAACCGGCGGGATCGCGTGGCGTCGACGCGATCGCACCGATGCCTGGCAAGCCGTGCCCGGTGCCGAGCTCAAATGCGATGAGCACGGTGCGCTGCTCGTACGTTCGCCGCATCTGGGCCACGATGACTGGCATCGGACCGACGATGCGGTGGCGTTCGACGAGGACGGCCGGTTCCGGCTCAAGGGCCGGCTGGACCGCATCGTGAAGCTCGACGGCAAACGTGTATCGCTGCCAGAGATCGAGGCGCATCTCGCGCGCCACCCGTATGTGTCCCAGGCTGCCGCGGTGGTGTTGCCCGGTGCGGTGCGCGACCGGCTGGGCGCACTGATCGCGCTGACCCGAGAAGGCTGCGCGGCGTTGCTCGCTAACGGGCGCATTGCATTGGCGAAGGAACTTCGCACGCATTTGGGCGAGTATATCGAGGCCGTCGTGCTGCCGCGTCGCTGGCGATTCTGTACCGCGCTGCCGTTCGATGCGCGCGGCAAATTGCCGGCCGCGGCCGTCGCCGCCGCTTTCGACGTTCGCCCGCAAGGCATGGAAGTGCTCGCACAGTTTACGCACGAAGACGTGCTCCACTATGAACTGCGCGTGCCTGCGAATCTCGTGCACTTCGACGGACACTTTCCGGGCTTGCCGATCTTGCCGGGGGTAGTCCAGATCGATTGGGCGGTGCAACTCGGCGCCAACCAGTGGCCCGAGGTTCGTGCGATGCTCGCCATCGAACGGCTCAAGTTCATGGCCCCCGTGCCGCCGGGCGCCCTCTTGCATTTGACGTTGGCTCACGACGTGGCGCGCCGCAAGATGCGGTTCGCGTTCCGTTTGGGCGAGCGTGACAGCGCGTCGGGCGTGATCGTCTATCGGGGGGCAGCGTGACTGTGCGAGCGGCGATCGTCATCCCGATCTACAACCACAAAGACGAAATCGGTGCGACGCTCGAGCGGTTGATGCCGCACGGGTTGCCGGTCTTCGTCGTCGACGACGGCAGCAACGAGGCCACGCAAGCGGTTCTCGCCGAGTTGGCCGGCCGGTGGTCGCCGATGATGTCGTTGTTGCGGCTCGACGTGAACGGCGGGAAGGGCGCCGCGGTGATGGCCGGATTGAAGGCGGCGCGCGACGCCGGCTTTACGCACGCCCTGCAGATTGATGCGGACGGCCAGCACGATGCGGCCGACGTGCCGCGCTTTCTCGATGCTGCGCGTGCCGCGCCCGATGCCGTCGTCCTGGGACGGCCCGTGTACGACGAGAGCGTACCCAAGGCTCGATTGTATGGCCGCTATCTCACGCACGTGTGGGTATGGATCGAAACGCTGTCGCTTGCCATTCCCGATTCGATGTGCGGCTTCCGGCTCTATCCGCTCGATGCGGCGTGCGCGCTCATCCATTCCGTGGCGCTGCCCACGCGGATGGATTTCGACATCGAGATCCTCGTGCGGTTATCGTGGCGCGGGCTGCGCTTCGTGACGATCCCGACGCGCGTGACGTATGCGCCCGGCGGTCTTTCTCATTTCGATGTGGTGCGCGACAACCTGCGCATCAGCAAGAGCCATACGCGCCTCGTCGTTGGGATGCTCGTTCGTTCGCCGCGCCTGCTCGCGCGCAAAGTACTGCCGCGTCAAACCCGGCCGAAGACTGACCTCGGCAATCAAGGACGCTGGTGGGATATCGCCGAGCGGGGCAGCCACACAGGAATGTGCTTGCTCACGCTTAGTTTGCGCCTGTTCGGCATGCGCGCGACGCAGCTTTGGCTGCATCCGATCGTCGCATACTTCGTGTTGACGGGACGCACGGCGCGACAGGAGTCGCACCGCTATTTCTCACGTTTGCGCGAGGCGTCGCCTGGGCAAACGACGCCGGCGCCCGGCTGGCGCTCGGCCTACCGGCAGATGCTCGCCTTCGCCGAAGCGGGTCTCGACAAATTTGCTGCTTGGACGGGCCGCGTGACGCACACTCACGTCGTCTTCGACGATCCGTCCGCATTCGAAGCGCTGGCGGCGAGCGGGAAAGGCGCACTCGTCATTGGCGCGCACCTCGGCAATCTCGAAATGACGCGTGCGTTGGCGGTGCACGGCTCGCGCGCCAAAGTGACGGCCATCGTCTACACGGAGCACGCACGGCGGTTCAACCGCGTCCTGGCTGGCGCGCATCGAAATTTCGCGAGCCGGATGGTCGAAGTCGCCGATTTCGGTCCTGAGACGGCGGTCATGATGCAGCAGCGCATCGACGACGGCGAACTGCTTGTGATCGTCGGCGATCGCGTGCCCGCGCACGAGGCGGGGCGCGTTGTCGAGGCACCGTTTCTCGGCGCCACCGCGCGGTTCGCCCAAGGGCCGTACGTGCTGGCGCATGCGCTCGGCTGCCCCGTGTATCTGTTCTTCTGCTTGAAGGAACGCGGGGGCCACCGGCTCTACTTCGAGCCGTTCGCCGAGCGCATTGCGTTGCCCCGCCGCGAGCGGGCTGCGCATCTGGCCGCTCATGCGCATCGGTATGCGGAGCGGCTCGAACACTACTGCCGCAAGGCACCGTTTCAATGGTTCAAGTGTGGCGAGTTCTGGGCGCGCCCGAGTGGAGAGGGCACTGGCCGAAGATGATGTGACCGCGCGGCGCAACGCACCCGCAACGCAAGCCGTTCGTTCGACGATCACGATCGGCGGCCGCCGTCTCACGATCGAGGATGTCGTGGCGATTGCCGACGCACGCTCGGGCGTCGCGCTGAACGACGATGCCGATTGGCGTGCGCGCATCGAGCGCGGCGCGGCATTTCTGCGCGCCCGGCTCGCGGCGGGGGCAACGGTGTACGGCGTCAACACGGGTTATGGCGATGCCTGCGTGGTCAGCGTGCCGCCCGAGCTCGTCGAGTTGTTGCCGCTGCAGTTGACGCGCTATCACGGCTGCGGCATGGGACGCCTGCTCGATCCGGCCGAAACGCGGGCCGTCATCGCCGCGCGTCTGAACTCGCTCGCCTACGGGTATTCGGGCGTGCGCGTGGCGTTGCTCGAACGGTTGGCCGATCTGATCAACTTCGACGTCTTGCCGCGGATCCCCGCGGAAGGCTCGGTGGGTGCGAGCGGCGACTTGACGCCGTTGTCCTATGTCGCGGCCGCGCTGGTCGGCGAGCGCGAAGTGGCGTACGGCGGGCAGGTCAGGGCGGCGTTTGACGTCTGGACTGAGCTGGGCCGCACGCCGCTGCAACTCGCGCCGAAAGAGGGGCTGGCGCTGATGAACGGCACGGCCGTGATGACGGGCCTCGCGTGCCTCGCGTTCAAGCGTGCTGCGCAGCTCACGCGGTTGGCTGCGCGCTTGACAGCCCTGTGCACCGTTGCGCTCGACGGCCGCGGGGCTCACTTCGACGCAACGATTTTCGACGTCAAACCGCATGCGGGGCAGGCGCAGGCTGCTGCGTGGATTCGCGATGATCTGGCCACGCGCGAGGACACGGCGGGGCAGCGGTTGCAGGATCGCTATTCGATCCGCTGTGCACCGCATGTCATCGGTGTCGCACAAGATGCGCTCTCGTGGGTGCGTCGCGATATCGAAAACGAACTCAATAGCGCGAACGACAATCCGCTCGTCGATGCGGACGGTGAACGCGTTCTACACGGCGGCAACTTCTACGGCGGCCATATCGCGTTCGCGATGGATGCGCTGAAGACGGCGGTCGCGAACCTGGCGGATCTGATGGATCGTCAGTTCGCGCTCATCGTCGACGACAAGTTCAACAATGGCCTGCCGCGCAATTTGTCGGGTGCGAGCTTGACCCGCGCACCGATTTGCCACGGATTCAAGGCGGTGCAAATTTCTTCGTCGGCGTGGACGGCCGAAGCGCTGAAGCTGACGATGCCGGCCAGCGTGTTTTCGCGTTCGACGGAAGCGCACAACCAGGACAAGGTCAGCATGGGCACGATCGCGGCGCGCGACTGCCTGCGCGTGCTCGAGCTGACGGAGCAGGTGGCCGCGGCCCACACGCTTGCAGCCGTTCAAGCCGCGCGGTTGCGGCTGTCGGTCACGCCGGGCTCGGCGCTGACCGAACCGCTCGCGGCGTTTGTCGAGCAAGTGGGCGCGCTGTCGCCGTTCGTCGGCGAGGATCGTCCGCTCGAAGCGGATCTGCGTGCGCTGACGCAGTGCATCGCCGATGGCGCGCTCGTCGGTGCCTGCCCGCCTGTCGCGTGGAACGAGGCGGTGCGCTGAATGGACCGGGCACGCTTACCGCTGAGCGCCAGTGCGCGCGTCGAAGTGCCGTTTCATGACGTCGATGCGATGAACGTCTGCTGGCACGGACACTATCTGAAGTACTTCGAGATCGGCCGCGCGGCGCTCCTGCGCATGTTCGATTACGACTATCCGGCGATGCAGGCATCGGGCTATCTGTGGCCGATCGTCGAGGCGCATCTGAAATACGTGCGCCCGGCGGTATACGGACAGGCGCTCGATGTGCGCACTGAACTGCTCGAATTCGAGAACCGCTTGAAGATCGGATACGAGATCGTCGATGTTGCTTCGGGCGAGCGATTGACGAAGGGCTACACGATTCAGGTGGCCGTCTGCGCATCGACGCGCGAATTGCAGTTCGTCTCGCCCCCGATCGTCTTCGAGAAACTGGAGCGGACATGGCCGCGATGACTCACCGTCTTTGGCGTTTCCTCGGTCACCCGATGCTCGCCACCCTCGCGGGTTGTGCGTTCGTCATGGCGGCGCCTTCGCTCGCCGCCGCTGCGGTTGCCTCGCAACCCGCAAGCAGTACGGCGGCGGACGCCGCTCTGGTCGCGCGCATCGCCGCGCAGTTGGCCGGCAAGGCCGGTGTGCGGGCGCAGTTTCGACAGACACAAACGCTGGCTGCGTTATCGGCGCCGTTGGTCAGCACGGGCACGCTCGTGTTCGTTCGCGATCGCGGCGTGATCTGGCGCACCGAGGCGCCTTATCGGGTCACGTATGTCATTGGCGATACCGGCGTCACGAAGATCGACGCGAGCGGTAGCCGTGCGACGCACGGCGCATCGCGCGGCGGCATGGCGCAGGTGTCGCTGATGATGCGTGCAATGCTCGGCGGCGATTTGTCGGCCCTCTATTCGCAGTTCGACGTGGCCGCCAGCGGCACGCCGGCACGGTGGCGCTTGACGCTGACGCCGAATCAGCCGCAACTCGCCCAGGCCTTGAAAACGTTGCGCATGGAAGGCGGCATGTTCTTGAATACGCTCGAGATGACGGCTGCGGGCGGCGATACGACGCGCATCGAATTCTCGGGCAGCGAAGGCATCGATACGCTGTCTCCCGCCGAATTGGCATTGTTCGGAGCGCACTGATGCAAGTTGCGCACGCAGCGTGGGGGAAACGGCGGCGCAGTATCCTGCTCGCGTGGGCAGCGCTTGCTTGCCTCGCGTTGACGTATTGCGTCTGGCGTTTCGCCGAGCCCGCGTTAGGCGTCGGAGCGTCGGTGCCCCCGCTGCAAACGAACCTGCTCGCGTTGCTGCCGAAGACGGAAGCCGACCCTGTGGCCGAGCAGGCGCTGGATGCGTTGGCATCGACGATGGGTGAGCGTGCCGTCTACCTGGTGACGAGCGACGACGCCACGCACGCCAAGGCGGCGGCGAGGGCGTTCGCGCAGTCGCTCGCATCGAGCGGTGCTTTTGGCGGCGTCGTCGCGCAGTTGCCCCCGTTCGATGTCACGCAGGTGGCGCGCTTTTATCTGCCGTATCGGTTCGGTTTGCTGACGGCGGGCGATCGCGCCGCACTCACGTCGGGTTCGGCCGCATTGCCCGATCTGCTCGCCGAGCGGCTGTTCGATCCGCTGCGCGCGGGGCTTGTCGCGCCGCTGGCCGACGATCCGTTCGGTTGGTTGAGCCGCTGGCTCGGCGCGCTGCCGCTGGCGGCAACGAACCTGGCCGTCGAAGACGGAATGCTCATCGCGCATCGCGGCACGGCCACGAGCGTGCTCGTTGCGGCGACGCTGTCCGGCTCGGCGTATGAGACATCCGTCCAACGCGCCGTACTCGAAGCAACGGCGAAGGCCGAACACGCATCGCAGCGCACATTTCCCGACGTGCGGATCGTCCATACGGGTGCGGTGTTTTACGCGGAGGCGGCAAGACGCGCATCCGAAGGCGATGTGCATCGGATCGGCGTCTGGTCGATGTGCGGTATTGCGCTGCTGATGCTTTGGATTTTCCGATCCGTCCGGCTGATCGCGTTGGGATTCCTGTCGACGGCGATCGGCATCGGGTGCGCGCTCGCTGCCACGATGGCGGTCTTTGGTCAGTTGCATCTGCTCACGCTCGTGTTCGGTGCCAGCCTGATCGGCGAGGCGGTCGATTACTCGATTCAATACTTCGTCGTGTATTTGAGTTCGGGACGGCAGTGGGATGCGCAGCGTGGCCTGCGCGAAGTGCGTCCCGCGCTGCTCGTCGCGCTCGCCACGAGTTTGCTCGGCTATGCCGTCCTCGCCTGGGCTCCGTTTCCGGCGCTCAAACAGATCGCGTGCTTTGCGATGGTCGGCATCGCCACCGCGTTTCTCGCTGTCGCCTCTCTGCTGCCGCTGCTGCTCGAGCGCGCGCCGCGCCGCACGCCGACGTATCTGTTCGGCGGCGCGGCCCGCCTGCTCGCTATCTGGCAAACGTTGCTCGACGGTCGCCGTGCGTGGTTTGCCGCCGCGCTGGTGCTGGCCGTGTCGGTGCCGGGGTGGCTGCGGTTGACGAGCGACGATGATATCCACTTGCTCATTCAGCGTGATCCTTCGCTTGTCGCACAGGAGCGCACCGTGCGCGAAGCGATCGGTGTCGACGATGACGCACGCTTTTTCGTCGTCAAAGGGCCGACGCCCGAAGCGGTGCTTCAGCGCTGCGAAACGCTCGGCGAGCGGCTGGATGCCCCGATTGCCGGGCACCGTCTGGCGGGATGGCAATCGGTTTCGCAGTTCGTCCCGTCGGCGCAGCGGCAGGCGGCTGACCGTGCGTTATTGGCTGCGACGGCGCTGCGCTCGCCCGACGCGCTGCGAGCGACGTTGGTTGGCGGCGGATTCCGCGACGAGGCGGCGGCGCGCTACCTCGACGCATGGACACATGGCAGTGCAGCGCCGCTCACGCTCGATGCGTGGCTCGCGACGCCGTGGTCGCAGCCTTATCGCCATCTTTGGCTCGGTGCCGTGCGTGATACAAGCGGGACGTCGTCTGCAGCCGCCGCGGCGCAAGGCTATGCGGCCATCGTGATGCCGCTCGGCGCGGGCGCCGCGCAATCGCAGGCGCTCGCCGCGCTGGCGCATACGTTGCCGGGCGTTGCGTTCGTGGACAAGGCCGGGAGCGTGTCGCGCCTGTTCGGTGCCTACAGGTTCGATAGTGCGCTGTGGCTCGCGGCGGCCGTCGTGCTGGTGTGCGCGCTGCTGATCGGGCGCTACCGCGTGCGAGGCGGTGTGCGGGTGGTCATGCCGGTGGTGCTGGCGGTCGCGATCGCACTGGCCGCGTTCGGCTACGCGGGCGTGCCGCTGACGCTGTTCAACTGGCTTGCCCTGATGCTAGTGCTCGGCGTCGGCGTCAACTATGCGGTATTCCTGCGAGAAGGTTGCGCACGCGAGGGCGCCGATCTGGGCGCGGTATGGACCGGCGTTGCGCTATCGGCCGCGACGACGCTGCTCTCATTCGGGCTGCTTGCCATGAGTGCCATGCCTGTATTGAAAAACTTCGGTGCCACGCTTGCACTCGGCATCGCCGTATCGGTGTTGCTGGCGCCGATCGGCATGCCAAGCGAAGGGGATTCCCGGTGAAACTGCCTCACGTTTATCTGCATGCCCTGGGCATGATCAACGCGCTCGGCGCCGATACGGCGGAAGTCGCGGCGGCGCTCGCGATCGGGGCCTCGCCGGGAATGGGCCGGATCGGCTTCGGCGGCGAACACGGTGCGTATGCCGGCACGGTGCAAGCCCGGCTGGATGTGGCGCCGCCGGTGTCGCTCGCCCATTATGACTGTCGCAACAACCGGCTCTTGCTTGCTGCGCTCGCGCAGATCGAGCCTGCCGTGCACGCCGCATGCGAGCGGTATGGCGCGGGGCGCGTCGGCGTCGTGCTCGGCACCAGTACGTCAGGCATCGGCGCCGGCGAGGCGGCGCT
>NZ_JBQCDN010000417.1:0-21440 GCF_051961175.1 Trinickia sp. | reverse complement strand
GGTCGAGGCCACGAACGTGCGCGCGAACTCAAGCGCGAGCGCGGGGTAGGCGGCTGCGAGTGTCGGATTTTGCGCTTCCCAGCTCGGTAGGCCCGGCGGCAGCGTGAGCAGCCACGTCCCGAGCACGAACATCAGGTTCACGGCCAGCCCGCCCCAAATCACCATTCGGCTCGCCCGGAATCCATATACCTCCGTGATGATCGTACTGAACGCGTACGTCATCGGAAAGGCGATCAATGCGGCCGGAATGCCAACCGTGAAAGGGCTGGCGAGCGGCAGCCAATCGAGTTTGACCTCGATCACGCGCGCGCCTGTCACATTCGACAGCATCAGAAACCCGACGTAGATCAGCGCGAGCAGCAGCACGGCGGGCGTCAATTCGTGTTTGCGCGTGGGGAAGTAGGAGAGCGGCACGAGCTGATCCGTATAGGTGGCCGCGTTCAGAAAACCGATATGGGCGACGTCTTCGCGCGAGAATTTGTCGAGCCACGTCTTTTTATGCAGCTCGCGCGGCGACATCTTGAACGTGGCGCCGGAATCGCGTACGCGCACGAGAACCAATGGCTCTGTGTTGTCGGCCGACGGCTCGATGACAGCTTCGATTTCGTGAGAAGCGTTTTCCATGTTCGGACCTCGTGCAGGGGTCATTGTCGGATCAAGCGCGTATTAGCGAACTGCTCCAGGGGCTCGCTGCTGCGAATCGGGTTGATATCGAGTCCTCCGCGGCGCGTATAGCGGGCCCACACCGCCAAGCGCGTCGGCCCGCATCGGTCTTGGATGTCCTTGAATATGCGCTCGACGCATTGCTCGTGAAATTCCTCGTGATTGCGGAACGAGACGACATATTTGAGCAGGGCCGCGCGATCGATGCGAGCGCCTTCGTAGGCGACGCACACCGTACCCCAGTCGGGCTGGCCCGTCACGAGACAGTTCGATTTCAACAGATTGGAATAGAGTGTCTCGCTGACGTGCTCGTCATGCGTCGCGAGTACCTGCGGATCGACCGTGAATTGTTCGACGGCGATGTCCTGATCGTCGATCGATATCCCATCGGGCATACCGATGCGCAGTGCAGACGCATTCTCCAGCGATTCGAGGACGACCGAAACGGGGGCGCCGGCGCATTGAGACAAATCGCGCGCGGCAACGCGCTCGACTTCAGCCTGATCGGCGAACGATGTATTGTTGAACGTGTTGAAGTACAGCTTCATCGATTTGGACTCGATCACGTTCGGAGAGGCGCAAGGCACGACGATCGTCGCGACGGCGACGCGCGGCAAACCGCGGGGCGTGAGCCATGACACCTCATAGTGATTCCATACGTCTACGCCAAAAAACGGCAATGCGCCTGTGATGCCGATTTCCGCGCGTTTGATCGTTCGCGCAATGGCGAAAAGTTTATCGGGATTGTAGGTGGATTCGTACTTGGATTGTTTGCCCAGCTCCATCGGGCCTTGGTTCGATAACGAATTCATCATTTCCAATGGGCGATTTTTGGTATTTTCTCTCAGAATCAGAGCGGCCGAGATCGAATGACGAGGCGAGTGAGAATCTCGCCCGCCTTGGTACTCGACCGCGAACGGCGGTACGGCCTGCCTCGGAAGCAGCCTACGGATAATACTGCATGCCGTCGCGATCGCGCACAATCGTTGGAATAACGACGATAAAGACGGACATGTTTGTCTTGTTCGGCGGCGACGGTCGAAGCAAGCCTATCAAGGTTGATAGTATTGCGCCAAGCAAGGTTGAGATATTATGCAATCTCATCTTGAGAGTTGCATTTTTGCAATACTTCCGCTCTGCCGATAATGGCATCGTTCGTTTGCGTGCAGTAGCGCTCGCCAGCGGGATGCCGATGTGCTCTCACAAACACGGTTCGCCCAATGCCGTGTTCCCGCCTGTTCAGTTTTCGTTTTGTCCTCGGATACAGGCGGACTCGCCGCGCCCCTTCTCATTTCCTCGCAGGGGCGCGGCTTCTTTCATCTTTGCTGATTTGCTGATTCCGATGCGAGCGCCGCTACGCGGCGGCTTCGTATCGGTGTAGCGGAACAATGTCAGTGATGGTCATACATGGACCGCCACGTGTGCCGGGGCGTCATCGGTGAACCCGATTGCATCGTTCCGGTCGACGCGCCGCCAAATCCCGTAGACGGCGCGTTGACGTCCCCTTGCGCGGCGGTGCGTGCTTCGGCGGCCTGGATGTCGGCCGGATAGTGGAGCTTGCTGGGCTTGTAGCCGTTTTGCCTGAGCTGGATCAGTTGGTCCTGCACTTGTGCGCGCGTCAGCGGTTGGTTGGACGATTGCGCGAATACCGCGGCAGGGACGAATGCCAGGGCGAGAGCAACAGTTCGAATCGAGCACTTCATGATCGGCGCCTCCTGTTACATGGTGTGGCCGTGCGCCTCGATTACGTGCGGCCTTCGATCAAAGTCTGGTCGGCCAAACTTAAGGCTTGGTTAACGCGGCGGCCGCCTGGCGCGCCGTGTTTCGAGCCGTTTCCGTTTGTTTCGTCTGATGGCAGCTTACGCCGCGCTCAACGATTCGCCGGTGACCCGAACGTGTTCGCCCGGTTGGAACGGAGGCTGACTCGTGTAGTTGAAGTTGCGATAGCTGCCGTCCTGCATCCGCACTTGGACCTGATACGACGTCGCCTTCCGGACTTCATGTTCGATGCCGTTGCCGGCGAAGCCGCCGCCGACGGCGCCCGCGATCGTCGCAAGCGTACGTCCGCGACCGTTGCCGAATTGATTGCCGAGCAAACCGCCAGCGATCGCGCCGCCGACGGCGCCGACGCCCGTCGTGGGTTCGGGCGACTGCACCGCATTGATCGCGACCACTTCGCCGGCATTCGGATCATAGGCGGAGGCGCGGGGTGCGGGTGAGCCATAGGCGCCGGAGTTTCGATAGGTATCGCCGGCCTCGCGGTAGTCCGGCCCTTGCGCGGGCGTTTGCCTCACCACATGATGATGTTGCCGGGCCTCGCGGGCTGCTTCGCTGCTTTCCGGACGCGTAGCGCTGTAGGCGGGTGCGGCCGTCACCGGCGCGCTGGCGACCCGCGCGCTTTGCATGATGGCCGACGCCCCTTGCTCCGGTGGCGCCGAGACGGCATGCGACGTGGGCAACCAGCCGGTAATGGCGGCGACGCCCGTCGCGCTGACGAGAATGACTGCGACGGCCGCGGCCGCGATCAACGGATGAATGCGAGCGTTTTGCGGATTCGAGGGCAGATTGGCGTTCATGAGAGACTCCTGGTGAGGATGTCCCTAAAAACGCGTCGCGAAGTGAAGCGGTGGACCGTCAAGTGGTGACATTTGTAAGGACTTGTAGCGACGAACCCCGGTGTCTGAAGCGTTCCATTCTTCGCGGATAGTGAGGCGAGACCGGTGGCGATCGTTCCCTTGCGCCGACGGTAGCGGCCGAAGACAGCGAGCGCACGGTCAGGCCGGTATACTTGCGCTTTCGCGTGCCATATCGAGTCATGCAAATCCGAGTACCGACCGACAAACTCTCCTTTCAGCACGCCTACAAGCTGTGGCTGCACTATGGCGTATTTTGGATAGGTGCCATTGTCGCAGGGCTGATTGCGGTGCTCTATGCCCGTCTCATCGATTTCGGGTACGACCTGTTTCTCAAGCGCGTGGCGCATAACGTATGGCTGCCGCTGCTCGTCACGCCCGCGATCAGCGCGGCGTGCGTGTGGATCACGAGGCGTTTTTTCACTGGCGCCGAAGGCAGCGGCATCCCGCAGGTGATTGCCTCGTTGCACGGCCCTCGTGAATTGGGGGACCGCTTGCTGACGATCCCGATTCTGATCGGGAAGATCTTCGTGTCGTTTCTCGCCATCCTCGGCGGTCTGACCATCGGCCGCGAAGGTCCAACGATCCACGTCGGGGCTTCGTTGATGTTCAGCCTGCGGCGGTTCTATCCGGAGCGGTTTCGCGCGATCCACGGTGCCTCGCTCGAACGCAAGCTGGCATTGGCTGGCGCAGCCGCGGGATTGTCGGCGGCCTTTAACGCTCCGCTTGCCGGGGTGGTGTTTGCCATCGAAGAACTCACGCGCAGTTTCGAAGCCCGCACGAGCGGGGTGCTGATCACGGCGATCATCTTCGCCGGTGTCGTATCGCTGGGGCTGCAAGGCAACTACGTGTACTTCGGAACGATCGACGTGGGGCCGCGTCTTCCGGATCTGCTGGTGGCTGCGGTGCCTTTGGTGGGCTTGCTTGCGGGTATCGCCGGTGGCATCTTTTGCTGGCTGCTGCTGAATACTCAGCGCTGGATGCCGCGGACTGTTCTGGAGATGCGCGCGCATCGTCCGGTCGTGTTCGGCGCCGTATGCGGTGTGGTGGTCGCGGTGGTTGGCATCGTCAGTTCGGGCCACACCTTCGGCAGCGGCTACGCGGAGGCCCGCTTGATGTTGGAGGGCCACGGCAATGTCAGCGCGTTCTACCCGGCATTCAAGATGATTACGATGGTGGGTTCGTATCTACCCGGCGCGCCTGGTGGATTGTTCGCACCGTCGTTGGCGATCGGCGCGGGCATCGGCAACGTGCTGCATATGGTGTTCTCGCAAATGCAATTGCCGATGCTGATCGCACTAGGGATGGTCGGCTATCTGGCAGCCGTGACGCAAAGCCCGATCACTGCCTTCGTCATCGTAATCGAGATGATCAACGGACATGCGCTCGTCATCTCATTGATGGCGACGGCATTGATCGCAAGCCGTGTCTCGCGGTTCTTCGCGCCGCCGCTCTATGAAGCATTATCGGAGCGCTACTTGCCGAAGTCTCATGACCACGGCTGACGCTGTAGGCTTGAAAGCAGGTTAGTCGACGAGACGAATCCCGAACACCGTCGCTTGCGAAAGGCGCACGCGTTCAGCTTCACGATGGCGCGCTTCGAACGAATAGTCGGAATCGAGCGGAAGGTGCGGCGAAGCGAAGAAATCGCTGATCTTTTGAATGACGGCGAAGAAAACGAGGCTCATGGCGACTCCCGGTTGAATGCGTTTAGGGGTTATCCCTTAGTTCGCATTCTAGGGTTTTCCCTATCGGAAGTCTAGTGCGCTGCACAATTTTTTGCGGAACACCGCAACCAGTGCGTTGAACTGCGCATGTTGCGTTGCGCAATAACAACGACCGGCTCGCGTTCACGGGCCGCGAACACCGGTGTGCTCGACGACGACATCGCCGAAACGTTGCCAGCCTTCGAAGGAACCCCTGATCTCAAGGACCCTATGAAATTCGATGTGATTGTGTTGGGCGCGGGTATTGTCGGCGTGTGTGTCGCCGATCATTTGCAGCAGCAAGGCTACGCGGTGGCGCTGGTGGATCGAAAGGCGCCCGGCAGCGAGACGTCGTTCGGCAATGCAGGACTGATTCAGCGCGAGGGCGTCTATCCGTATGCGTTTCCCCGCGCCTTCAGTGATTTGCTGCGTTACGCGTTCAATCGATCGCTCGATGTCCGTTATCACCCCAACGCGATGGTCGAACTCGCGCCGTTTCTTTGGCGGTACTGGCGCAATTCGCATCCGGTGCGGCACGCCGAGATCGCGCGTGCTTACGCGACGTTGATCGAACACTGCGTTACGGAGCATCGCGCGTTGGCGCTTGACGCAGGCGCGAGCGAGCTGATTCGCCCGTCCGGATGGATGAAGGTATTCAGAACCCATGGCCGATTGGATCGTGAGCTGTCGCTCATGCAGCAATGGCAGCGCGAATACGGTATCGAGTTCGAAGCGCTCGAGCCGGCTCGCTTAAGGCAGATCGAGCCGGACCTCAATGATTCGTTGGTCGGTGCACTGCGATTTAGCGCGGCGGAATCGGTCAGCGATCCTGGCGCGCTGGTTACAGCGTACGCGCGGCACTTTGCACGGATTGGTGGACGTTTGTTCCTGGGCGATGCTGATTCGCTGCGTGATGGCTGGTCGGTCGATACGCAGGAAGGGCGCATCGAAGCGAAGCGTATTGTCGTCGCGCTCGGCCCGTGGTCGGGCCCATTCGTCACGCGGCTCGGGTATCGATTGCCGCTTGGCGTCAAGCGCGGCTATCACATGCACTACGAGGCAAGCGCGTCGGCGCAACTGCATCACCCCGTGCTCGATATCGAGAATGGCTACCTATTGGCGCCGATGACGCGCGGCATCCGCTTGACGACGGGCGCCGAGCTGGCACAGTTCGATGCGCCGAAAACACCCGCGCAACTGGAGGCGGTGGAACCGATTGCACGCGAACTGTTTCCACTCGGTGCGCGTGTCGATAGCGAGCCCTGGATGGGCCGGCGTCCGTGCACGCCGGACATGCTGCCGATCATCGGACCGGCGCTTCGGCGCGAGGGCGTGTGGTTCGCGTTCGGGCACGCACATCACGGGTTGACGTTGGGACCTGTGACGGGCCGCTTGCTGGCGCAAATGATGTCAGGGCAGGAGACGATCGTCGATCCTCGTCCGTTCAGCGTCGAACGGTTTTGAGCGGCATGTAGGATGCTACCTCCCTAACCAGCCAGCCCGCACACATTGCATCACGTTGTGATATATATAGGGCCGTTGGCCGGAGTGGGTTCGGCCGCTCGAAAAAGGATGTTCATGAGCGAGCACAAGGGCGATTTCGCAACGGATGTCCGGCTCCTGCGCATCAGCGCGATTGCCGCCGCGGGCGGCGCACTGAGCACGGTCGCCGCGGACTTTTTGCTGCACCTGATTCGTCTGTTCAACAATCTGTTCTTTTTCCAGCAGATTTCGGCGGCGAACCGCTCGCCGTCGGAGAACGTGCTCGGGTGGGCGGTGATTGCAATACCCGTCATCGGCGGCTTGCTCGTTGGCTTGATTGCTCGCTTCGGTTCCGAGCAGGTTCGTGGGCACGGCATCCCCGAGGCCATCGAGGCGATCCTGTTCGGTAAAAGCAAGATGTCGCCCAAAGTGGCGATCCTCAAGCCGCTGGCCTCGGCGATCGCGATCGGCAGCGGCGGCCCCTTCGGGGCCGAAGGCCCGCTCATCATGACCGGCGGCGCAATCGGCTCCCTCGTCGCGCAGTTCTTCCACCTATCCAGTGCGGAACGCAAGGCGCTGTTAGTGTCCGGCGCCATCGCGGGCATGACGGCCGTATTCGGCACGCCCGTAGCCGCCGTCCTGCTCGCCATCGAGTTGCTGCTGTTCGAGTTGCGGCCTCGGAGCCTGTTGCCGGTTGCCATCGCATGTGCCGTGGCAGGGTTCACGCGGCCGCTGCTGCTGGGTTCTGGCCCGTTGTTCCCGCTCCATACCCTACCGCTCGGTCCGATCGGCATCGTCTCGTCCGCCATCGCGGGGTTGGTGGCGGGGGCGTTGTCGTGGGGGCTATCGACCGCGCTCTATAAGGTGGAGGATGCGTTCGGCAAGCTGCCGATCCATTGGATGTGGTGGCCGGCGCTGGGCGCGATCGCCGTAGGTATCGGCGGCTATTTCCAGCCCCGGGCGCTCGGTGTCGGCTACGACGTGATCGGCGATCTGCTGCAGGGACACCTTGTATTGCACGCGGTCGTCTGGATCGTCGTAGTGAAAGCGATCATTTGGGTCATCGCACTCGCGTCGGGCACTTCCGGGGGCGTTTTGGCCCCGTTGCTGATGATGGGGGCGGGGGTGGGCGCGATCGTGGGTCCATACATGCCGGGCGGGGACCCGGCGGTTTGGCCGCTCATCTTCATGGCAGCTGCGCTTGGCGGCATGATGCGCGCACCGATCATGGCCGCCGTGTTCGCCTTCGAATTGACGGGCGATGCGAACGCCTTGTTGCCGTTGCTGGCGGCGGCCGCCGTTGCGTACGGCTTTACCGTCTTGCTCATGCGTCGATCGATTCTCACGGAAAAGATCGCGCGGCGCGGCTATCACATCTATCGCGAATACAGTATCGATCCACTCGAACGGCATTATGTCGAGGAGGTCATGACGCGCGGTGTCGCGACGATCGACGCGAAAACGCCGATCGCCGACGTCCTCAGCGATTATTTCGGCGCCAAACAGAAGTTTCGGGCGTATCCGGTCGTTCGGTCAGGGGCGCTCGTCGGGATCATCGATAGAGGGATGCTCGATCGCGCATCCGCGGCGGACAAGCGGGCCCCGGTGGGTACATTGTTTGGTGCACCCGTGCCCGAGGTTGCGTTGCCGGGCGAGACGTGTAGAAACGTCGCCGCTCGCTTGGCGGTGAAGGGGCTTGACCGCGTTCCGGTGGTGGAAGACGAGAAAACCTATCGCCTGGTTGGCATCGTGTCGCGATACGATCTGCTCAAGCCGTCCACCGCGGTATTCGCCGAGGAACGCGAGCGGGAACAGTTCCGACACCTATGGACGACCCGGAGCGAGGAGGGCGCCTCGCCTCAACTGGGCGACGACGTACCAGCCGAAGGCGCGGGCGTCGTCCGCCAAAAGATCTCGGCGCGGGAACACGTGGACGGCCAAGGGCGGACCAGTCGATCGCCGGTCGTGCGGCAGGATTGAGCCGCACGCACGGTTCATCGAAAACGCGATCAGTTAACCTTGGCCCATTCCGCGCGAATCAATGCACGAAACTCGATGTATTCCCAATCAGAGTTCGGCGTGAAATGCTTGATCTTCTGATCGCCGTCGATGTAGTCGAAGTACTCCCAATGAATCGTGTCGTTGTCGGGGTATCGGTAGCACTGAATCGTCGCCGTCATGTTCCCCGGAGGATTGCGGTTCACTAATTTATGAACTTGATAGTACTCGGGCGTCAGGTAGGTCACTTCACCGGAGTGGAACACCGCCTCCGTGAAAAAGGCTGTGACGCTCGGGCTGAGTTCCGGGTATAGCTCGACCCAAATGTCGCCGTGCAACACCTTGATGACGGCGCAAGCCTCGCCATGATCGTGAATCGGCGAATAGTGATTGCCTGGCCAGATTTCCAGCACGTAGGGGGAGCCGGGTGAGTCCCCCTTGTTGGGGCCGATCGTAATACGCAGATAGGTTTCGTTCGGGTCGTCCTTCCCGAACTCTTTGGCCTTGTCCTGCAGCTTTTTATAGCAAATGCAACCCGGCGTGATGATGCTGTAGTTGATCGCCTCGGCGAAATCGGGGAAGTCGGGGGTGTTGAGCTCGACCGCGGGGCCCGCGACGTTGCCGTACAGCACCTGGCACGCGCCTGGCAGACTCGCCACGACCGTTGCTTCGTTGCGCGCGATCATGTCCAGCGAAATCCGCTCGCTCGGCACCAGGACCGGCGGCGGAGCGAGCACCACCGGCAAGGGCCACAGCAAGTGCGCGATCGCGGCCGGCAGCGGGGTGCCCGCTTGCGTCGCCAGCCCGATGTAGCGCAATTGCTTGTAGTCTCCCGCCGCTTCGATCGCGGCTTGCTTGTGCGCCTCTCTACGCGCTTTCGCTGTTGCTCCGGCAGGGAGCGTGGGGGCCGGTGCAGGCTTGATCGGAAGCGGTGCCTCGAATCCGACGAGCTGCGGCAGCATTTCTCCTTTGCCGAATCGAACGCGCGCGTTGAGATAGTCCAGACTCATCCAGTACGAAATCGCGATATCGGGATCGAGCAGCGCTTTCTTCGCTGTGGTTTCGGCGATGATGCCGTCCGGGCCCGTGCCGTTGTCGCGGCGCAATGACGTCGTTTGCAAACCGACTTCCAACACAAGCAGCGTGCCGTTTACGTTCCTTTCCGAGCCAAGCACGATACGGAAAGGCTGATCGGTTTTAAAGGTAAACGAAATTGTGCCTTGGCCATGCACGGGAAATTCATAGTGGGTAAATGCGACGGGCCAACCGGCGTCAGACGCAGCGCCGACCGGTTCCGAGGTACGGGTGGGAAACAACTGCTGCAACGGGGCGCGGGTTTGCGGGACCAGCTTCATGGATGTGTCCTCCAGATCTCGTGAGGGTGCTGTGATTCGTGTCAGCCATGGCGCCGGTCTTGTGCTTTCTTATGCTCGGCTCGGTCGGAAACGACTATGGCTTAAATCAGTATCGCAGCTGGATTGCTCAGCCGGTCCTGTCAGAATTGACGGTTCCGGCTCCCCCGATTTGCCGATGGCTATGGGCTGTTCGGGTACGATATTGCCGTCGCGCGATGGCGGGCGTCCGCCACGCAGGTCGCTCTTGCCACTTGTGGGAGCGTATTGATGGGTTTACAGACAGGGAAGAGATATGGCGGTCCGTTATCGGCACTATAAAGGCGGCATATACGAACATATATGCGAGGCGACAATGGAGGCCGATCTGACGCCAATCATCGTATACCGGGCTGCGAACGGTTCGATCTGGTGTCGACCGAAATCTGTCTTCTTCGAGCGGGTCGAAGTGGACGGCGTGAAGGTTCAGCGGTTCGAAGAGATTCGCTGATCGGCCGGTTCGCCGGCCATCGGCCAGGGCTCGAGGAACCGTTCATCGAGCGTTTCGAACGCTGGCCGCACGAAACGCTGCGAATTTCCGGCAAGTCGGGCGCGAATGTCAGTGGTGCAGGCACCGTCATGTCGAAGTCAATGCGACGCGCACGAAAATCGGTGTTGCGCCTCAGGATGCGAGTTCGGCAGGTGCCGGCACGTCGCGTTCTCTTCCGGTGCGGGCGAACGTCAGCGTGAGCAGCGCGGCAACGACGAGAAAACCCGCCAGCACCATGAGAGACCCGTTGTATCCACGCGTCTCCTCCTTGATCCACCCGACGATATAAGGTCCAAAGAACCCCGACGAGTTGCCGATCGAGAGAATCAATCCAAAACCGCCAGCCGCGGCGCGTCCGGTCAGAAAGGTCGAGGGCAACGCCCAGAACGTCGCCAGGAATCCGAAGCCGCCGATAAGCGCAACGCCCAGGCCGGTCATGACCAAAATGCGAGCCTCGAACAGGCCGCTTAGTGCAAGGGCCGACGCACCCACGAGGCATGTTGCGACGACATGAGCCACACGCTTGCCGGTGCGGTCAGAGCTTCTTGCCCATAGCACCATGCCGATAGCACTGACGAAATTTGGAATCGCGCTCACGAAACCGACCGTTACAGTGCTCAGCCCGAACGACTTCAAGATCTGCGGCAGCCAATAATAGACACCGTTTAGCCCGATGAGGCCCGTCAAGTAAGTCATTGCAAGAATGACGACGCGCAGATCGGTCAATGACTGAAGCAGCGTCATGTGTCCGGCAGCCTCGATCGCCAAGCGCTCGGTGGCGAGTTCGGCTGTGATCCATGCCTTTTCTTGCCGCGAAAGCCAACTCGCCCGTTCGGGTGAATCGATTAGCGTCGCAACGCAGAAAATGCCTAAGCCGATCGCAGGCACGCCTTCCAGTATGAACAACCACTGCCAGGCCTTGAGCCCGCCCGTCCCATTCAAGCTGAGGATGCTGGCCGACAGGGGGCCGCCGATGACCGCCGCCATCGGCACACCCAACAGGAATGTGGCGATCGCTTTGGCACGCCAGCGGGCCGGAAACCAATCGCTCAAATAGATAAAGATGCCTGGCGCAAAGCCTCCCTCGGCAAGGCCGAGAACGAACCGCGCTGCCATGAGTTCGTGCGGTGTGCGCGCGGCGGCGCAGATCATCGTCAGCACGCCCCAGACAACCATGATGAACGCAATCCATCTGCGGGCGCCGAACCGCTGCAGCGCCAGATTGCTGGGGATCTCGGATAGGCAATAGCCGAAAAAGAAGGCCCCGACGATCCAGCCGAAGAGCGTCGGGGAGATGCCCAAATCGCGGTTCATCGTCAGCGCCGCAAAGCTGACGTTGGTGCGGTCGATATAGTTAACAAGGAAGCAAAAGCAAACGAACGGCAAAATTCGCCAACCCACCTTCGTCATCGTGCGGTCCGGCGATACGGTGCTCCTCGCGCTCTCATTTGGCATGGCATGCATGGTTTGTCTCCTTCTATCGTTTTTGCTTGTTGGCGCGTGGCTTATTTTCGATCAGATGCTTGAGCGTCGAATGGGATCGCCGCTTCGACCGTCTCCCAGATAAAGCGCCCGGAAGGGCACAACTGCTCTTCGACCACGTGAGAGACGAGGCCGGCCGCACGGCCGATCACCGCAAAGCCGCGCATGACCTCCGTCGGGACGCCCATCTCGCCCAGCAGCGCCGCGACCGCACCCGTCGCGTTGATCGTGATAGGCCGCCCGAAACGCGCATCCACCGTACTCGACAACAATTCCAACATCGCAATGTGTTCACCTTTCAACTCTGATTCGGCCCGGGCGAGTTCGAGCAACTTATAAGCGCGCGGATCGACCGGCTTGTGCAAGTGGTGCCCGAAGCCCGGAATGGCCTTGCGGGCTTCAGCGTATTCGTTGGCCACAGCGTGCGCCTCGGCCTTGGCGTCGGGCGCCGCCCTCAGCCGGTCGAGCAGGCGCGAGCAGTTTTCCATCGTGCCTACAAATTGGCTGCCTACCGCCAACAGGCCAGAGGCAACGGCACCTTGCAGGTTTTCCGGTGCGCTCATATAAATCAGGCGTGTCGCGATAGAACTCGGTGTCAGCCCATGCTCCATCAAGACGACCAGCACCATGTCCGCGATCCTGACATCGACGGGACGGACAGCGCGCCGCAGGATCTGCTGAAGCAGGACTTCCGTGAATGATTTCTTGCCCAGCAGATCTTCAACGAGATTGGCATTGCCGTAATGCAATGACGTCAGCGTGTGAGCACACAGCTGCGTGACCGGTGTCTCGCGCTCGTGCGAGTGGGAAGAGGGCATGATGATTCCTTAGAGGTTCGTACAGGTCGCGCCGACGGACAGCAGTCGATCGCGGACGGCCGCCTTCACGACTTTCCCGACGGACGATCGGGGCAGGTCGTCGTAGAAATGAATGTGCTTGGGTGTCTGGACCGGGCCGAGCCGCTCACGCACGAACGCTCGCAGTTCCGCTTCATCGGCCGACATGCCCGGGCGTAGTTGGACCGCGGCTTGTACCGCCTCGCCCCATTTTTCATCGGGGAGGCCGAACACCGTGCATTCGTGGACGGCTGGATGCCGGCCTAGCGTGTCCTCGACATCGACGGGGTACACGTTGAACCCACCCGTGATGACCACATCCCGGATGCGATCCTTGAGGTACAGAAAGCCTGTTTCATCGAGGTACCCTCGGTCGCCGGTGTGGAGCCAGCCGTCGACCACGGTTTCGGCTGTCTTGTCCGGCAACGCCCAGTAGCCCGTCATCACCAGATCGCCCCGCGCCACCACTTCGCCCACTTCCCCTGGGGGCAGGAGGGCGCCTTGCGGCGACATGATGGCAATCTCTGAAAACCACCCTACGGTTCCAACCGAAGACAAGCGCGAATCATCGGCCAAGTCTTCCGGCCGCATCACGGTCAGGATCTGCGGCGCCTCCGTTTGCCCATACGTGGTCGCGAGAACCGGGCCGAAAAAGGACCGGGCTTCGCGGATCTTGTGCGGCGGCATCGGCGCACCGCCGTATATCATGAGCCGCAGGTACGGGAAGTCTTCACGCGACGCCCCGGGCAGTCCCATCAGCATGTAGATCAGCGTCGGCGGCATAAAGCAGGCGGTGCCGCTGCGGTCTCGAAACGCCTCCCTCACACCTTCGGCACCGGCGTTCGCCGGCAGGACCAGGCAGCCACCCTGTGCCAGGACCGGCACGATGTAGGTGGACGTGCCGTGCGTGATGGGGGCAGCCACGACATAGCGATCGAGTTCATCGAATTGCCAGGCGTGAATTTGATTCACGATGTTCGCCATCCATGCGCGATAGGGCTGCATCACGCCTTTGGGCGTGCCCGTGGTCCCCCCCGTGAACTTGATCGCTTGCGATGCACTTTGCGGCGCATCGATGGGCGCGGGACGACCGCCCCGGTATCGATCGATCAGCTCATGCACTGTTGTTTGCGAGACTGCAACGCCATTCGGTTGCTCCGCAAACGTATCGGCGGGATCAATCCAGACGACGCGTTGCACGGATGCCTGCGCAAGTAGCGGCCGCGACGCGTGATCTGCTACCAAGATGGTCGGTTGCGTTGAGTCAAGAATCCGGCCGATCTCGAACTGAGTGCTGCGGGGGTTAAGCGGGATCCATGTCTTGCCGCTCGCGAGAACGGCCAGCAAAGCGATCAGATGGGTCCGGCTGTTCGGCGCACAGATGCCGACGCGGCTCTGCGGTGTGGGATCGATGGCTTGATAGGCCACCGCCAGCGCGGCAACGGCTTCGGAAAGCTCAGCGTAAGACATGAGCCCATCGGGGCCATCAATCGCAACGCGCTGGGGCCATCGCCGCGCAGCACGCCAGAAGAAATCAATCGGATACATCGACACAGGCTCCTCGTCGCTGCCGTTGGTGTGTGGTTCCTGCGATCGGGCAGGTGAGTGCATTGTCCGGTCACATAGCAACGAGAGGAAACAGAATCGTCCGCTAGACGGACGTTTTCTATCTTGGCGTCGAAATTTTGACTCGGCATTTTCCCTAGTGACAGCGCCGCCTTTTATCGCTTAGATAGGGTTTCTCTGCCCCATTTCCCGATCGATATGACTGTTGGCCTTGATAGAAATAACGTCCGCTTGCCGGACACTTCGATGCAGAACCAAGATGCGGGATCACGCACGCTGCGGCGCGGGCTGGATGTCCTCGCCGTCGTGATCCGATCCGGCAACGATGGGATCCGCGTGGCGGATATCTGCAGGTGCTGCGAATTGGAGCGAGCGACGGTCTACCGAATTTTGCAAACGCTGATTCATGCAGGCTATGTGGAGACGAGCGGTCGCTACCGTTACGTGGCTGGGACGCGTATCAACCAATGGCAGGCTGACGTCGCTCTGTCGCAATCACAAGTCGCGCACCGCCTGAAAACGATCCTGCAGCACGTGAGTGGCGTGACAGGCGATGCTGCCTTTGCGGTCGTTCGAGAGGGCCGCATGTCGTCCTGCATCGCTCGCGCAGTCGGCAGTCACCCGGTGCAAATTCTGGCGGTCGATGTCGGCATGCGGCAACCGCTGGGAGTGGGGGCCGCAGGGTTGGCATTGCTGGCAGCGCTGCCGGGCGAAGAGGCTGACGCCATCATTGCGCAGCACGGCGACACGCTTGCCGACTACGGGAATTTGAGTCCGAACGAGCTGCATACCCTGGTTAGGGCCACACGCGAGCGAGGATGGTCGGTGATCGGCAATCATGCTGCCAGAGGCGCGCTAGGGGTTGGCGTCGCCGTATGTGAGGAGGGTGGGGGACCGACGGCCGCCATTAGTGTTGCGGCGCCTCTCGAACGCATGTCGAGGCAACGGCAGGAGCTGATCGTGAACAGCATTCGTGCGGCGCTCGACACTGGCGAGAAAATGCGCGCCAGCATGTGAGGTCCTTGACCTCACGCATGCGCCAAGCCGTGCCTGCGGCACGTCGGGGATATCGCTTTCTACGGCGCTGTGCCATTCCCAAAGGCCGCCAAACTTTATTAATCCTGAAGAATCGTCCCGAAGAAAGAAATGTCGCATAACACATGAATTTTGGCGGACGTTGGGGGCAGCCGCCGAGCGACTTCGCTGTACGATTTTGTTTGTCTCGTCGAACGCGGCGCTTGTTAGGCTCAACCATGTCATATTGGGGCAAATTCCTCATCGTCTTGCTGTTGACTCTGAGCTTGCCGGTTCGGTCGCTTGCGGCCGTCTCGATAAAATGCGTCGCCGAACACGCCGGCGGTGTCGAGACGCCTGTCCAGCATGCCGATCATGCCGTGTCTGAAAGCCATGACGAACTGCACGCGGGGGTTCTGACGGAGAACGATCACTTTCATGACCACGGCGTCAGCCATAATGCGCATTGCTGTTCGACGTGCGCATCCTGCTTTGAGACCGCCTTGCCGGCCGTTGCCCTCGTTGCCGCGACATTGGGCGTAACGCGCGTCCTTACACACATTCCACCTTCCGCCGGTACCGTGTCTTTTCTGACCGGCGGCATCGAACGCCCTCCTCGCTACACGCTCCTCTAACTTTCCACGCCCCCGCGATATGCATTCGTGCCGGCGGTCCCGCCTGGACCCGCCTATGCCCGAATGAGACGGGCGCGTGCGGAATACGGCGGCGAACTGCCGGATAGTTGGTCGACACAACTGGGTCGGGCCACCTCGACCATCCGTTGTACACCTCAACTCAGGAGTGAGCGCGATGAAAAACACATTCGTCTCGATTGCAAAGGAAGCTCGGCGCTCCGGCCCTCACCAAGCGGAAAAGCCATGAAAAAGACGATCTTCGGCCTTGACGCCATGCGCTTCGTACTTGCCGTGTACCTCATGGTGTTCCATACAATCCACGGTTTTCCGCAGGCGGAACACCTCCCTTTGATTTGGCTAGCGGATCTTGGCGGATTTTCCACCAGCACTTTCTTCATGCTCTCCGGGTTCATTCTTACGTATGTTTACGTCGACGAAAGCGCCGGCGTGCGCGGCGGTGCGCGCAGGTTTCTCGTAAAAAGATTCTCTGAAATTTATCCGATAAATTTAATCGGTTTGATCTTATTCTCAGTCGTTTTGTTATTGAGCACTCAACCCTTTAATTCATTTTTATTGCCCACTTTGACAGAGGGGCATCGGCAGGCTGTGCAACTGAGTGCTGGTCGTGCGACGTTTCACTGGATCCTGAATATTTTGATGCTCCAGGTATGGAACGGGCACTACAGTTCGATCAACGCGCCGTCCTGGTCCTTGGGGTGCCTGCTGTTTTTCTACCTCTGCTTTCCGATGCTGGCCCCCCGGCTCGCAACCATGCGTCATCGAGCGATCGCGCTCATCACTTGTGGTGTGTTATTTCTGGTCCCGCCCGTCACGCTCGTACTAATCAAAGCGTACGGCCCATGGGCCCTCGGCACGATAGAACATAACCCGATCTTGCGCCTCCCCGAATTTCTGAGCGGCATCTTGCTATATAGCCTTTATGCGTCTGGTCGCTTGAAGTGGATGCTTGGCAGTTGCTGGCGCAAGGCCGCAGCAACTGCCTTCGTTTTGTTGTCGTTCCTGCTAGCGTCGTACCTGTTTGCAACGGGGCCGCTGTACTTGCTCTACATCATCCACAACGGTGCGTTGATGCCTGCCGAGCTAGCCCTCGTGGCGTTGTGTGCGGATGCTTCCGTACCACGATGGGCGGAGCAGACCGCCTCCAGACTGGGAAACGCGGCGCTATCGATCTTCGCGCTTCACAACGCTTTGTTTGCCATTGGGTTTAAAGGGCTTAAGTTGATGGCTATCAATGAGCCCCTATGGCGATGCGCCACGCATTTCTCCGCGTGCGCGGCAAGCGCGAGAGCGGTGGAGCCTTCGATGGCTTCCTATCCGCTTTACCTTATTTTTACGGTTATCGTAGCCGTATTTTTTCAGGAGCGTTGCTTCGTCCCTATCCGCACAGCGATACGCAAGGCGTTTCTGAAGCCGCAAGCCCGCACCGGGACGGGAGCCTCGTTACATTCCGCGAGCCCCGGCAACGCCGGGACGAAAGGTGCATCAACGTAAGGAACGCGCTCCTTGAGTCATTAAGTCAAGGCGCTGTGGAGTTTGAGAGAAGTCGCCGTCTGTCAGGATCCGCTTGGCGATGGGCATGATGGGCATCTTCATCGTGCTCCCGAAAGATCGTAGCCTGATGCCGGTTGACTCATCTTGCACGCTCGGCACGTAGACTGCCGACAAATCCCCGGCGCGCGGTGAACGTACCAACTTGATCGCATCGCGCCGATCCGTCTTCACGCGTTCCCCGGGCTTTCCCGGAATCAGTGAAGGCGCGCATACCATGCAGTCGAAACCTTGCTTGCTCAACCGCCGGTAGAGGCCGTAGCCACAAGGGCCCGCTTCGTAAACAACCTCCACTTGGGCGGCTTTCGACTGCAGCCGTTTGCATAGGCGATCGATGTCCGTCGGCGTCGCTCCAATCTTGCCTAGCGATTCAACGTCGCCGCCGTCGATGGCATAGGCGATCGTGATCGATTCCTTGTGCACATCCAAACCAACATACAGCGTGCTATCGTCGTTCATGCTGCCGCGTGGGGAGTTGCCGGGGTGCGGCCCGTGCCCACCCATGCGGCTCTGGCAGCGATGCTAACCTGCGTTCGATACCCTGCGCCAGGCCAGCCCCTGCCTCACTGGAAGTCATACTGACTTACCAGCTTCCTCTATTTCGGAAAATCGGACGTTCATGCAGCAGCGGTCCCACCGTCTATGGCATGACCGACTGAGACACTTCCCGGCAGACACAGCAGCGTTTACGAAACGGCCTCTTGCTTCGGGAGTGCCGCAGCGACCGCGTCGCCCATCTCGCGGGTGCCGACCTTCCGCGTGCCGGCTTCCCAGATGTCAGCCGTGCGCAGCCCTTGCATGAGCACACGCTTGACCGCCGTCTCAATGCGCCGGGCTTCATTGGGGAGGTTCAGAGAATGGCGCAGCATCATTGCCGCAGACAGGATGGTCGCAAGCGGATTCGCGATGTCCCTGCCAGCGATGTCCGGCGCCGATCCGTGCGACGGCTCATACAAGCCCTTGCCATTCGCATCGAGGGATGCAGACGGCAACATGCCAATCGACCCGGTCAGCATCGCCGCTTCGTCCGACAGGATATCGCCGAACAGATTGCCGGTGACAATCACGTCAAACGTCTTCGGCGCGCGCACCAGCTGCATGGCTGCGTTGTCGATATAGATGTGTGAGAGCTCGACGTCGGGATATTCGCTTGCGACCCTTGTTATCGTGTCACGCCAGAATTGCGAGGTTTCGAGCACATTGGCCTTGTCGACACTACACAGGCGCTTGCTGCGTTTTTGTGCCGCCTGAAAAGCGACGTGGGCCACGCGGACGATTTCCGGCGCGCTGTAACGCATGGTGTCAAATCCTTCGTCGTGACCCTGGAACTGCCCGTCGGGTGCGATACGCGTGCCTCGCGGCTCGCCAAAATACACGTCGCCGGTCAGGTCGCGGATGATCAGAATGTCGAGACCGGCAACAACTCCAGGCTTAAGCGTCGATGCTGCTGACAATTCCGGGTACAGTATCGCCGGACGCAGGTTGGCGAACAAAGCCAGATGCTTGCGCAGGCCGAGGATCGCTTGTTCCGGTCGCAGTGGTCGTTCGAGCCTGTCGTATTGCCAGTCGCCGACGGCGCCAAGAAGAATAGCATCGGCTGATTTTGCCAGCGCGAGCGTGCGCTCGGGCAGGGGGTGGCCGTGGATGGCATAGCCGGCACCGCCAACCGGTGCCTCTTCCAGCTCGAAGGGACAACCAAGCGCGTTGAGTACCTTGACGGCCTGCGCCGTGATTTCAGGACCTATGCCGTCACCGGGCAAAACCGCAATTCGGGGATTCATGCGAATGGAGTCTCTGTTGATTGAAGGACTCCAGACTAACCGAGGTGCTCCCATGGAAAAAGACTAAGCATTTATCCCGGTACAGATCATGCCACTCTGCCTGAACGCACTTGACTCGGCAGACGTGTACCGAAGGGGATCGCCGAACGTCCGCTCATGGCCGACCTCGGCCTGACGCCGGCCGGCGGCCGAAGATCGGCCGTCGATCGGCCGTAGATCGGCTATAGATTTGGGACTGACATCGGTTACGATACCGTTCCTTCTGGCGTGCGCCATTATACGAAAACGAACCATGTCCTACATTCTTTATTACGCGCCGGGTGCGGCAAGTATGGCAGTGCATTGGATGTTGCTTGAGTTGGGTGTGCCCTTTGAAACCAGACTCATTGAAATCGATACCGGCGCGCAACACTCCGAGGAGTATTTGCGTTTGAATCCAACGGGCCGCGTGCCGACGCTCGTTGTCGAAGGCGTACCGCGGCGAGAATCGGCCGCGTTATTGATGCTGCTCGCGGAACGGCATCCCGAGGCGGGCCTGGCGCCGGCGCAGAGTTCGCCCGCACGTGGCGAGTGGTATGAAATGATGGTTTATCTGGCCAATTCCGTGTTGCCGGCCATGCGCAACTGGTTTTATGCGGAGGACGATGGCGATCCGAAGTACGCGGATGCGGTGAAAGCGTTTTCATGCGAGCAAATTGAAGGGTCGATGGAATACTTGGAGGGTTTGCTTGCCGATGGACGCTCGTATTTGATCGACAATCGATTGAGCACGGCCGACTTTCTCGCCGTGATGCTCATGCGCTGGACTCGGAATATGCCGCGCCCGGCGACATCGTGGCCCAATCTTTCTCGTTTTCTCCATAGACTTCGCGCGATGCCTACGTTTTTGGAACTCAATGCACGCGAAGGGTTGACGGAGTGGATGAACCCTTGAACGAGATCGACGCAAACACGCTGTCCGTTGACGATTCGTCCGATTGCGACCGCAGGAATGGAAATCGTGTTCGGTGTCGCGCCATGTGATCGGGATTGAGGAGTGAGGCTCTTGGCAAGCAAGAACGAAAGGATGAAAGCGTTGAGTTGGCAACGTGGCCGGCAAGGCACCGGGTACGACAAGATGCGCTTGTTGTCCGGCGGGTGGCCTATCGGCTTCGACTGCTACCTGATTCGCTATCCGATAGGATCGCAGATACCTCCGCACAAAGACCCTGTCCGAACTGGAAGGCACTACCGGCTGAATGTTATCGTCTGGCGCTCGCCGAAAGGGGGCGAATTCATTTGCGAAAACCCGATCTTGTCGCTGCCGCGGATCAAGCTGTTCCGGCCGGATGTCTCGGAGCATAGCGTGACGGCCGTCGAAGGCGGTTCGCGCTATGTGTTGTCGATAGGTTGGGTTCTGAAATAGCGTTCAGCCATTGCAAAAGTCGTTACAGCAAAAATATGCCGCTTGAAACGGTTTGCTTCGATCGTGTCTTTGGTGTCGTGCAGACATTCCAGAACCGTAGATCGGTGACCTTATTCGGCTTCGAAAGCGCCGGCCGCAAGGAGTACTCGGTAGCGGTGTCAGGGAGGCCGCGCGTCGAGTCCGGGGTGACCATCACTGTCTACCTCGAGGAAGCCGGCAACTGGCAGACGCTGATTGGATGGCGTGACCATGAGAGCGGGGAGATTTTCTGCGAGCCCGAAGCGGAGCCGCTGTTTATGTGTGCGTGGAGCTTCGCGCTCTTTTGCGTGGTGGTACGTGGCGTGCGGTACGGTTCGAGCGTGCTTTCGTTGATCGCAGTTTTTGCGGTGTGCGTGTTTGCTGGGGGCGTTCGGCGTTTGTGCCTCCTGCGAAGGGTGCGGCGCGAATTGGAGGCTTCCGCATGGGAGGTGCCCAATAGCGCGGGCGTTTGTCGAATCATGCGGTCTGGTGAATGGTGTCCGCCCAGATTGGATTGTGATTTGACATAATCACAATTATCAACGGAACGGATGTAAGAGCAAAGTTCTAATGTCGTATCTGAAGGTGCGACGTTCAGTTGGACTCATTTCGGCGATGAAGCTGCGCCGTCCGGTCGAATCGGTTTGACGGTATGAACTCATCTCTTTGTCTCCTTGCTAATGTTTGTGAAACCGGTCTGGTGCCGCGTCCGGCGGGTCATCAGAAGCCATAGAGGCGGGCGGGATTGGTGACCAGGATGCGCCGGCGAGT
>NZ_JBQCDN010000416.1:0-9434 GCF_051961175.1 Trinickia sp. | reverse complement strand
CGGGCTGCACTAGCGCGCCTAGATGGCCGCCCGCGAGCGCATAGCCGCCGAAGACGGACAATACGGTTACGAGTGTTCCAACGAAAATCAGCACTGCCGGGTCCTCACAAGAGCGACGGGGAGACCGTCGTTAAACTGGTTTACGGCAGGCAAGCCGAAAACTTTGGGGAAAATGGGGGACGGCCTACGCCGTGTAAACCAGGACGGCGGGAAGGGGATGGGAAGGCCGGCGCCAATCCCGCGCTGCCGGGCGGAGCGCGAAGCGCGCTTGGGGCTCGGACCGCTACGCTGCCAGCTCCGAGACACCCGGCTCGGTGCCCGCAGAGCCTTGTTCCGCCTTGGCCGCGGCGGATTTCTTCGTCTTGCCGGCGCGCGAGGGTGGCTGGCAGAGCCCGCAGACGAAACCGTGCTGCGGATCGTGCGCATGGGCGACGAAATGGCCGCGGCACCGCGTACACGAGGTCAGCTGAAGCATGCCCGATTCGAAGAACCGCACAAGGGTCCAGGCCCGGGTCAGGCTGAGCAGCGGCTCGTCGCCATTCAATTGAGCGTGTTCGAGATACAGGCGATAGCTCTTTACGATCGACTGGATGCTTTCGCAGCCGCCGTGCTCGGCCATGAACCGGTAGATATTGTAAAAAAGCGACGAGTGAATGTTCGGCTGCCAGGTCATGAACCAGTCTGTCGAGAACGGCAGCATGCCCTTGGGCGGCGACACGCCCTTCAATTCCTTGTACAGCTTGATGAGCCGGTCACGCGACAAGCTCGTCTCCGCTTCGAGCAGTTGCAGCCGCGCGCCCAATTCGATCAATTCAATGGCCAAGGTAATTTCCTTGACTTCGAGCACAACGCTCTTCGTTGCCATATCGGCCGTGTGCCCCGCTTACTTAATACTGAAGGTAGTGCCAAAACTGCGGCCGGATTCGAACCCGAGCCGGCGGCCTCGCGCGCGAGGGACGGCCGATGCCGGTCAATTGACCGATTCGACCGGTTGACTGGCCATCAAGATGGCGCTGTGGGCGCCCGTGAGCGATGCTGCCTTGCCCTTGTCGGCCAGCGACGAAAGCACGGCATGATCGTCGAAGCGGAACCGGCACAACAGTTGGTTGGAAGCCGCAAGCTTCACCGTCTGCGCGAACGAAAGATTGGCGAGGACATCGGCCAACTGATCGTTGATACCCATGCGGAACATGCCAACCGCTTTGTCTTCCCGCAACAGACGTTGCGCCAGCAACAAATACGAGAGATTGACTTCTTTGATCTCGCTGAGCATTTCGCTTGTCGCGCTCATGATTCCCCCCGTCAATCGAAAGTGTCGAGCGGGGCATGTGCGCTGGCACTTTCACCCCGGTCCCATACAAAGCTCAGTTCTTCGGAAACGTTTGCTCGGTGACAGGCAGTCCCGATGCATAACGTGGCCCGTTCTTGGTCTTGGGCAAATTGTGTCGAATTGTAAAAAGGGTGGAAATAGGAAGAGCGCCGGCAACCTATGCCGGAAATGTCTAGAAAGCGTGTAGGAATTCTTCCGACATTGAGCCCCCGTGCGGCTTTGCAGGCAGGGGGAAGGAATTCGTGCCGATCAGGCACGGGAATCGCTCCATGGAGCGGCGTTGTATCGGCGTCAGCTGCCGGGATGACAGAAGGCCGCGTCATTGCGCCGCAACAAATGCCGGCTACCGCAAATGGGAACGCGCTTTTTTTACCGGAATGGCGGAATTTCCGAGTGCCTGCTGTTTCGGCCTGTAACAAGGGTTAAGGGTTTGAAAACCCGCTCAAAGCGGCGAGGCCCGTTCCCGATAATGACAGGGCAGCCCGAAAGTGGCCGGCTGCGGCGATTGTCGCCGCGGCTCCACCTTAGGACGCCCGCCAGAAAGGAGATTGACGCATGCGAATCGCCCAAATTGCGCCGCTTTACGAAGCCGTACCGCCGAAATTTTACGGAGGCACCGAACGCGTCGTGTCATATTTGACCGAGGCGCTCGTCGAGCTCGGACACGACGTCACGTTGTTCGCCAGCGGCGATTCGATCACGTCGGCCACGCTCGAAGCGGCATGGCCGCGAGCCCTGCGGCTCGATCCAACGATCCGCGATCCGCTCGCGCCGCATATGCTGCTGCTCGAAAAGGTTCGCCGCGCCGCCGCCGAATTCGACGTGCTTCATTTTCACCTGGATTATTTGCCGTTCTCGCTGTTCGCGGACGCGAACACGCCCTCGGTCACCACGCTGCATGGCCGGCTCGACTTGCCTGAGCTGCAGCCCGTATTCGACACCTTCGGCGCGGCCAATGTCGTATCGATTTCGCAATCCCAGCGTGCGCCGTTACCGCAAGCGGGCTGGCGCGATACCGTGTATCACGGCTTGCCCGAGCGTCTACTCGTGCCGCAGCCGCATTGCGAGCCCGAGTATCTCGCGTTCCTCGGGCGCATTTGTCCGGAAAAGCGCGTCGATACCGCCATCAAGATCGCCGCAATGAGCGGCATGCCGCTCAAGATCGCGGCCAAGATCGATAAGGTGGACCGGGACTACTTCAAGCAGGAGATCGAACCGCTGCTTTCGCAAGCGCACGTCGAATTTGTCGGCGAGATCGACGAAGCACGCAAGCCCGAATTCCTCTCGCGCGCCAAGGCCCTGCTATTTCCGATCGACTGGTGCGAACCGTTCGGTCTCGTCATGATCGAAGCGATGGCCTGCGGCACGCCGGTGATCGCCTTCAATCGCGGCTCGGTGCCCGAGGTCATCGATCATGCGGTAACGGGATATATCGTTGAAGACGTGCAAGGGGCCGTCGCTGCGTTGCAGCGCCTCGACGAGCTGTCCCGCGACGAAATTCGCGCCCAGTTCGAACGCCGCTTCACGGCTCAGACAATGGCCCGAAACTACATCAAGTGCTATGAAGGCCTGCTCGAGCAAGGCGCGGGACGAACGCGCCTGCGCAGTATCGCCGCGGGATAACCCGAATGCGCTGCGAATGACGCTGTCATGCAATGGAAGCGGATATTGACGGCAATGAAACCCGCATCCGCGCGCAAATAGGAGATTGGCCGCGGGAAATAATTCGTAATAAACGCCTTTCACAGCGCGCGCTATTCGGTATCACGGGTTCAGCATGGGGATGAACGGCGGGCAATAGAAAGACGCCAGGCGGCTCGGAGCGAGCGCGTACGGCAGCGGGACGCCGCGCGCCGCACCGGCCGCGGCGCCGCTTGAAAGACGCGCGTTACTGCTCAATCAAGAAACGATCGCGATTCTTGCCGACGATCCACTTCGGCGGCTTGCCACGGCCGCTCCACGTATTGCCGGATTTGGGATCCTGGTACTTCGCCGGCAGCGGCGCCTTCTTCGGCGGACGGCCGCGTCGTGCGCCTTCGGCATAGCCGAGGTCATGCGCGCTGAGCCCGAATTCCGCGATCTTCTGCTTGATTTCCGCAATCACGTTCGCCACTTCGCTGCGACGTGCCTCATCTGCCTGAGCCTGCAATTTTGCGATCTGCGCCTTCAGTTCCGCGTATTGGGACATCGTGGTCTCCCTTGATTGAAAAACTTGGTTGCTCCGAGATTAGTCGGAACGAACGCCACTGGCAATGCCGAATTTACCCGATATGCCACGAAATCGTATGATAATTCTTAAAAGCCTGTGCACCGTGCGTAATGCCTCATTATTGGCCGAATTGCCGGCTGTCTATGGGCGACAAATGGAGCGCATGCGCACCAATGCGGCGCCCGCTCGCCCGGCATTCGAAAGACACTAAGCGCGCGGTGCATTGGCGATTCGCCGAATGAGAGGCGGTGGCCATGCATCGACGCCGGTCGTTAGCATTCCGAAATAATGCAACGCCTCCTCCCGAGCAAGAAGCGAGCACGGGCAAACGCGCGCGCACTCCCAGGCGCCGCTGCTAGAATCGGCCAGCAATGCCCGCCGACGGCGCGTCGCCGCCGCTGAATGAACAAGGATGCGCCATGCCCAACTCCAATGCGCCACGCAGTGTCGAACCGAATGCCGAGCGGCGAGGCCGTCGGCCGCTGCGCGTGAAGGGGCGCCGCTTGCAAACACCTTCGCTGGCACTATCGATCGCATTCGCCGCTCTGCAGTTGGCTCCAGGTATCACGCAAGCCGCATCGCTCGACACCGAAACGCTCGTCTTCGTTCGGCACGGTGAAAAGCCTGCCAAAGGTTATGGGCAGCTCGACTGCCAGGGATTGAACCGGGCCTTGGCGTTACCGGCCGTCATTGCGGCCAAATTCGGCAAACCCGATGCGATCTACGCCCCTAATCCCTCGATTCAAAAGAAAGATCACGGCGTGCGGTACGACTACGTCCGCCCGCTGGCGACAATAGAGCCTACCGCCATTCAATTCGCTTTGCCGGTGGATACCGCCTACGGATTTGCACAGATCGACGCGCTGGGGGAAGCACTCGTCAAGCGGGAGCATAGGGGCAAGCTGATCGTGACGGCCTGGGAGCATCACAAAATCGAAGAACTCGTGCGCAAGCTTATCAATCGGTACGGCGATCGGCAGCAGCAGGTTCCAGCGTGGCAAAGCGACGATTTCGACAGCATCTATGTCGTCAAACTCGAGTGGAATGCACAAGGCGGCGCGCCGCTTGCCACCTTCGCCCTCGATCGCGAGGGCCTGAACGGGCGGGCTCAGGATTGCCCGTGTGCGGCATTGCCCGATGCGGGGGCTGCCAGCAGCCGCTGAAAGTGAAAGTGAAAGTGAATACGCCGAGTATTCCCTTCGTCGTATTCCCTACGTCGTATTCCTTGCGCTCGGCCCTTCTGATTGCCAGCGCCAGCCGGGACCCGGCTACGAAGCGGCAAGCTCGTCGGCGATCGAAAACAGTTTGCGCAACTGATGCGCCACGCCGGCTTCGAAATTATTGCCGATGCGCGGCACATTCGGCAGGCGCGTCATCAGATCCGGATTCGCGTTGTTCATCATGAACGGATGCCCTGCCGTCTCGAGCAGATCGATATCGTTCATGTTGTCGCCGAATGCCACGCAATGCGAGGCATGCAGCTGCAGACGATCGAGCACGAATTGCAGCGCGCGGCCCTTCGATACGTTCGAGGTCATCACCTCCAGACAATCAGGCAAGGAATAGGTGACGTACAGCGTCTCGCCAAATTCGCGGTCCAGGCGCTGCGCGATTTCGGCAAGATCCGCGGGCTCCCCGATGTAGAGCACTTTGGCGATATCGCTCCCGTCATGCGCCCGTATGTCGATGACTTCATAGCGGAAGCCTGAGTCCTGATGGAAAGCGAGCAGTTCCGGGGCATCGCGATCGATCAGCCAGGCGGTGTCGGCGAACAAATTGACGATGACGCGCCCATGCCCGCCCACGATCTCCGGCTGCACAAGCCGGCGGACGGCTTCGTGCGAAAGGTTGCGCGAGTGAATCATCGTGTCGTCAGGCGCATGCACGCGCGCGCCGTTCGATGTCACCAGATAAGGGCGAATACCCAGTACGTCCCGAATGCCCGCGACGTCGCAATAGTGACGGCCCGTCGCGATCACGAATTGAACGCCGGACTGCTCGAGCCGGCGAACCGTCGCCACCGTGAACGGATCCAGTTGGTGATTGCTGTTCAGCAGCGTTCCATCGAGATCGGTCGCGACGAGCTTGTACATGGCGGGAGGCAAAGCGGTGTATGACAGGAAAAAAGAAAATGATTCGGCCGCTATTTTAAGCCGCGGTGCCGGATTCGCGCAGGGAGCCGGCGCTGGCGCGCCGAGCGAGTTCGAGCGCCCCATGCGCCGAATCGGTCTGCGGCGGGCGCAACCGGGACCGGTGCGATGCGGGCACATATTCGGCAAGCGGCGCGGCCAAACCACCGCAGAGCGCGACCGGTAATGCAGCGCTCGGATCGAGTGCGTCGACGAGCTTCGCGATATCTGCGCCGGCCTGCGCAAGCAGCGCCGCGGCCACCGGGTGGCCACGATGGGCGAGCACGACGGGCGCGAGCCCCGCATAGGCCGTCTGATTCGCCTCGCAGAGCCAGACGACCAGCCCGTCGCGATCGGCCACATTCATCTGCGCCAGGAGCGCGGCAGAAAACGCGTCGGGCGGAGTGCGGCCATCCAGCGCTTGCTGGGCATGGACGACGGCACGCAGCCCGAGCCACGCGCCGCTCGCTTCGTCGCCTGAAGGGAAACCGTAGCCGCCCGCGATGCCCCAGCTGCCGTCGCGCTGGAGGACCGCGGCGATGCTGCCGGTGCCCACCGCCACGATCACGCCCGCCTCACCACCGTGCGCGCCGAGCAACGTCGTGTAGGCGTCGCTTTGTACGTCCAACGCCGCCAGCAGCGGCGCTTGCGCAATGAACCCGGCCAGCCAGTCCCGGTTGTTCACGCCGGCCAACCCGCAGCCCAGCGCGCAATGGGCCCAATCGAGCCGCAGCCCGGCCGAAGCGAAGGCTTGCGCGCATGCCGCTTCGATCGACTGCCAGGCCCGCGCGACACCGAGGCCGAGCCCCGAGGGGCCGCCCGCGGCCTGCGCGAGCTCGACGCCGCGTGCATCCGCCAAGACGACCCGCGTGCCGGTGCCGCCACCGTCGATACCGATCAGATAATGCGTTGCTTCCATGTCTGCCACCCGCGGCGCCGCGCCGCCTCGCTAATGAAAAGAACCGACGACAAGCTTATCGGCTCCGCCAGACGCCGCCAATCTCCCGAATGGCCGAGTTTCCTCCGCGCGCCGATCCGCTATGCTTTCGAACCACGGCAGCCGACATCCTTCCCGTGAGTCGCACCAAAGCGGGCTTCGGGTACCGGCGCAGGTTAATCGACCGCTCGCGCATCGCGCGCCATCCATCAAGAGATCGCCATGACCGAACGTTGCAACTGGGTAAGAACCGCTGCCGACGAGCACTATCACGACACCGAATGGGGCGTGCCCTCGCGGGACGATCGGCATCTGTTCGAAATGCTCGTGCTCGAAGGCGCGCAAGCGGGCCTGTCTTGGTCGACCATCCTCAACAAGCGAGAAAACTATCGCCGGGCGTTCGAGGATTTCGACGTGGAAGCGGTCGCGCGCTTTACGCCGGAGAAGGTCGAAGCGCTCTTGCAAGACCCCGGCATCGTGCGCAATCGCGCCAAAGTCGAGGCCGCAGTCCTCAATGCCCGAGCCGTTCTGCGCATTCGCGAAGAACATGGCTCGCTCGCCAATTTCGTGTGGTCGTTCGTCGGCGGGGAGCCCGTACAAAACGACTGGGAACGCTACAAAGAGCATGCGCCCGCCTCCACGCCGGCCTCGGATGCACTCAGCAAGGCATTGAAAGCCTACGGCTGCAAATTCGTCGGCTCGACGATCTGCTACGCGTTCATGCAGGCAATCGGCATGGTCAATGACCATCAGATCGGCTGCGCGTCGCGTGAGCGCTGTGCAGCGCTCGCCAAGCGCCGGAACAAACGCGCGACGGCATAGCGCTTTTCGGACATCGGGGCATCGGGGCATCGGGGCATCGGGACATCCGGGCATCCGGGCATCCGGGCATCCGGGCATCCGGGCATCCGGACATCCGGACATCCGGGCATCCGGCACGGCGGCGGCTCGCCTCGCAGCCGGCGTCCCACATACGCAACAGTCGGCAAAAAATGCTTGATCGTGCGAGGCGTGATAGCGAATATCCCAAAATGACCTGTAACTTCGCTCACAGCGGCCGTTATAGCAGTCACGAATCACGACTTTACGCGCTCCGCATAGGCAGCCGAACACAATCATGAAAACCTTGCACTTCCTGACGCATCAGGAACTGTTCGATCACGCCGTCGATCATCTTTTTGCACAACGGCAGGCGGCGCTGCTGCCGCGCGGCGGCGGCGCCTATCACGGCTTTCGCGGCGGCTGCCCCATCGGGCGCCTGATTCACCCGCGCGATTACATGAGCGCGATGGAAGGCGTGCCGGTGCGCTACATCGATAAGCCGCCCACCGCCGTTCCGCCCTATATGGACGCAGGCGTAGCCGCACTCAAAAAGGCGCTGCTCAAAGCGCGCGTCAATATCTACGATCCGACGACCGTGAGCCTGCTCAGTTGCCTACAAAACGTGCACGACGCGTTCGGCGTATGGGAGTGGCGCGAACGGCTCGCGTCGATCGCGCGACAGTTCGCTTTGTCGGCCGAACGGCTCGAAAAGAACGCGGCTTAAGGGCGAGCGACCGCCGTCACTCCGCCACGCTCGCCCGGAACACCCGCGAAGCCCCGCCCGCATTGGCGGGCGTCGGCGCGGGCATCCCCGAACGGCTGTACCGGGTAAGCCGATTGCCGCCCCAAAGCAAACGGCGGTGAAGCTTCTTTCGAAGCTCACCGCCGTTCGTCTTTCGTGCTTGGCTGCCCGTTGCGAGCAGCGCGCCGAATTTAGTGCAGCTTCTTCGGCAGCATTTGGCTGCGCAGACGCTTGTGCAGGCGCTTCACCGCAGCGGCCTTCTTGCGCTTGCGCACAGCCGTCGGCTTTTCATACGATTGGCGCTCACGCAGCTCGGCGATCAAGCCGTTCTTTTCGATGGCGCGACGGAAGCGGCGGATCGCCACTTCGAACGGCTCGTTTTCCTTCAGAAGAATGGTCGTCATGGATTTCCCAAAGTTACGTTCAAATGCGTAGCGCGCTTTCGCGCACGCGCCGGTCCGACGGGCGTCGCCGCCATGCCGCCTTACACCTTCATGCGGTGCGAGCGGCGGCTCGGCCGAACTGGCCTGAAAAGAGAGAGCGGAGAGTTCACCGCGCACGCCGGCCGGCACCTACCTGTTGCCGACGCCGCGTTTGACTGCCGGAGCTGAACCTGCCAATGCCAATACCACTCGCGAAGCACCGCGAGCCCGTCGCGGAGGCCGGCCAGCAGGGCCGTGCCGATGCGACGAAAGGGCGGCAGATCTCAAATGAAAACGGCAGCGATCTCAATTCGACCCGAGATGATATCAGGTAAACGAGCAACAGGCCACCCTTGATCGAATTTGCCTGCGTTGTTGACCGTCCAGTCCCGCCGCTCCCCTTCATACCAACGAGCCGCGCCCAGCAGTCGTGATCGTTCACCGCCCCCGCCCATCGAATCACCGAACCACAGAATGCGCCTCGCACCGCGCCCTCGCCCGCGCGGTCCACCGCCGTCGGACCACCGTGAAACCCACATGACGCCGCAGTGAATTTGCTTCGATCGACGCGAAAAAGATCCGGCCGCCCCCTCGATTCAGGCCTCCAGATGACGTCGAACAGCATCAGTTAGCAAACGTTTAGATTTTTGGAGAGCCTTACCCATCAAGGCTCTCCAGCCAATTTCCCGTTTAAAGCACACGAATTCGTCGTTCGCTCCCTAAAGTTTTTTCTCGCCCTCGCCGACAACCAGGACAGGCGGGCAGCGCCATTCGCGAAAGCGCGACGCCGAACCCCAAACCAGCCTAGTCCCTGGACCGTTTTCAAAACGAGGAAGCAAAATG
>NZ_JBQCDN010000415.1:0-7094 GCF_051961175.1 Trinickia sp. | reverse complement strand
ACCCGGGCCTTCGACCGCGCCGCCGCCGTGCTCAAACATTATGCGGTGGCCGTGACGTGTCTCGGCCCCGTCGGTTCGGGCCAGTTGACCAAAATGGTCAACCAGATCTGCATCGCCGGCCTCGTGCAAGGGCTCTCCGAAGCGGTCCATTTCGGCGAACGCGCCGGGCTCGATATGGCGCGCGTCCTCGAAGTGATCGGCAAGGGCGCAGCCGCGAGCTGGCAGATGGACAATCGCGGCAAAACGATGATCGAAAACAAGTTCGACTTCGGGTTCGCCGTCGATTGGATGCGCAAGGATCTGGGCTTTTGCCTGGACGAAGCAAAACGCACCGGTACTTCGCTGCCGGTCACGGCGCTGGTCGACCAGTTCTATGGTGACGTCCAAGCGCTCGGCGGCAATCGCTTCGATACCTCGAGCTTGATCTGGCGACTGCGCAAGCTGCACGAGCCTCGCTGAAACGCGGATCGATCGCGGCCGCTCGGCCGCCTTGTACCGCGCAGCCCGGCGGACAAGTCCATCAGCATCGCCGGCTTGGCCTTACGCGGCGGCGATGCGCCCCGCTGCGCCCGGTGGGCTGCCGATGGCCGTGCGAAGCCGGTGCTACACTCGGCACGCAAGCCGCACTGCGGCACATCGTGCCGCACCGCCCACCCCGTCAAGAAGAAGGAGGCTTCCGATGGCTGAGTTCAGAATCTGGTCAGACGACTTTCCGAGCAACGGCTTCATGCCTCGGGCTCAGGAGTGCAACGACAAATCGTTCGGCGTCGACGGCGACGGCGGTAACCTCTCGCCCTCCCTCCAGTGGGAGGCCCCACCCGAAGATACCAAGAGCCTCGCCCTCACCGTCTACGATCCCGATGCCCCGACCGGCAGCGGTTTTTGGCACTGGGTGGTCGTCAACATCCCGGCTGACGTCCGTTCCCTGCCGCTCGGCGCGGGCAAGGCCGACGGCAGCCTGCTGCCGTCCGGCGCGCTCCAGGTACGCAACGACTACGGCACGCCGGGCTTCGGCGGCGCCGCACCGCCCCGCGGCGACACGCCCCACCGCTACATCTTCCGGCTGCATGCCTTGAAGGTCGAGCATTTGCCGATCACCCCCGAAACGACGAATGCAGTCGCGCGTTTCATGACGCATTTGAACGAGATCGATTCGGCCACCTACACGGGCCTCTACGAGCTGAAGTAACACCGGTCGACGCGGTGCGGGCATCATCGTTGCGTACGCAACGGGTCCGCCCGCCGCCGCGACGGCACGCCCGCAAGCGCACCACCGGGTTGCGCGCTTAGAATGCGGGGGTCCCTCCCCCATCGCACGCTTCCCGAGCTTCTCCCCGATGCACGTAGAACAAGGCATTCCCGTTCCAGAGCGTTATTGGGCGATCGCCGTCATCGCTCTGGGCATCACGCTTGCCGTGCTCGACGGGGCGATCGCCAATGTCGCGCTGCCCACCATCGCACGCGACCTGCATGCCAGCGCCTCCGCTTCGATCTGGGTCGTCAACGCTTACCAGCTTTCCATCACCATTTCTCTGTTGCCGCTCGCCTCGCTCGGCGACCGCATCGGCTATCGGCGCGTTTACACGGCGGGCCTCGCCCTGTTTACCGCTGCCTCGCTGGGCTGCTCCCTCGCAGGCTCGCTGCCGGTGCTGGCGCTCGTGCGTGTCATCCAGGGCTTTGGGGCCGCCGGCATCATGAGTGTCAACACCGCGCTCGTACGCACGATCTATCCAGCGAACCGGCTCGGACGCGGCATCGCCATCAATGCGATGGTCGTGGCGGTGTCCTCCGCCGTTGGCCCCACCGTCGCGTCCGCCGTGCTGTCGGTGGCCTCCTGGCCATGGCTGTTCGCGATCAACGTGCCGATCGGCATCGTCGCCGTCATCGGCGCCATGCGGGCGCTGCCGACGAATCCCGGACACGATACGCCGTACGATTACTTGAGCGCCGCCATGAATGCGATCGTGTTCGGCCTGCTGATTTTTATCATCGATGGACTCGGTCACGGCGAAGCGGCCGGCTGGCTCATCGTCGAGGGCATCGTCCTTGTGATCGTCGGGTACGTGTTCGTCCGGCGTCAATTGACGCGCCCGGCGCCGCTGCTGCCGGTCGATCTGCTCAAGATTCCGATTTTCGCGCTGTCGATCGCGACGTCGGTGTGCTCGTTCTGCGCTCAGATGCTGGCCTTCGTCTCGTTGCCGTTCCTGTTTCAAAACGTGTTCGGCTTCGACCAGGTGCAGACGGGCCTGCTGATTACGCCATGGCCGTTCGTGATCGTCTTCGCTGCGCCGATCGCCGGCGTGCTTTCGGATCGATATTCGGCCGGGATGCTGGGCGGCATCGGGCTCATCGCCCTGACGATCGGTCTCGTCCTCATGACGACAATCGGCACACATCCGAGCGTGTTCGCCATTACCTGGCGCATGGCGCTGTGCGGCGCGGGCTTCGGCCTCTTCCAATCGCCCAATAACCGCCAGATGCTGTCCGCGGCCCCGCGCGAGCGCAGCGGCGGCGCGAGTGGGATGCTCGGTACCGCGCGGCTCACCGGGCAGACGGTGGGGGCGGCACTTGTGGCGCTGATCTTCGGCGTCTCGCCCACTCATGGGCCGATGATCGCACTGGCCGTCGCGGCCGCCGTCGCGGGGCTGGCGTCGATCGTGAGTTTGATGCGCTTGCGCGCACCAGGCAGCGTGCAAGCATAAGCGTCTGCCCCTCGGCGATGCGCACACGCCCCACCGGGCCATCCCGCTAACCGGCTAACCGGCTAACCGGCTCCCCGCCGGCGAAATACGCCACGAGACCGCGTTGCCACACCGGCGCGACTTCAGTCCAGGGCGCGGGCATTTCCCGCGCCGACCGTCCCAATGACCATGGGCCGCTTCGTGCCTTCGCGACGCCCATCGCGACGCGCGCGTCAATCCGCCGCTCCTCCTCACCCAGCGTTCCTCCTGCTCGATACCGCGCCCAGCAGCGTATTGCTTCCAGACAGCGATTTTTATAAACCTTTCATTTTTGATACGGTTACATTTCAACGTCGAAAGATTTGTAAGCAAGAAGCCGGGCGAGTCGTGGCGTTGTCGCGGCCCTTGTATCGAACACCAAAGATCAACCAGGAGCGCAAGCGTGGCAGTCAACTTGAGCAAGAACCAAAGTATTTCGCTGGAAAAAACCGCTGGTGCGGGCATCACCTCTGTGAGCCTGGGCCTCGGCTGGGATCCGGCCAGTTCCGGCGGTTTCCTTTCCAAGATGTTGGGTAGCAGCGGCCAAATCGATCTCGATGCCTCGTGCATCGTGCTGGACAGCGGCTTGAGGCCGGTCGATCTCGTCTGGTTCCGTCAGCTGAAATCCAAGGACGGTTCCATCGAGCACTCCGGCGACAACCTGACCGGCGAAGGGGATGGCGACGATGAAACCATTCACGTCGACCTGCAGCGCCTGCCGGGCACCGTTCAGTACCTGATCTTCACCGTCAACAGTTTCCGCGGTCAGACCTTCGATCAAGTGGAGAACGCCTACTGCCGCATCGTCAACGGATCGAAAAACCAGGAATTGGCGCGCTTCAACCTGGCGGAGAAAGGCCGGCATACCGGTGTCGTCATGGCCAGCCTGAGCCGCGCTGCCGGCGGATGGGAATTCAAGGCGATCGGCCAATCCACGAATGGGCGCACCGCGGACGATCTCGTCAACCTCGCGATTCAAGCGGTCCGCGGATAACGATGATTCGGCGGGCCAGCCTGGTCCTGGTCCTGGTCCTGGTTCCGTTCACGGAGAAAAACACATGATCGATTGGCTGAAAACCAACGTGATCAAAGCACGCGAAGCACTGACAGCCGAAGTCGCCAAGTTCAGGAATCGGACGTTCATGGAGTCCGTTGCCAATGCTTGCGCACTGATTGCCGCCGCGGATGGAGAAATTCGATCCGAAGAGAAGATGAAGATGGTCGGCTTCATTAATGCGTCGCCGGAGTTGAAAGTCTTCGACCTGAACGACGTGATCAAGGTGTTCAACGACGCCTGCGGCAAATTCGGATTCGACTTCCAGATCGGGCAGGCCGAGGCCCTGAAGGCGATCGGCAAAGTCAGGGCGAAGGACGGCGAAGCACGCCTGCTGGTGCGCGTCGCCTGCGCCATTGGTGCCTCCGATGGTCACTTCGACGAAAAAGAGCGAGCGGCCTGCCGCCTGATTTGTCTGGAGCTTGGCCTGAGCCCAGCCGACTTCCAACTTGAACCATAAGGGCACCGGAGCGTGGAAGCGTCTCACATGGGTTTTCCTCCGCTAACGATGACGGTGTTCGTCGGCTTGGCCGTCGCCGCCCTGCTGCTGGATGTGATGACTCACCGCAACGGCAAACCGGTCACGCTGGCTCGGGCTTGCATGTGGTCGGTTTTCTGGGTGGCGATCTCCCTCGCATTCGCCGGATTTCTGTACGTGCGCCACGGCGCCGAAGCGGCCAGTCTGTTCGTGACAGGTTATGCATTGGAGAAGGTGCTCTCCATCGATAACCTGTTCGTCTTCATGGCCATCTTCGCGTGGTTCAAGGTCCCGGACGGCTTGCGCCACCGTGTCCTGTACTGGGGCGTCGTCGGGGCCATCGTGTTCCGCGGTGTCTTTGTCGCCATCGGCACGGGACTCCTATCGCTCGGTCCTCTGGTCGAAATCGCCTTCGCGGTGATCGTGGCGTGGACAGCCGTCATGATGCTCAAAGGCGGCGATCACGACGAAGCAGACAACGATTACTCCCAGCATCTGGCCTACCGGTTCGCGAAAAAACTCTTTCACGTATGGCCCAAGCTGGACGGGCACCGCTTCTTCGTTAGTCGCACGACGCTCGAGGCAGAACGAAAGACGACACAGACAAGCATGCGCCCGGGTGCCAAAGGCTGCCTGCTCGCCACCCCGCTGTTCCTATGCCTGGTTGTCGTCGAAGTGTCCGACCTCCTCTTCGCTTTCGACTCGGTCCCAGCGGTCATCGCGGTCAGCCGTGAACCGCTGATCGTCTACTCGGCGATGCTGTTCGCGATCCTGGGGCTGCGAACGCTGTATTTCATCCTCGAAGCGCTCAAGCGCCACCTCGTCCATCTGGAAAAGGCGGTGGTCGTGCTACTGCTATTCATTGCCGCCAAGCTGGCCTTGAATGCGACCGACGAACTCTTTCGCCACGGCATCAGCATCGATCCGAACACGAGCCTGCTCATCGTCTTGGCAGTCCTGTCGATCGGTATCCTGGCCAGCGCGATCTCCCCGGCCCGAGAAGACACGCGGGCCAACAATCCGTAGTTCATCCAATCACAGGAGCTATTTGAATGGCACTCACGCTTCAAAAAGGCGGCAATGTCTCGCTGGCAAAAGCCGATCCGAGCCTGACCAAGATCGTGGTCGGCCTGGGCTGGGACCCTCGCGCGACCGACGGCACGGCGTTCGATCTGGACGCTAGCGCCTTCCTGCTGACGGCCGACGGCAAGGTCCGCAGCGAAGCCGATTTCATCTTCTACAACCAGTTGATCAGCCGGGACGGTTCGATCGAACACACGGGCGACAATCGCACCGGTGCTGGCGATGGGGATGACGAAGCGATCAAAGTCGATCTGAGCCAGGTTCCGGCCGATATCGACAAGGTCGCGTTCGCTGTGACCATCCATGACGCCGAAGCGCGCAAGCAGAATTTCGGCCAGGTTGGCAACGCGTTCATCCGCGTCGTGAACCCGATCTCGGGGGCTGAGGTGGTCCGCTACGATCTGGCGGAAGACGCCTCGACCGAAACCGCAATGGTCTTTGCGGAACTGTACCGCAGCAACGGCGAATGGAAATTCCGCGCTGTCGGCCAAGGCTTTGCGGGCGGCTTGCGCGCCCTCGCAAACGGCTACGGCCTGGCCTGCTGACCCTGAGGGAACTCGACGCGGCGCAACGCCGCTCGTCGGCATCCGGCCGCGCGGCGCCGCGTCAACCCTCACTCGGAGCCGCTCACCTTCAGGCGGTTCTTCACTTCATGCACGCCGGTCACGCCCGCGGCCACTTCTTGCGCGCGCGTCTTCTCATCGTGCGTCGGAACCGTACCCGTCAGCCATACGATGCCTCGCCGCGTCTTGACATGAATGTGCGTGGACTTGACGTCCTTCGCCGTCATCAGCGCGGCCTTGACCTTCGTCGTGACAGTGCTGTCGCTGATATGTTGGCCAACCGATTCGGAACTCGAGGACGGCGCCGACGCGCTTTCCGTCGTCGAGGCGTCGGACGACGCCATCGTCTGGGCCGTTACGCCGGCAGCAAGCGTCAGAGAGGCAACGACGGCCGCGATTTTGAGGAGTGGGAGCGTTTTCACAGTTTCTTCTCCTGCTCAAAGATGGAAGGAATTGCCGAAGCAGAACGTGCAAAACCGGGAATGGATACCGACCCGCGTTCCGTCCGCCTCATTCCCTCCGCAAGCGTCGTGCCGTCGCGCGCCTGCACGGCCATCGCGGCACTGCAGCGCCTCTCGTGGCGATCTCTTTGCAGCCGCAGCAAAGCGCGCCACGCTTTTGCACTGCACTCTGTAAAAGCTGCCGCGTTCGTCGCGCCGCGGCATGGTTCCTGCGGTGGCCGATCGCCGGCATCGCCCACGTGGCAACAGGTGGTATGGCCGTTGCTTCAGTGCGAGGACTATTCCACTGGATTTTTGCCATGCCGCCGACTCTCGAACTGCGTAGCAAACAACACGTGGCACTGACGCCGCGCCTTCAACAATCGGTGCGGCTCCTGCAGTTGTCGTCGCTCGAGTTTCAGCATGAACTCCGTCAGGCTCTCGATAACAATCCTTTTCTCGAATATGACGACCCCGTTGTCGAAGAGAGCGAAGGCACCGCAAACCCCGCACGCGAGGGAGACGCAGCAGAGCTGCAGCCGGGCATCGCCGCTGAAACCCCTCAATCCGCGGAACCCGTCGATCAGTACGATGGCTTGTCGAGCTCCGATACGACGACCGCCGCCCCCGCCGACGATCCGATCGGCGATTTCAGCCAGGATTGGACGACCCGCTCGGCCTCGCGCCACAACCGCGATTCCGACGATAACGCCCCGGGCGCATGGGCCCACGCCCAGCCCACGATGCAAGAGCCTC
>NZ_JBQCDN010000414.1:0-16606 GCF_051961175.1 Trinickia sp. | reverse complement strand
GGTTGCGGGTTGCGGGTTGCGGGTTGCGGGTTGCGGGTTGCGGGTTGCGGGTTGCGGGTTGCGGGTTGCGGGTTGCGGGTTGCGGGTTGCGGGTTGCGGGTTGCGGGTTGCGGGTTGCGGGTTGGCGGGTTGCGGGTTGGCGGGTTTAACAACGGTTTAAGCGAAAACACCTAAAATTCATCGGTTTCCATTTTCGGGTCGTGGTCCACTCATGAACGACAAGTCTTCGCTGCGCCGCGAGCGCAGTCTCCTCGTACTGCTCGGGTTCGTCTGTCTAGGGCTTGTCGGCGGCGCGCTCTATCTGCAGTTCGCGCTGCACGAGGATCCCTGTCCGCTGTGCATCATTCAGCGGTATCTGTTTCTGCTGATCGCGCTTTTCGCGTTCGTCGGCGCTGCCCGCAAAGGGTGGCGCGGCATCGCAGTCTTCGAGACGCTGATCGTGATCAGCGCGGTGGCCGGCATGGCGGGCGCCGCCCGGCATCTGTTTATTCAGCTCAACCCGGGCTTCAGCTGCGGCTTCGACGCGCTGCAGCCGGTGGTCGACGGCCTGCCACCGGCCCATTGGCTGCCGAGCGTCTTCAAGGTCGGCGGCCTGTGCGAAACCGTCTATCCGCCCATCTTCGGTATCTTGTTGCCCGGCTGGGCCCTGATCGCCTTCGTTCTGATTTTTGTGCCCGTCGCCGCAAGCCTCTGGCGCCGGCGTGGCCAGCGGCGACTGCACGCCATCTGAAACACGATCTGAAACACCCTCTGAAATCTGGCGCCCCTGTGCCCGCATGACCGCGGGGCGCCCCATCCTCTTGCCCGCCCCACGAAGCGCGTCGGCCATCGGCGCCGCCCCCTCCCTTCCCATCGACCCGCCGAGCCCGGGGTAAACCCGACATCCGCCAACGTGGTGCGTCCGTGCCCCGCCCCGCTCAGCCGAGCGGCAACGTCGGCCAGCCCGACCGATCGTCAGGGACGTCATGACGGCGCGCGAATAGCGCCCATCAGCATCGAACGATATCTTCGCCCCGTGTCAGTGCTATCTTCGGGCATGGATGGCGATCCACGTGCGCGAGGCCACTGGCCGGCCATCGCGTAACGCGCGCCGGGTCCCCCTACTAGGACGGCTAAATGAAGACGCATCCCATCCGCTTCTACTACCGCGGCGCCATCCGCGAAATCTCCGGCGTGCCCGTGACGCGCACGGTGCTGCAGCACCTGCGTGAGGACTTGCGCTGCACGGGCACCAAGGAGGGCTGTGCGGAGGGCGATTGCGGGGCCTGCACGGTTGTCGTCGGCGAACTCGACGCGCAGGGCGAGCTCGTGCTCAAAGCCGTCAACGCCTGTATCCGCTTTCTGCCGACACTGGATGGATGCGCCCTGTTCACCGTCGAGGATCTGCGCGCCGCCGACGGCGCACTGCATCCGGTTCAGCAAGCGCTCGTCGACTGCCACGGTTCGCAGTGCGGCTTTTGCACGCCCGGCTTCGCGATGTCGATGTGGGCGCTCTACGAAAACTATCCGAAAGGTGCCGGCTTGCCCACGCGCGATGAAATCGCGATGGCGCTGTCGGGCAACCTGTGCCGCTGCACAGGCTACCGGCCGATCATCGAAGCCGCTCAGCAGATGCTCGATCCGGAGCGGCACGCCCATGTTGCGCTCGAGCGCGCACCGATCGTCCAGGCGCTGCACCGGATTCAACGCGCACCGAACGAGACCTTCGCCTATGCGGGCCCCGACGTGCGCGGTAGCGCGTTCGGTGAAAACCGGTTCTGGGCACCCGCCTCGCTGGACGCGTTCGCGCAGCTGCGGACCGCGCATCCGCACGCGCTCGTGCTGGCGGGCAGCACGGACATCGGCCTGTGGGCCACGAAGCAACTGCGCGACCTCGGCGATTTACTCTACGTCGGCCGTGTCCCCGAGCTCGGGACGGTCGAACGCGATGCCACGCTGCTCACCATCGGCGCAGCCGTCACGTTAGAGGACGCCTATGCCGCGCTGATTGTCGACTACCCGGAACTCGCCGAACTGGGCAAGCGATTCGGATCGCTTCCCGTGCGCAATGCCGGCACGCTCGGCGGCAACGTTGCCAACGGCTCGCCGATCGGCGATTCGATGCCCGCGCTGATGGCGCTCGATGCGAAGATCGTGCTGCGGCGTGGCCGTGAGATACGCTCGATGCCGCTCGATGCGTTTTACCTCGGCTATCAGAAGACGGCGCTCGAAGCGGGCGAATTCGTCGTGGCGCTGTGCATCCCGCGGCCCGAACGCGCGCTGCGGTTCCGGACGTACAAGGTGTCCAAACGCTACGACCAGGACATCTCAGCCGTTTGCGCGGCATTCGCGATTGATGTCGTCGACGGCACGATCGAGCGCGCGCGGATCGCCTTCGGGGGGATGGCGGCAACGCCCAAGCGCGCCACGCATGCCGAAGCGGCCCTCGTCGGCAGCGCGTGGGACGAACAGGCTGCCTATCGCGCCATGGATGCAGTGGCAGACGACTATCGACCGCTGACCGACCTGCGCGCCTCCAGCCGCTACCGCTGCGCCGTCGCGCGCAACCTGCTCTGGCGGTTCTGGCTTGAAACCCGCGAGCATGCCCCGCTAGCGCTCGCGGAAGTCGACGCGTTCGCGTTCGACGACGCGCACGCCCCAGGCAAGGAGGCGTCATGAATCTGCCGAACGATGGGCCGAGCGGGAGGCCGACCGACGCGTCCCCGTCCACCGCAGCGCCACGTCCGCCGATCGCTTCGCCCGAGGCTGATCGCTCCATCGGCGTGCCGCTGCCGCACGAATCGGCCGAATTGCACGTGAGCGGCGAAGCACGCTACACCGACGACTTACCCGAGCTCGCCGGCACGCTCCATGTCGCGCTCGGGCTCTCCCGCTATGCGCATGCCCATGTCGTTGCGCTCGATCTCTCCGTCGTGCGCGAAGCCCCGGGCGTCATCGCCGTCTTCACCGCGGCCGACATTCCCGGCGAGAACAACTGCGGCCCTGTCGTGCACGACGATCCCATCCTCGCCGACGATCTCGTTCAGTACGTCGGCCAGCCCCTCTTCGCCGTCGTCGCCACCTCCTATGAACTGGCCCGGCGCGCAGCCGCGCTCGCCAAAAGCGACGATGTCGTGCGCTACGAACCGCTCGAGCCGGTGCTGACGATCGCCGAGGCCCGGGCACGGCATCATTACGTGCTGCCGCCGCAGCGCCTGCTGCGAGGCTCGCCCGCTGAGCGCATCGCGCAAGCGCCGCACCGATTGACGGGCGAATTCGAAGTCGGCGGCCAGGAACAGTTCTATCTCGAAGGGCAAGTCGCGTATGCGACTCCGGCAGAGCGCGATGGCGTCCATGTCTACAGCTCGACTCAGCATCCGAGCGAGATGCAGACCGTCATCGCGCACATGCTCGGCTGGCCCGCGCACAACGTTGTTTGCGAATGCCGGCGGATGGGCGGCGGCTTCGGCGGCAAGGAATCGCAATCGGCGCTGTTCGCCTGCGTCGCCGCGCTGGCCTGTACGCGCCTTGGGCGTCCCGTGAAAGTGCGCGCCGACCGCGACGACGATTTCCTCATCACCGGCAAGCGCCACGATGCGCTCTATCGATACGAAGCCGGCTTCGACGGCGACGGACGCCTGCTCGGGTTGCGCGTCGAAATCGCGCTGCGGGCGGGATATTCGGCCGACTTGTCGGGCGCCGTCGCCACGCGCGCCGTTTGCCACGTCGATAACGCCTATTTCCTCCCGGACGTCGAAATCGTCGCACTCTCGTGCAAGACGAACACGCAATCGAACACAGCCTTTCGCGGCTTCGGCGGCCCTCAAGGCGCATTGGTCACCGAAGTCGTGCTCGACAGCATCGCCCGCACGCTGGGCCGCGACCCGCTCGACGTTCGGCTCGTCAACTACTATGGCATCGGCGAACGCGATGTCACGCCCTACGGCCAGCGCGTCGACGACAACATCCTCGCGCCGCTGACTGCCCGGCTCATCGACACGAGCGACTATCGCGCGCGCCGCGCGTCCCTGGCGGCCTTCAATGCGAAGAGTCCCATCCTGAAACGCGGCATCGCGCTCTCGCCCGTCAAGTTCGGCATCTCGTTCAACGTTGAGTTCTTGAACCAGGCCGGTGCGCTCGTGCACGTTTATCGTGACGGCTCCGTGCTCGTCAATCACGGCGGCACGGAAATGGGTCAAGGCGTCAACACGAAGGTCGCGCAAGTCGTCGCGCACGTGTTCGGGCTGCCGCTCGCACAGGTACGCGTCACGGCCACCGATACGTCGAAGGTGGCGAATACCTCGGCCACGGCCGCATCGACGGGCAGCGACCTGAACGGCAAAGCGGCCGAGGCCGCGGCGCTCACCATTCGCACACGGCTCGCCGATGTGGCGGCGCGCACGCTCGACGGCGAAGCGGCCAACATCCGCTTCGAGCACGGCCAGGTTGTCGGCGAACGCGATGCAATGGCCTTCGCGCAACTCGTGGGCGCGGCCTATCTCGCTCGCGTCCAGCTGTGGTCCGACGGTTTTTATACAACGCCGAAGATTCATTGGGACGCCAGCTCGATGACGGGCCATCCCTTCTACTACTTCGCCTATGGCGCGGCGGTGTCGGAAGTCGTCGTCAACACGCTGACCGGCGAATCCAAGCTCGTGCGCGCCGACTTGCTGCACGACGTGGGGCGCTCGATCAACCCGGCCATCGATATCGGTCAGATCGAAGGCGGATTCATCCAAGGGATGGGCTGGCTCACGACCGAAACACTCTGGTGGAACCGCGACGGACGCTTGATGACGCATGCGCCGTCAACCTACAAGATTCCGGCGGTCAGCGATACGCCGGCCGCCTTCGACGTGCGGCTTTATGCCAACGACAACGCCGAGCCAACCATCTTCCGGTCCAAGGCGGTAGGCGAGCCCCCGCTGCTGCTGGCCTTCTCGGTCTTTTTGGCACTGCGCGACGCGATCGCCGCGGCCAGTCCCGATCCGCGGTGCGTACCCTTGCTCGCGGGCCCCGCCACCCCGGAAGCGATATTGATGGCACTCGATGGCATCAACGGCCCGGACGACGATGGCACGAACCGTGCAGCGTCCAACGACACCGCCCCCGCAGCCGAGCACGCGCCGCCACAGGCGAGCGTGTCCGGCGCGGCTTGAACGGAGCACGAAGAAACGCATGCAACCTTGGCTCACCGAATTGCAGCAATTGCTCACGCACGGCGATGCCGTCGTGCTCGTCACGGTTGCCCGCGTCGAGGGTTCGACGCCGCGCGAAGCCGGCGCGAAGATGATCGTCACGCGCGACAGCGCACGCTACACCGTCGGCGGTGGCCATCTTGAATGGCGAGCCATCGAGATCGCGCGCGAGGTGCTGCGCGACGGCATGCGCGCGCCGCGCTTGCGCCGGTTGGAACGGCTCTCTCTCGGGCCCAGCCTTGGACAATGCTGCGGCGGCGCCGTCGTCCTCGCGTTTGAGCGGGTGGATGTCCGCGACCTCGATTGGGTAGCGGCGCTCGCCAAACGCGTGCAGGCCGGCAAAGCCACGCAGCGCAGCGTATCATTCGGCCCCTTGCACGAACCTGTGCGGCTGGCGGATATCGACGAGGGCATCCAAGCGCCCGAGTGCCTGCTCTGGGATGGCGCCGGCTTCGACGAAGGCAACGTGCTGCTGACGGAGACGATCGTCTCTCGCGAATTCCCCGTCATGCTGTTCGGTGCGGGACACGTCGGCACCGCGTTCGCGCGCGTACTGGCGACCTTACCGTGCCGCGTGCGCTGGGTGGACGAACCGGGTGCGCCGTTCCCGCCGCAGGTTGCGGGGACTCAATCGGCTCAATCGACTCAATCGGCTCAATCGGCTCAATCGGCTCAATGGCCCAACGTGACGATCGATGCGACGAACACACCCGAGGCGGCTGTCGATGAAGCGGCACCTGGCACGGCGTTCGTCGTCATGACCCACGATCACGCACGCGATTTCGCGCTGGCGGAGCGCATCTTGCAGCGCGACGATTTTCTCTTTTTCGGCATGATCGGCTCGCGTACGAAACGCAGACAATTCGAACTGCAACTCGGCGCGCACGGCCTCGATCAGGCGCGCATCGCGCGCATGGTGTGTCCGATCGGTATCGATGGGATCGACGACAAAGCGCCCGAAGTCATCGCACTGTCGGCTGCCGCACAGGTGCTGCAAGCTGTCGAAGCCGCACGTGCCGCGCCCGCGGCCGTGCCCGATCAACCGTTTTCCACGCTGCAACCGCTGACCGACCATGACCCCCACATTAGCTGAAAAAATCGCCGGCGCGCCGAAGGCCGAGCTGCACATCCATATCGAAGGCTCGCTCGAACCTGAAGTGATCTTCACGCTCGCGAAACGCAACGGCGTCAAGCTTTCGTACGAATCGATCGAAGCGCTGAAGTGCGCTTATCAGTTCACCGATTTGCAGTCGTTCCTCGACATCTATTACGCCGGCGCCAGTGTGCTGCTGACGGAGGAAGACTTCTACACGATGACGATGGCCTACGTCGAACGGGCCCTCGCCGACAATGTCATCCATGCCGAAATCTTCTTCGATCCGCAAACGCACACCGAACGCGGCGTGGCGATCAGCACGGCTGTGGCGGGCATCGAACGCGCGCTGGCCGAAGGCGAGCAACGCGGCCTGACGAGCAAACTCATTCTGTGCTTCTTGCGCCACCTGACCGAGGCCGATGCGCTCGCAACCTACGAGGCGGCCCTTCCGTTGTTCGACACCTACGCGCATCGCCTGATCGGCGTCGGGCTCGATTCGTCCGAACGCGGCCATCCGCCGTCGAAATTCGAGCGCGTCTTCGCCAAAGCGCGTGCACGCGGCCTGAAGCTCGTCGCGCACGCCGGCGAGGAAGGGCCGCCCGGCTACGTGCATGAAGCGCTCGACGTGCTCAAGGTCGATCGTGTCGATCACGGCGTACGCAGCATCGAAGATCCGGCGCTCGTCGCACGTCTGGCCGATTCGCGTATCGCGCTGACCGTGTGCCCCCTGTCGAACATCAAACTGCGCGTGTTCGACGACATGAAGCAGCACACGCTCAAGCAACTGATGGCGCAAGGCGTGGCCGTGACGGTGAACTCGGACGATCCCGCGTACTTCGGCGGCTACGTCAACGCGAACTATTTCGCCACGGTCGACGCGCTCGATCTGAGCGAGCAAGAGGTGTACACGATTCTGCGCAACGGCTTCGAGGCGTCGTTCGTCACGCCCGTCGAACGGCAGGCCCTGATCGACAAGCTCGACGCGTTTTGGGGGCCCGTGAACCCGCCGCCCCACTGATTTCCCAGCGCGGATCGCGCTAAACCGGCCGCATCCTGACGTTGCCTTCTCGTTGCATGGGCGACGAAGGCACCGCTCGGCCGTGCGTCGCGCTATCACGCCTTTTTATCGCATCGAGACTGAGAGAGACGCTCCATCATGAATCAACACGAACAGCGCACCGCCTTTCGCGCCAAATTGCTGACCTTCGTGGGCGACCCGGCCGTGACGGCGGGCGGCGCGTGTTTCGAGGAAGACGGATTGCTCATCGTCGAAGGCGAACGTGTCGTCGCGGCGGGCCCCTATGCCTCGCTGCGCGCACAGCTGACGCCAGGGACAGCCATCGTCGAGCGGCCTGGCAAGCTGATTGCCCCAGGCTTCATCGATACGCATGTGCACTATCCGCACACGGAGATGATCGCGTCGCCGGCGGCGGGCTTGCTGCCGTGGCTCGATACCTACACGTTCCCGACCGAGCGCGGTTTCGCCGATCCCGCGCACGCGTCGAACGTGGCCGAGTTCTTCCTCGATCAGCTCGTCGCGTGCGGGACGACCACGGCACTCGTCTATTGCACGGTCCATAAAGGATCGGCCGATGCGTTGTTCCAAGCGAGCGAGGCACGCAATCTGCGGATGGTGGCGGGCAAGGTGCTGATGGACCGCAACTGCCCCGAGTTTTTGCGCGACACGGCGCAATCGGGCTATGACGACAGCGCGGCGCTGATCGAACAATGGCACAAGCGCGGCCGGCAGCTGTATGCGCTGACACCGCGCTTTGCTCCGACGTCCACGCCAGAGCAGTTGGAGGCCTGCGGCGCCCTCGCCCGCTTGCACCCGGATGTCTTCATTCAAAGCCATGTCTCGGAGAACACCGACGAAGTGAAGTGGGTGAAGGAACTCTTTCCCGGCCATCGCAGCTATCTCGACGTCTACGAGCACTATGGCCTGCTACGCCGGCGCGCGGTGTACGGACATTGCATCTATCTGGACGACCACGATCGCGCGCGCATGGCCGAAACCGGTGCGGTGGCTTCGCACTGCCCCACGTCGAACTTGTTCCTCGGCAGCGGACTGTTCGATTTCGAGAAGGCGGGACAAGCGAAGATGCCCGTCACGCTCGGCACGGACGTCGGCGGCGGCACGTCGCTCTCGATGCTGCAAACGATGAACGAAGCTCACAAAGTCGCGCGCATGACGGGGCACCACCTGACGGCGCAGCGGATGTTCTGGCTGGCGACGGCCGGTGCCGCGCAGGCACTCGGCCTCGACGAAACGATCGGGACCTTGCGCCCCGGTTCGGAAGCGGATTTCATCGTGCTCGACCCCGAAGCGACGCCGCTGCTCGCGCGCCGCACGGGGCTCGCACAGTCGCCCGAAGAATGGTTATTCGCCTTCGCGATGCTCGGCGACGACCGCGCCGTGCTCGAAACGTATGCAGCAGGCAAGCGCGTGCACCAGCGCGCGTAACGGCTACGCGTGCTGCGGCGTCCCTGCATCAACGGGCCGCCGCAGCCTCGCGGCCGGCTCAGGCCGGGTACATCGTGCAGACTTCATGCAGCGCGTTGAACCGCCGCACGGGATCCGCCACATAGGGATTGGTTTCGTCCCAGGCATAACCGGCCAGAATCGAGCTGATCATCCGGCGAATCTTCGGTGTCTGATTCTTGTAGAAGATGATGTCCTGCAATTCGCCCGTGTACCACCGTTCGACGAACACGCGGAACGTATCGATCCCCTTGCGCAGCGGCGCATCGTATTCGGCCGCCCAATCGACGTGCTCGCCATCGAGTTGCCGCAGCAGCGTGTGCGTCGCGAGATGCGCCGAACGCAGCGCGATCGTCACACCCGACGAGAACACGGGATCGAGGAATTCGCCGGCGTTGCCGAGCAGTGCAAAGCCCGGGCCGTGCAGCCGCTCGACGTTGGCCGAATAGCCGCCGATTCGATTGACGGGCATGAGGAACGGCGCATCGCCGATCAGGCGCGCAATCGTCGGTTCCGCGCGAATCAGTTCGCGCAGCTTCGCTTCGCGCTCGGCTTCGGGCACATCGAGAAACGCGGCTTCGGCGACGCACCCGACCGACGTGCGTCCGCCCGCGAGCGGAATCATCCAATACCACACGTCGCGGCGTTCCGGGTGCACGGCCACGCAGATCTTGTCGCGATCGGTGCTGCCGGCCGGCAGCGCATCCTGCACGTGCGAGAACAACGCCGCCCGCGGGGGCATGCGCGAAGGCGTTTCGAGCCCGAGCAGCCGGGGCAGGACGCGGCCGAAGCCGCTCGCGTCGAAAACGAAGCGCGAGGCAACGTGATAGACGCGCCCTTCTTCGTCCGCCACTTCCAACACGGGCGATTCGCCCGTTTGCATCGAGCGCACCGTATGGCCGAAGCGGACGTTGACGCCTTGCTCGGTCGCACGGCGTATCAGCAGTTGATCGAATACGGCACGCTCTACCTGGTAGGTCGTGCCCCACCCTTCCGAATGCTTGTCGCGGAAATCGAACGAGGAGAACTTGTCACCGTGTACGAACGAAGCCCCGTTCTTGTATTGAAAGCCGGCCTCGACCACGGCCTGCAGCATGCCGGCCTCTTCGAGATAGGCCATGCTTTGCGGCAACAGGCTTTCGCCGATCGAAAACCGCGGGAAGTGCTGGCGCTCGAGCACGAGGACCGAGCGGCCCGCCCGTGCGAGCAGCGCGGCCGCCACGGCGCCGGCCGGTCCTGCGCCGATCACGGCAACATCGATTTGCTCGGCTTCCGCGAATTGCGTATTCATTGTCGTTTCGTCCTTGTTACTTCCACTTTAAGTAGGCGGTGGCGCTTTTTCAGCGCACCACCTCGCCAGTTCCCATTACAATCCGCGGCATCACAACGACATCCATCCGCGGGGGAAGCCAGCGTGTCCATTCATTCATCGCCCGCCGTGCGCCAGAATTCGACGTTCGTCCCCGAAACGGCGTTCGGTGTCTGGTTCTTGCGCACCCATACGTGGGAGCACCACGTGCTGCGCGTGGCCATCGACGATCTGAAGCGTCTCATCGATGCACCGCTCCCGCCCCAGCCCGTTATCGTCGACGCCGGCTGTGGGCAAGGCATCTCGTTCAAGCTGTTGGCCCGCGCATTCGCGCCCAGCCGGATCGTCGGCATCGATTGTCATCGGCCGTCGCTCGCGCTCGCCGCGCAGGCAGGCCAAGGCCTCGATGTCGACATCGAAGTCATGCACGGCGACTGCGCCGCACTGCCGCTGCCCGATGCCAGCGCCGACATCGTCTTTTGTCACCAGACGTTCCACCATCTCGTCGAGCAAGAGCGTGCGCTCGACGCGTTTTGGCGCGTCCTGAAACCGGGCGGCCTGCTGCTGTTCGCCGAATCGACCGACGCCTATATCAAGTCGTGGGTCATCCGGCTTCTGTTTCGACATCCGATGCAGGTGCAAAAGAGCGCCGACGGTTATCTCGCCATGCTGCGCGCACGCGGTTTCGTCTTCGCCGAATCCAACGTCTCGCTGCCGTACCTCTGGTGGAGCCGCGCGAAAGACTTCGGCTTGCTCGAACGTCTCGGCCTTCATCACCCGAAACCGGGAAAAAGGCGCGAGACGCTCGTCAACGTCGCCGCGCGCAAGCCGGTCTGACACGCGAGCGCGCACACACTGACCGGGCACGGCGGCGCCGGTGCTGCCGTGCCAGGCCATGGCGCATCGTTACTTCTTCAGCGTCACGACTTGCCCCTTGAGCGCCACGCCGGCCATCACCGCGCCCGCGCCGCACGTGAATTCCGTCGCACTCGCCGTCAACTGGTCCTTGTAGTTGCTCTTGATGTCGATCACCGCGTTGCCGCCAAGTTCGCGCGCCCGCTTTTGCAGGGCGATCACGGCCGACAGGAACACGTGTTGGCAGGCGGCCTCGTCACTGCGGCCGAACGCGCTCGTCTTCTTGTTGGTGGCCGCCTCGGACAACGTCTTGAGCACCTTCGGATGCGGCTGCCCGGCGAAATACAGCGCGATGTCTTCGTCGACTTTGGCATCGCCCGCCGCCAGCGCGCTGTCGATCGGATACGTTTCGATCGAATTGCGGGCGAAAGCTTGGGTCGCCGCGAGCGACAGAACGACGACAGCAGCCAGCTTCAGATGACGTTTCATTGTGCTTATTTCCTGTTTCTTATAGGTTGTGGAACTGCGGATGTCCGGGCCCGGACGATTCATTTCGCGTCGAGCTTGACCAGCTCGCCATGCACCTTCAGCGCGGCGGCGCTCATGCTCGTCGCGCAGGTGAATTCGGTGGCGGAGGCAGTGTGCGTGCCATGGAAGCTCGTCTCGATGTTCACCACCGCATTGGCGCCGTGATCGATCGCATCCTGGCGCAGCTTTGCCAACGCCTCCGTCAGCGCCGCGTTGCAAGCGTCCGTTTCGCCGTCGAGCTTGCGCGCGATACGCGACGACGCCGTCGCCTCGCCCTGCGAGGCGGTCACGGCCGGATGCGCCGCATCGCCAAAATAAAATGCGACTTTGCCGTCGGCAGGCTGGGCATCGAGTACGGGCTTCAGGGGATAGGACGTCGTGTGCGTATGCGCCACCGCCGCATGCGCAGCGAACGCCGCAACCGACAGCGCAATCAGATGCTTGAGTTTCATCGCCATACTCCGTTTGTTGTTGTCATGTCGAAAAATCGGAAAACCCCGTCACGCACTGCATGCGCCCTCAACAGGCGCGAAACATCAAGCTCGCACAACTGCCGCCAAACCCGAACGAAACGGACATCGCGGTAGCAAGCGTTTCGGTTCTCGCGGATCGGACAAGCGGCGCGCCCTCGGCACAAGCATCGAGAGACTCGATTCCCGCGCTCGCGGCGACGAAGCCATCACGCATCATCAGCAAGGTGTAAATCGCCTCATGCACACCGGACGCCGCGAGCGGATGGCCCGTGAGCGCTTTCGTCGACGAAAACAGCGGCATCCGTTCGCCGAACACGGCCCGCAGCGCCTCCAGTTCATGCGCATCGCCCAGCGGTGTCGACGGCGCATGGGTATTGACGTACATCGGCCGCTCACCGGCCTCGTCGACCGAGGCGCGAACCGCTCGCGCAATGCCGGCCGCCCCCGGGCCCACCATCGTCAGGGCATCGGTGGCTTGTCCGAATCCGGTCAGCTCCGCATAGACCGAGGCACCGCGCGCGCGCGCATGCGCAAGCGATTCGAGCACGAGCACCCCGGCGCCCGAGCCGATCACAAAGCCGTCACGCGCGACATCGTACGGGCGCGACGCACGCTGCGGGGTGTCGTTGAACCCGCGCGAAAGCACCCCCATGGCATCGAACATCAACGCCGTGTTCTCGTGCAGTTCCTCGCTGCCGCCCGTCAATACGATCTGCTGCCGCTCGCTTTGAATCAGTTGCATCGCCTGACCGATCGCGAGCGCCGAGGTCGTGCAGGCCGAAGACGGCGAGTAGCACGCGCCCTCCAGTCCAAAAACATGGGCGACGTTCGCCGACACCGTGCTGCTCATCGATTGCGGCACCACGAACGGTGGCGCACGCTCGATGCCCCGCGCGGCGACCAGCGCGACAGCGGCGTCATACGTCGTCAGCGCACCAGCGCCGGAGCCGATCACCGCGCCGGCCGCAGGCGAACGAAGCGCCGAGGATGCGAGGCGCGCATCCTCGATCGCCATGCGCGCGGCGTGGCAAGCGAAACGGGCCGTATCGCCCATGAACCGCTCGAACTTGCGCGGGAACGGCAGCTCTTTGGCCACCGACGCGGCCCCGGCAATCTGGCTGCCGAATCCACGCTCGGCCCACGCGTCGACGCGCGCGATGCCCGAGCGGCCCACGCGCAAAGCATCGGCCACCGTATCGAGCGTGTTGCCGATGCACGAGACAATGCCCATGCCGGTCACGACCACGCGCTGGCTGTCCGGGCGCATCGTCGCGATCATCGCCACCGCTTGAAGATCAGCGACGTATTGATGCCGCCGAACGCGAAGTTGTTGCTCATGACATGCTCCGCGTCGATCTCGCGGCCCTCATGCACGATGTAATCGAGCGGTGCGCAGGCCGGATCGACCGTCGTCAGATTCAGCGTGGGCGCGTACCAGTTGCGCTTCATCATTTCGATCGTCCACCAAGCCTCGAGCGAACCGCACGCGCCCAGCGTATGGCCCACATAGCTTTTGAGCGAGCTGATCGGCATCGCGCTGCCGAACACGGCCGCCGTCGCGGCGCTCTCGGCCACGTCGCCGCGATCGGTCGAGGTTCCGTGCGCGTTCACATAGGCGATTGCCTCGGGCGGTAGCTGCGCATCGGCGAGTGCCATTTGCATCGCGCGCGACATCGTCACGGCGGTCGGCTGCGTTATGTGCGCGCCGTCCGAATTGCAGCCGAAACCGACCACCTCGGCGTGGATCACCGCGCCGCGCGCTCGCGCGTGCTCGTACTCTTCGAGCACGAGCGTGGCCGCGCCTTCGCCGACAACCAGCCCGTCGCGTTGCGCGTCAAACGGGCGCGGCGTCAGTTCGGGCGTCTCGTTGCGCGTGCTCGTCGCGTAGAGCGTATCGAACACCGCGACAGCGGGCCCCGACAATTCCTCCGCCCCGCCCGCCAGCATCAGCGTCTGCTTGCCCGTGGAAATCGCCTCGTAGGCATAGCCGATCGCCTGACTGCCCGAGGCACACGCGCACGACGTGGGGATGATGCGGCCCTTCAAGTCCCAAAACAGGCTCACGTTGACCGCGGTCGTATGCGGCATCATCTGAACGTAACTGTTCGATGTCACGTCCTGCATCGATCCCGTCTCCAGCATCGTGCCGAAGGCGCGAATCGGCTGGACCGAGCCCGACGATGAGCCGTATGCGACCCCCATGCGGCCGTCGGCGATCGAGGGATCGTCGGCGAGCCCCGCGTCGTGCAAGGCGAGTTCGCTGGCCCGCACCGCGAACAACGACACCGTGCCCATCGAACGCGTTTTCTTGCGCGGATAGGACGGGGGGGTCTCGAAGTTCGGCAGCGGGCACGCCAGGCGCGTATGCAGCGAGGAGAAATAATCCCACTCGGGCATCCGGCGCACCGCGTTTCGCCCGGCTCGCAGCGCCGCTTCGATCTCGTCCCACTGAGAGCCGAAGGCGGTCACGCCGCCCATTCCGGTAATGACGACACGCTTCATCAGATCATCCCGCCGTTGACGCCGATGACTTGGCGCGTGATGTAGGAGGCGCTGTCGGACATCAAAAAGCCCACGGCCGCGGCCACTTCATCGGGACGTCCCACGCGGCCCATCGGCACGGTGCCGAGCGCGCGTTCGATGTGCTCCATGCCGGCGAGCATCTCGGTATCGACGAGCCCCGGGGCCACGCAATTGACCGTGATCTTGCGCGAAGCGAGTTCGACGGCGAGCGCTTTGGTCGCGCCGATCAATCCCGCCTTGGCGGCGCTGTAGTTGACCTGACCGCGATTGCCCATCACGCCCGAAACCGATGCGATCGTGACGATGCGGCCGCCCTGCTTCGCTCGCACCATCGGCATCGTCAGCGGATGAACCACGTTGTAGAACCCGTCCAGGCCCGTTTCAATGACGGCGTCCCAATCCTCGTCCGTCAGGGCGGGAAACGCCGCGTCGCGCGTGAGGCCGGCGCAGAGCACGATGCCGTAGTACGCGCCATCGCGCGCGAGATCGGCTTCGAGCGCGGCGCGGCACGCCGCACGGTCGCGTACGTCGAATCGCACCAGCGTGGCGCAGCCGCCTTGCGCGACGATCGAGTCCACCACGGCTTGGGCTTCGTTCACACCGCTCCTGCAATGCACGGTGACGGCGAAACCGTCCGCGGCTAGGCGATACGCAATCGCGCGGCCGATGCCGCGGCTTGCGCCGGTAACGAGAACGCGCCGGCTGGTCATGACCTGAAACTCCCTTCGATGAATGCGTGGAAATCGGTTGGTTGAAATACTTTCACCACGGCTTGCGCGACACATCGACCGTCCTGCGCGATCGTGCATTCGTAGGCGCCGTGGCCTTGTTCGCTTTTGAGCAGTTCCTTCGCCTCGATGCGCAAGCGCGCACCGGAAGCGAAGGCGCAAATGTGCGCTTCGTAGCGGCTCGCACCAAGCAGCACGCCAGGCCTTGCCCGGCCGCCCGCGCGCATCGCGATCAAACCAACGTGCGCGGCGATGGCCTGGGCCATCAGCTCGATCCCGAGCCATGCCGGCATCGCCCCTTGCGCATCGGCGTACCACCCCTGCGGGTCCACACTGGCCAGTACCGCCACGGCCTCGTCGTCGCAGGCCACGATTTCGTCGACGAGACGCATCGTGCCGCGATGCGGAAGCACGTCTTCGACGGGCGGGAATGCCGCACCGGCCGGGCTCGTGCCAGCCCGGGCGGTCGAAGTTGAGAGAGTCGCTGTCGTCATCGAAAGTGTCAGGGATCGTTCAATGCGCGAGCACGAGGCTCACGTTGCTGCCGCCAAAGGCGAACGAATTGCTCATCACGGCCTGCCCGGGCAGCAAGCGCCGATCGCCTGCCACGAGGTCAAGCGCCGGCAGCGCCGGATCGGCCACGCCGTCCCATAAGTGGCCCGGCAGCGTGGCGCCCTCGCGGACCAGCGTGAGCCACGCGAACCCAAGTTCCGTCGCACCCGCGGCGCCGAGCGTGTGGCCCGTCAGCGGCTTCGTGCCGCTTGCCGCAACGCCTTGCGGAAACACACGCGACATCAGCCGCGCTTCCATCTCGTCGTTCTTGCGGGTGGCGGTCGCATGCAAATTCACATAACCGATCGCCTGCGGCGTCATACCCGCGTCGGCGAGCGCCGCGCGCAGCGCCTGCTCGCCGCCTTCGCCCGCCGGATCGGGCGCGGAAATATGATGGGCATCGCTCGATTCGCCGATGCCGGCCAGCCGCGCAGGCCCTTCGTCGCGGCTCATGAGGAAAACGGCCGCGCCTTCGCCGATATTGATGCCCGATCGATTCAGGCTCATCGGATTCGCGCGCTCGAGGCTCGTCGATTCGAGCGCCGCGAACCCTCGCAACGTCAGCTCGCACAGCGAATCGACGCCGCCGACAACGAGTGCGTCGCACAAGCCGAGCTGCAATAGGCGGCGCGCAGCGACGAATGCTTTCGCGCTCGATGTACACGCCGTCGAAATCGTGAACGCGGGGCCTTGCAGGCCCAGCGCCGCAGCCGCGAACGGCGCGCTGCTGCCGATCTCCATCTGCACATAGTGAAACGGCGAGCCGCTTTCGTTTTTCCCGCCCCACACACCCAGCGCCGCCGCGCCCGCGCCGCATCCATACGTAAAGGGTGCGAGCACGACGCCGACCCCCCCCCCGCCAAAACCCGCCCAAGCGGCGTGC
>NZ_JBQCDN010000413.1:0-7502 GCF_051961175.1 Trinickia sp. | reverse complement strand
TGACCATCTTGTCGAGCAACGGCACTTTCGTGTCGACGCTGCCCGCATCGATCGCTATGTCGACGGTACTGGCATCGAGGCCGCCCGGATTCCAGTCGAGCGTGCCATGCGCCCGATCGAAGCGCATCGCGACGCGCGAGTACTTCAAGTGCTCGACGTCGAACGTAATGCTCCAGTGATCGGCATCGAGGGCATAGGTGCCGGCAGGCACTTTGGCTTCGTCGGCGGAGACCGTATGCGAGACCACGCGCAGCGGCGTACACGCCGAAATCGATAGCGCGCCCATCGCCAACGCGGTGGCGGTCAGCACAGTGCGCATCGCAGCGGCGAACATCGCTGGACGTTTCATCTCCATGTTCCTTTTCCTTGCTCTTGTTCATCTGAGGGCGCGAGCCTGCAGGCTACGTTTTTTCGTCGATCTCCCGTAAAGCCTCACCTTTCCACCGCGCGCCGGCATGTACGGCTGTTCCATCCTAACGAAATTCCCGAATCGGGCCTCTATTCATCACGCGCGCGCATTGCTGTAGTAGAGTGCGCGACGAACGGCGCGAGGCCCACTGCGTCGGACGGCGAACAACAATCTTAGCCGGTGGCGGCCGGCAAATGGAGCGGACATGCATTTCAGGATGGCGGCGCGCGGTACCGGCGCGCGCGCAGTGAAGGCTGCGTTGGCCGTCGTGCTCGGCACGGCCGCATTCGCGATCGGATCGACTCGAGCCCAAGCGGCCGATTGGTGCGGCGGTGGTGTGTGGGTCGATGCGATGCTCGCCTCGCATCACATCAAGCCGAAACAATCATTCGAAGACGTCAATCCGGGGCTCGGTGTCGAGTGCTGGCTCAATGGTCAATGGGCGGTAACGGCCGGTGGATTCCGCAATTCGCTTTCGCATCCGTCATGGTACGGCGGTGGTCTCTGGGCGCCCGAGTTCGCGCATTGGGGGTTTGTCCGCCTGGCCGTCATGGGCGGCCTCATCTCGGGCTACAACTACGGAAGCTACGGTTTCGGCCACGATCATTCGATCGGGCCCGTAGCCGCGCCGATCGTCATGGTCACGTATAAGCGCGTGGGGATGAACTTTATTCTCGTGCCGCCGATTCCCTCGGACAACCTGCCTTTTACGATCGGGTTTCAGTTGAAGGTGGGGTTTTAAGAACTTTGCGGTGCAATGGCCAGTCAGGCGAGCGCCGTGGTGTCGAATTCGGCCTGATAAGACTAAGGCGAGGGTTTTCGGGAAGTCGAGGCCGGCTCCCGAAGATACTCACCTTTAGTGGACCCGGACTTGCTTTCTGCGGTCAACACCTCGACGAAAGCCTGCTGCATGGTGGTGCCCAGCCAGTCGGTGCGCACCGTATAGCCGACAGTGCGGCTTGCTCGTGGCAACTCCAGTTCCGATCGAATGCGTATTTCGTTTTGTGCAAGCTCGATATTTCGCATGCCTAGGTGAGGGTTTGCGGGAGGGCCCGAATATCGGTCACCGATTAACGAACGTCGACGGCTACAGACGGTTCTCGATCGTCCCGTTCCTGGGCGCCATTGCCAAAGGTGAGTGCTTTCAGGAGAGCGTTTGCGATACGCAAATACTTGAACACGGGTTGAATGGTCGAGAGACCCCGCCGCCGCCGGGTATCCGTAGTCTTCCAAAGGTGAGCGTTTTCAGGATTCCCTTTGCCGGGTGCGGCCGCGCTGATCTGAGTCACCGCAAATCGCTGCAAGGTGAGCCTTTTCGGGAGCGATCCAGCGACGAGCCGATGACGAACCGATGACGCGATACGGCCGATGTCGTTGCTTCACACGCAGTGAAAAAACGAAACGGCTCGGCGAGCCGTAGCCTTTTCATCCCTGAGATCGACTGACTCGAACGCGCGCCTCGAGCTGACGCGGCCCAGCGGCCGCCGATATCGGAATGGGCTTGGTCAGCGCGATCGCCGCGGTCTGATCGCGCGACCGGCTCCTCTCTCTGGCGATATGCCGCCCCACCCGGGCATGTGCCGTGCTCCTCCACCTGATCGAGCGTTCGTGTCGCCGCTGTGGAGGGCGACCGTCAGGAGCGGGTGGGCCTGATGAACGGCGCGACGCAGGTGGGCAACCTGCCTCGTTGCGGCCGGCCTACGTTTCCGATCATCTGCTCGCACGGTAATTTGTGCGATGAGCGAGCCGATCGAAGCGTGCTTGCCCCTCTCCCGGTTACCCTCGACGCGCAGAACAGACAGACGGCTGTTCGTTTATTGCGCGCCTTGAGCATCTCTTTGCTGTGGGATTTCCTATGAGCGACACCTCTGGCATGTTGCCCAAGAACGACGAAACAGATTTCTTGTCCGGCGGGGGGGAACTTGGACGGCTGATCCGCGCTTACGACTGGCGTTCCACGCCGCTCGGCGATCCAAAAGGCTGGCCACAGAACCTGAAGGTCGCGCTGCGTATCATCTTGAACTCTCGTCAACCGATGTGGATCGGTTGGGGAGACTCGCTCGTCTATCTGTACAACGATGCCTATCAGTCGATCATCGGCGGCAAGCATCCGTGGGCGCTCGGGCGTCCGACCGCGGAGGTCTGGCATGAGCTCTGGGATGATATCGGCGAGATGCTCGCGCTGGCCATGAGCGGGCGGGAAGCGACGTATGTGGAAGCTCGGCCCTTGATCATGCAGCGCAACGGCTATCCGGAGGAAACGTATTACACGTTTTCGTATAGCCCGATACCGAACGACGACGGCAGCGTCGGCGGCATCATCTGCGCCAATACGGACGATACGCTGCGTGTCATCGGTGAACGGCAGCTCGCGCTCTTGCGCGATCTCGCGACGGGGGCGGCCGACGCGCGCACCTGGCAGGAGGCGAGCGAACGCAGCGTTCGCGCGTTGGGCCAGGACGCCCGCGACCTGCCGTTCGCGATGCTCTATCTGGCGGAGGCCGGGGCCGACGACATGACGCTCGCCGGCGTATCGGGCATCGATGCCGGACATGAGGCGGCGCCGGCCTCGATTGCAGCCGGCGAACCCGCGCTATGGCCCGTGCAAGAAGCGTTGCGCACCCATCGGCCGATCGTCGTCCCGAATCTGCGGGAGCGGGTGTCGTCCCCATTGCCAGCGGGACCGTGGCACGAGCCGCCGAATGAGGCCGTGGTCGTGCCGATCCTGCCGTCGGGCGAGACCGGGCGCGCGGGCGCGCTCGTCGCCGGCTTGAATCCCTTTCGGTTATTCGACGACAACTACCGCGGCTTTCTGGGGCTTGTCGGCGGCCAGATCGGCGCGGCCATCGCGCATGCGCAGGCGTACGAGGAAGAGCGTCGCCGTGCCGAGGCGCTGGCCGAGATCGACCGCGCGAAAACGGCATTTTTCTCCAATGTCAGCCACGAATTCCGCACGCCGCTCACGCTCATGCTCGGGCCTATCGAAGACGCGCTCGGGGATACGTCGGGCGCCGCGCTGGCACCGCCGCAGCGGCAACGTCTGGCCACGGCCCACCGCAACGGCCTGCGTTTGCTCAAGCTCGTCAATTCGTTGCTCGATTTCTCGCGGATCGAGGCAGGGCGAGTCGTGGCGACGTTCGAGCCGACCGATCTGGCGAAACTGACGGCCGAACTCGCGTCGAATTTCGAATCCGCAACGGAACGTGCGCGGCTCGCGTTGACGATCGAATGCGAACCGTTGCCGCAGCCGGTGTACGTCGACCGGGACATGTGGGAGAAGATCGTCCTGAACTTGCTGTCGAATGCGTTCAAGTTCACGTTCCATGGGGGGATCAGCGTCAGCACGCGTTTGTCCGCCGACGGCAGCGCGGCGGAGGTCGTCGTGCGCGACACCGGTGTGGGCGTTCCGCCGCGCGAACTGCCGCGTCTGTTCGAGCGCTTTCATCGCGTCGAAGGCCAGCGCAGCCGCTCGTTCGAAGGCTCGGGCATCGGTCTCGCGCTCGTTCAAGAGCTCGTCAAGCTTCATGGCGGCACGATCGCGGTGACGAGCAACGTGGGCCAGGGCACGACCTTCACGCTTCGGTTGCCGCTGGGCCATTCGCATCTCCCCCCCGAGCATGTCGGCTCGACACGTGCGCTTGCGCCGCGGTCCGGGCGTGCCGATGCGTATGTCGAGGAAGCGTTGCGTTGGCTGCCGCATGACGATACGCCCGACGCCGAACGCGACGCCGATTCCAATGCCGACGGCGAGGCGCTGACCGGACGGGCCGATGAGACACCCGATTGGCCGCTCGGCCACGGAACGACGGGCGCGCGCGTGCTGATTGTCGACGACAACGCCGATATGCGCGATTACATCGGCCGCTTGCTGAAAACGCGCTGGGAAGTCGAGACGGCAGCCGACGGCCGCTCGGCTTTGGAGGCCATCCGCCGAAGCAAACCAGACCTGATTCTGAGCGACGTGATGATGCCCGTGCTCGATGGTTTCGGTTTGCTGCGTGAGATTCGAGGCGATGTACAACTGCGTCATTTGCCTGTCGTGATCCTTTCCGCGCGCGCCGGCGAAGAATCGCATGTCGAAGGGCTCGAAGCGGGCGCGGACGATTACTTGACGAAACCTTTCTCGGCCCGCGAGCTGATGGCGCGCGTGAACGCGAACCTGGCGATGGCGCGTTTGCGGCGGGACGCCACGCGCGAACTGTTCGAGAGCGAGGCGCGCTTTCGAAACATGGCCAACCACGCACCCGTGATGATGTGGGTCAGCGATCCTACCGGATCGCTGTCGTACCTTAACCGGCTCTGGTGCGAGTTCACCGGGCAATCGCTCGAAGCGGCGCTCGGCGCAGGTGCATGGGACGCGTTGCATCCCGACGATCGCACGCCGTACGAAGCGTCTTTCCTGGCAGCGAACCAGCGCGGCGAGGCATTCCGCGCCGAGTGCCGCGTGCGCCGTTCGGACGGCGTCTACCGGTGGGCGCTCAGTGCCGCCGCGCCCCGTTTTAGCGACGATGGCACGTTTCTCGGCTACATCGGCTCGATCATCGATATTACGGAGCGCAAGGAGGCCGAACGCATCCTGCAGGAGGCCAACGTCTTGCTGGAGCGCCGCGTCGCCGGCGCGATCGCCGAACGCGTGCACACCGAAGCGCAATTGAGGCAGGCGCAAAAAATGGAGGCGATCGGCAAACTGACAGGCGGTGTCGCGCACGATTTCAACAACGTGTTACAGGTGATCGCGGGCAATCTGCAACTATTGAGCCGCGACGTCGCCGGGAATCTGCGCGCGGAGCAGCGTCTGCAAACGGCGATCGCGGCCACTTCGCGCGGCTCGCGTCTGGCCTCGCAGCTGCTCGCGTTCGGCCGCAGACAACCGCTTTCTCCAAAGAGCGTCAACCTGGGCCGGTTGATCCGTGGGATCGACGATATGTTGCGGCGCTCGTTGGGTGAGGGGGTGGAGATCGAGACCGTCATCTCGGGCGGCCTCTGGAACACGTTCGTCGATACCGTTCAGGTCGAAAACGCACTGTTGAATCTGGCGATCAACGCGCGCGATGCGATGCAAGGACAAGGCAAACTGACGATCGAGTCGGGCAACGCCTTTCTCGATGATGCCTACGTCGCCCGTCACGGCGACGTCGCGGCGGGGCAATACGTAATGGTGGCCGTGACCGATACGGGATGCGGTATTCCTGCGGAATTGCTCGAACGCGTATTCGAGCCGTTTTACACGACGAAGCCCGAGGGACAAGGGACCGGGCTCGGCTGGAGCATGGTGTACGGCTTCGTCAAACAATCGGGTGGACACGTCAAGATCTACAGCGAAGTCGGGCACGGCACGACGGTGCGCATCTATCTGCCGCGCGCGCGGCAGCCCGAGGATGTCGAGACCGATATCGAGACGGGAGCGGTCACGGGCGGCAGCGAAACGGTGCTCGTCGTCGAAGACGACGAAGACGTCCGCGGCACCGTCGTCGATCTGCTGTCCGAACTCGGCTATCGCGTGCTGCGTGCGAAGGACGCGCAGAGCGCGCTGGCGATCGTCGAGAGCGGTGTGCCGATCGATCTGTTGTTCACCGATGTCGTCATGCCGGGTCCGCTCGGCAGCCCGGAGCTTGCGCGCAAAGCGCGCGAACGGTTGCCCAACATTGCCGTGCTGTTTACGTCCGGCTACACGGACAATGCGATCGTGCACGGCGGTCGGCTCGACGAGGGCGTGGATTTATTGAGCAAGCCCTATAGCCGGGAGGCGATGGCGCGCAAAATCCGCCATGTATTGCGGAACCAGCCCCGAGGCAAACCGGTCCCGCCCGCGACGCCGATTCTGCAGGCGCCGGAACATGACGACGACGTGCTCCCGGGCGCTGCGCGCCTGGCGGCGCGCGTGCTGCTCGTCGACGACGATGCGATGGTGCGGTTCACGACGGCCGATATGCTCGGCTATCTCGGCCATTCGGTCACGGAAGCCGGCGATGCGACCGACGCGTTGCGGCTGCTGAGCGAACAAGCCTTCGACGTTATCGTCACCGACATCTCATTGCCCGATTTGTCGGGCGACGAACTGGCCATGCGTGCATTGGCGCTGCAGCCGGGGCTGCGCGTCATCTTTGCAACGGGCTACGATGCGTTGCCAGGGGGCAGCGATCATCAAGCCCTTGCCGACGCGATGCTGCTGCGCAAGCCGTACAACAAGGAGCGGATCGAAGAAGCGATGAATGCCGCCATGGCCGCGCGATTGGCGGCGGGCGCGCCGCACGCATGGCTCGAGGAACAGGCGGCGCCTTCGGGCACCTCGAAAGCCGCCAACCGCATGCCGTCGATCTGACACTGCCCCGCTCGATTTAAAGGTGAGAAAATTCGGGATCCGCATCTCGGCCTCCCATGAACGCGCAATGTCCCGAAAACGCTCACCTGAGCGCGTGTCCTTTTTTCAAAGGTGAGTATTTCCGGGATGTGACGGTCGATCGGCTTTTTTGTCTGTAGGTGAGCCGACGCTCGGTATTAATCGGACTTTGCCGTAGGCGTTATGCAATGCATCCACGAACACGATTATGAATGGAATATCGGTACGTCCGAGCTCGTACGTTAATCTCCGGCGCAAGCCCCGGCGATGGGTGTGCGGATGGCGGGGCACGCGCGACGCGACGAAGCCGTTCGGCGTAGACGTCTCAAAAGCCGTCGCCTCCCTCGTGAGGGTGGCGTGTTTATCCCTATGACGAAAGCGAGGCTGCGCCGCGGCTGACGGGGTGGAACGGAGGGGCCCGCGGCCGTTGGAACGGTCCATGCATGTGAAAAGATACACTGGCCTTTTGATGGTTTTGCTTTTTGTCGATTTTGTATCGATAATTCAAGCCGACACCGTTTGACGCACACCGTGCGCTGCCTTTTGGGTACGCGCCAGCGGGCGGCTGCAACCTATTGGCTGCGAGTCGAGTATGATTCGGCTCGGGTCAACGGGGCATTTAGCGACCCCGCATCAACCATAACCGGAATCATCGATGGAACAGCTTGAAGGCGAAGCTCGCGAACGGTTGATTCGCTGGCTGCGACGCCGCATGGAAGAGTACGGCATTACCGTGGAAGCCGTCGCCGAATC
>NZ_JBQCDN010000412.1:0-15184 GCF_051961175.1 Trinickia sp. | reverse complement strand
CTCACGAACGGTTTACGCGCAGCCATCGCGCAGCGTCCGTGCGGCCAGACGCCCTACACATTCAGCGCGGGTGTGGACGAATTCCGGCCTGGAGACAGGCTCGCGCGCGTGTTGGCTCGCGCCGATGCCGCCCTTTATACGGCTAAAGCGTTGGGGCGCGATTGTGTGGTGATGGCGTCGTCGGAGGGTGAGTCCGACGAACGCATCGAACAAGCCACTTGACGAGGCGATGCGCGCGACATGACGTCACCGCAGCATCGACTATCATTGAATTCAACAGATCAAACGTCCCGTCTCCCGGAGAGAGCCTTGCCTGTACGGCTATTTCGAGCGGCGCGGAACGATCGCAATCGTTTCGTCGCGTTGTACATCGTACTTTTTATCGGCTTGCTGATCGCGGCTGCCGCGTTCATCTACGAGGCGCGCGTCGTCATCGAGGATGACGTGTCCGAGGATATCGCCTTCAGCGGCCTCAGCACGACGAACCGGGTCCTTGACGATCTCCAAGATGCGGAGACGGGGCAGCGCGGTTATCTGCTGACGGGTTCCCCCGGCTATCTGCAGCCCTATGAGCGCGGCACGCGGGATGTCGAACCCGCGATGCGGCAGCTCTATGGCGTTGCCGTTGCCGATCCCTCGTCGATCGCCATCGTGCGCCGGATCGATGCGCTTCAGCACAGTAAGTTGGCCGAACTGGCGCGAACGATCGAACTGGCTCGTGGCGGCGATCGATCGCGCGCGATCGCACTTGTGCAGACGGACGAGGGCAAGCGCGAAATGGATCGGCTGCGGCTTGAATTCACGCAATTGAGCCAGCGTTGGCAAGCGCGTCAGCATGGCGCGGCCGGCGATGCACGCAAGCGCGTGATGTTCGGCGCCGGCGCGTTGGCTGTCGTCGCGGCTTTTGTCGGGGGCTTGTTGGCGTACGCACTCGTGGTTCAACGACGGGCGTTCGCCAATATCAGCGCCTATTCGCAGGCGATGGATCGGGAGGCCGCGCTCGATGCGTTGACGGGGTTGCCCAACCGAAGAAGGCTGCTGGCCGCCATTGATGCGTTAGCGGCGCAACCCGGGATCGAAACCCGGAAGGTGGCGCTGCTGTATTTGGATGTCGACGGATTCAAGAGCGTCAACGATGTGCTGGGTCATAGTGCCGGCGATATCTTTTTGAGGCGGCTCGCCAAGTGGCTATCGGCTGTCGTGCGACGTCAGGACGTGCTGGCGCGCATTGGCGGTGACGAATTTGTCGCGTTGCTGACCGATTACGGCGACGACGATGATCTGCGCCGGCTTGCCCAGCGGTTGATCGAGCAGGTGCGGGCGGTTGCGCAAGCCGAATTTGCCGGGCGATTCTCGATTGGGTTGAGTATTGGTATCGCGACCTATCCGGACCGCGTGACCCACATACGACAGCTGATGGATGTGGCGGATGCTGCGATGTATAGGGCGAAGAGAGAGCGATCGTCGTTCCGGTTTGGGCCGGTGACGGCCAATGATCAGGCGTACGATGTGAGTGCGTCGAAGTGATGGGGCTTCGAAGCCAGTTCTGGCTTCCGCTAGATGAAACGCGCTCGAGCCAATTTTTTCCACCCAAAAGGTAGAGGCATCGCGTAGGCGTCCAGTTCCGGCGCACGGTTTCGAGTTCCAATGAGTCGGCACTATCCGGCCCCGAGTATCCGCATCATCGATCTCGCATTGCGCTGCCCCTGGTCCTCAAAGCAGTTATTGAAGATGACGTGAGTCGTCTTGACTTGCCCTGCGAGGGTTCGAATCGGTGTGCTCAGTTCGTGCAGTTCCTCGTCGCTGTAGTCGTAGTTGAAGCGGACCGACGCCGATGGGCTTGTCGCATTCCACGTTTCGGCGTTGCGGCCATGCAGACGCACGATCGCCAAGTCGGCGTTTGTCGCTTCCCAGACCGTCTGCGCACGATTCGCAACCTCGGGCGGCGCATCCATGACGACATGCGCGATTCCATGCTCGCGTTCGAATCCCAGCGTCCAGGATTGATGCTTCTCGTCGAGCCAGGAGCGGTTGCGAAACTCGATCGCCATCGTATGTTCGGCCATGCGCGCCGCACATTCCTCGACATGGGCCCGGCCCTGCGCAGCGCTCGTCAGCCAAGGCGGAAATTGGAAAAGCACCGCGCCTAACTTGCTTGCCTCGTCGAGCGGAGCCAGCGCATCGAAAAAGCGGCGCCAGATTTCGTCGATCAATTCGGGTGGGAAATCGCGATAGTAGAGCTTCTTGTTCGCGGTCTCGGGTACGAGGACAGCAATGTCGGGCGGCAGTGCCTCGCGCCCGGTTTGATGGCCGGTCAGCAACCGGAAGGCTTTCACATTGAAAACGAAGCCTTCTGGCGTACGTTCGGCCCACAACTCGGAATTCGCCCGCGGGGGCAGGGCGTAATAGCTCGAATCGACTTCGACGAGCGGGAAGATTGACGCGTAATAGGCGAGGCGCGCTTGCGCGGTAGAGCAGCCGCGCGGATAAAAGCGCTTGCAGGCAATTAGGGATTTATCCGCCCATCCGGCGGAACCGCAAAGGATATCGGGCATTGCCGGTCGGCCGACAGATCGTCGGGAGCGCATATCAGGTGATCGGTTATCGAATCACCGGCGCATCGCGTTCGGAAGGAGGGATTACCCTAGGCCGCGCTGCGCGCTGAATGCTAAGGGCCCCACCCAGGGAAGAGGTAGGGCCCGTCTACAGCAACTTCGAGGTGAGGTGTATCTACTGCTAGGGGTGCTTCTACTTCCAGGGGTGCTGCAACTGCCAGGTGCTGCTATTCCGAGGTGAGGTACTGCGTACTGCTGTGCTGCCACTACGGTACTACCCATCAGGTACTCGTGACTGCAAGCTACGTCGAACTGCAAGGTGCTTCGAACTGCAAAGTGCTTCGAACTGCAAAGTGCTTTGAACTGCAAGATGCTTCGAACTGCAAGGTGCTTCGAACTGCGAGGTGCTTCGAACTACAGATACTTCGGACTGCTACAACGCACTGCGCGAACCCCGGTTTTGAAACCCTTCAGCGATTACCCTGAGTGCTGAGGAATTCCTACGACTGCTATCCAGCTACATCGTCCAATCTTTTTGCCCCACGACGCTTCGCGAGGGCTTCGTGGATGGAGCTGATGTCTTGCTCCATGGAAAGCAGTGTAGACCCGCCGCCCCGGAACCAATTGGACGAAAGGAGCGCGTTTTCGTGCTCAATTCAGTCGATCGGCCTCCCCCACGGCATCGGCGGGCATTCAAGCAGGGGCGTTCGTCCGTGAAAACGCCGTTTCCGGGGATATCGTCAAGCGATCAAACCCGCCATCCCGCTGACATCAATGTAATGAAATTGAAAGATTTCGTGCGCCACTAGCGCCGACCGCCGTCGCCTTCTTCGTCGACAAATCGCACGCGCCCTTGCGTCAAGTCCCGCAACGCCACGCGGGCGGAATCGCGCTTCGTCGCAGGCATGCGCAGGACGAGCCGCACCCTTAACTCATATCCGCTATCGACGAGTTCGGCCCCTTCCTGCTCGATCCATCGCCGCACACGCGCTTCATCGGGATAGTCGATGTCGACGGTGAGTTCGGCCTGCGCGATTCGCTCGACGCGCTGTGCTTGTTGAAGCGCACTCGCAATGGCATCGGTATAGGCGCGCACGAGGCCGCCCGCACCGAGCTTCACGCCACCGTAGTACCGCACCACTGCCGCCAATACGCCGTCGAGATCGTGATGGCGCAACACTTCGAGAATCGGCCGCCCGGCCGTGCCCGAGGGTTCGCCATCGTCGGACATTCCCGATTGCCCGCCCGCGAGCAGGGCCCAGCAGACATGGGTAGCGCTGGGATGCGCGTCGCGCAAGAGACGCAGCGCCTGCATGGCGGCATCGCGATCGGCGACAGGGATCGCATGCGCGATAAAGCGACTCTTGCGGATGTCCAATTCAGCCGTGACCGGGCCGGCGAGCGTGAAGGTGGGCAAAACGAACTTATCCCCAATTTATGTTGGCAAAGTTGTGAATAACTTGCTCATAGGCTATGTAAGTGCTTGATGCAAAAGCATTGCGCGCCCGGGTTCGCATTTGTGGCACGCTCGTCGACGCCCGGAACCCGAAGACGTCTGACGAAAAGCCCGACGCGCCGTGTGGGATTATCGAATGCTGAAAGCGAAACTGGCAATGGCGGATGCCTTCGGCGAGATTCCCGTCCATCGCCGCGCGGACGGTGGCATCATATGCGCCTGCGTTTCCCGGCCACACCTCTTTTTTCTGTTTTGCCCCGAATATGTCCGATCTGATCGTTCATGGCGGCCTCCCGCTTCGCGGGGAGATCACGCCGTCCGCCAATAAGAACGCTGTCCTGCCGATTCTTTGTGCGACCTTGTTGACCGACCAGCCGCTGCGGCTCGTCGGCGTGCCCGACATCACCGACGTCAAGAAAATCCTCGATATTTTCCGCGCGCTAGGCAGCGACGTATCGATGGATTTCTCGACGGGCATCCTCGATCTGCATCACCACGCTACGTCGTTCGATCCGGCCAAGCATCGGCTGCCCGAGGAGATGCGCTCGTCGATCATGCTCGTTCCGCCGCTGCTTGCGCGATTCGGCGTGGCGCGGCTCGAAAACGACGTGAAAGGCTGTACGCTGGGCGTGCGCGAGATCGACCCGCACGTCGAAGTGTTCGAGCGTTTCGGCGCACGCGTCGAGCGCACCTCCGATTCCCTGATCGTGCGCGCGCAAACGCGCATGGCAGCGAACGATCACTGGCTCGACTACGCGTCGGTTACCACCACCGAAAATTTCGTTCTGTGCGCTGCGTCCGCTTCGGGCACGTCGACGCTCGTTAATGCCGCTTCGGAGCCGCACGTCCAGGAGTTTTGCCGCTTCATCGCGATGCTCGGTGTACCGATCGAAGGCATCGGCACTTCACGTCTCGCCGTTGAAGGCGGGCATCGGCTCGGTGGCGGCGAGTTTCGCTTTAGCGAGGATTTCCATGAGATCGCGACGTTCCTGGCGCTCGGTGCGATCACCGGCGGCGATATCGTCGTCAAGAACAGCGCGCCCGAGCAATTCCCGTTGATCGATCGCACGTTCGCGAAGTTCGGTGTCGATCTCGTTCATCAGGACGGATGGTCGCGCGCGATGCGCGACGGCCCGTTGCGCGTGCGCAGGCCGTTTACGCCCAATATCTTGACGAAGATCGAGGCGGCGCCGTGGCCGTACCTGCCCGTGGATTTGCTGCCGATCTTCATTGCCCTTGGCGTACGAGCCGAAGGCAGCGCGATGTTCTGGAACAAGGTGTACGACGGCGCGATGGGATGGTCGGTCGAACTGTCGAAGTTCGGCGCGCACGTCTTTTTGTCGGACCCGCATCGTCTGATTACGTTCGGCGGCATTCCGCTGAGCCCGGCGAAGGTCGAAAGCCCCTACATCATCCGCGTCGCGATTGCACTGCTGATGGTGGCCGCGAGCATCGAAGGGCGCTCCGTTATCACGAATGCATTGCCCATCCGGCGCGCGCATCCGCATTTCGTCGAAAATCTGCGTTCGGTCGGCGCGAACGTGGAGTGGACCGCGGGCGACTGAGCCGCTCAACGCGCGCCGCACTACCGTGCGACGAAGCGCAGGACCGCTTGCGCTTCGTCGTGCCGCCCGCATGGCCGGGCAGCTGCGCCGTTACTCCTTTACTCCTTTACTCCTTTACGCCTTTCTTCTTGGCGAGTTGCTGCGCCAACGCATAGTGGTGCTCGATGACGGGCAGGCCTTTTTGCGCGAGTTTCTTCAGGTCCGCGTTTTGTCCGTCGGAGATTTCCTTCTTGAACGCGGCGACGGCATCCTGGTGGCCTTTAAGGCCGATCTTCGCAATGTAGGCGTCGTCGAACTCCTTGCCTTTCAGCGGCTTCAACTCGTCAAGCACGCTCGTGTCGGAGTTGTCTTTCGGCACTTCGACACCATGCGGTGCCTTCGCCTTCAGTTCGACGGTCAGCTTCGTATGGTCGAGCATCATGTGATGCGCAAACGACTTGACGTCCTTGTCGCTCGAATTTTTCTGAGCCAGCTTGCCGGCGTCGATTTCGGTCGATGATGACATCGAGGCCGCCTGCACGAAATCGCGGTCGGGCTCGGGCAGCGGGTTAGCCGCGGTGGTCGATGCAGCTTGCGTTTGCGCTTCGGCGACGCCGACCGGGAGCAGCAAGGCGCAGCAGGTCAAGGCTAGAGCGGTTCGCTTCATTGAGGCTCCTAAGATGCATAGCGTTGGCAGGGACGATGCGCGCCGGTTTCAGGGCGGCGCGCTCGTGATTGCTGCGGCGCAAACCCCATACCCGAGGGGCGTGCTCTGTGCTTATGCGTTCATTGCGGGCCTGCGCTTTGCTCGCTCGTCATCTATGTCGATCGATCAGTCCCCGCGCCCGATATGGAGACGATGCCGCTTACGCTTGACTGGCCTTCTGCGTTGGCGCGTCTCGCCTGCGCGCTCGTGGCGGGGGCCGCGTACGGGCTCGATCGCAGCGAATCGGGTAAGGCGGCCGGATTGCGCACCACCATACTCGTTTGCCTGGCGGCCTGCGTCGCGATGCTGCAAGTCAACGCGCTGCTGGATCAAACCGGCAAGGGGCCGACAAGCTTTGTCAGGATCGATTTGATGCGTTTGCCGCTAGGGATCCTGACGGGGATGGGTTTCATCGGCGCGGGCGCGGTATTTCGCAAGGATGGGCTCGTCAGCGGTGTCACGACGGCGGCGATGCTTTGGTTCGTCACTGTCATCGGCCTGTGTTTCGGCGGGGGGCAATACGGCTTGGGCGCGGCCAGCAGCGCGATCGGCCTGGCGGTGTTATGGGGCTTGCGTTTTGTCGAGCACAGGCTCGAGCGCCGCAAGGCTGCGTGGCTGACCGTTCGCTACGCCATCGATTCGGATTGCCCGCGCCGCTTGGCCGAGCAATTGACGCCCCTCGGCTGCACGTTGGAGCAACGCGGCGCGCATGTCGAAGCAGATGCGGGGACGTGCGAGTCACGCTACCTGGTGCAGTGGAAGGAGCGATTCGATGTCGATCGCATCGCACCGTCGCTCGACGGGATCGGGCGTGCCAGCGGCGCGCTGTGCACGCAATGGGCCATGGCGGATTGAGCGGAGCATCGTCCCGCGTTACCAGTGCCGCCGTGCCGTCCCCGATCAATTGCCTTGCCTCATCTCTCTATGCTTTACGATGCCCTCAACGGCGGCAATGACGGATTCGAGCGGCGCTATACGCAGCCGGAGAGATGCGCGAGGCCATCGAGCGAGGAGACGACGCGCCCGATGCCCCCATAGGCTTTCGGCGGGACGCTCTCATATAAGGTGGAGACTTGGGCGATTCGCCTATCCGTGTTCGTCGCGGCCGACCGCCATTGGCCTGCACGCGACGTGCCCGGATCGATGCGCTCGCCGCATGGCGGCGGCCCGGCGGCGCCGAGCGCGCCGTGCGCTAGATACGCCCTAATACGACGAGAATGATGACGATGAGGACGATGAGTCCGAGCCCGCCGGTTGGCCCATAGCCCCAACTGCGGCTATACGGCCACGCGGGGAACGAGCCGATCAAAAGTAAGATGAGAATGATGAGCAAGATCGTGCCTAACATAGCGCCCTCGCTTGACTTGGTTGAAAACGCGCGGCGCGAGCCGCTGGTGATTCGACCCGCAACTTGCATGCCGCACGGGTAGCATTCAGGCGAACCCGCGGGCCACCGAGGGTTTGGACGTTTTTATCGCGAATCGGTAGGGTCGCCCATTCGTCGACATTACAAACCGCACACGCGGTGGAGGCATTTTGCAGCGCCGCAGCAAAGCGGTGGCGGCGCGGGAAGGTAGCGATGCACCCGTCGGAAACCGGTGCATCGCACCATGCCTCGCTACCCGGCCGATTCCAGATCCTCCATGACTGCGGCCAGGAATCGTGCGGCTTCGCCACCCGTCACGACGCGATGATCGAACGTCAAGCTCAGCGGTAACACGGCATGCACGGCTGGTTTGCCATCGCAGGCCACGACGGCATGATGCACACGTCCGGCGCCGAGAATCGCCACGGTGGGCGGCACCACGATCGGCGCCGCGTACTTGCCCGCGATCATCCCGAAGTTCGACAGCGTGATCGTGTTGCCGCGCATCTCCTCGGGCGGGATCTTGCGCGCCTTCACATCCGCTCGCATCCGGTCCAAGCCGGCGCGCAAATCGGCTGCATCGCGATGCGCCACGTCGCGCAGAACGGGCACGAACAATCCGTCCGGCAAATCCACCGCGATGCCGACGTCGATCTTTGCCAGCACGCGCCGTCGCGCTGTGCGCCCGTCGAACCATGAATTGAGGCCGGGCTCCGCGCGACAACCTGCTACGAGCGCGCGGATCAATCGAATCGAGATATCGGCGCCGGGCGCCCAGGCATCGATATCGGCATCGTCGATCACGGTTGCCGCCGCCACCTCGCTTTGGGCTTGCGCCATGTTCTGCGCCATCGCGCGCCGCACGCCGCGCAGCGGTTCGGGGGGGCCCAACTCGGCGAGCACCTTGGCCGTGCGTTCGATGTCGTTGGAAGTGACGACGCCGTCGGGCCCGGTCGGCATGACCATCGTCAAATCGATGTCGAGTTTGCGGGCCAGCGCGCGGACGGCCGGGGTCGCTTTCACGGCCACGCTGCCGACGCGTGCGCCAGTGGGCGACGCGAAGCTGGGTGGGGCGGCCTCGCGGACGACGTTTTCGCTCGTTTCCACGCGCCCGACGACCGTGCCGGTATCGGCGGCACCGCCTTCGCCTTCGAAGCTGACGAGCGCCGCGCCCAAATGCACGATGTCGCCTTTGTTGCCGTATAGCTTCGCGATGCGCCCGGCTTGCGGGGAAGGGATATCGACGATGGCCTTGGCGGTTTCCACCGAGACGAGCGGCTGATCGGCGGCGACTTCATCACCGGCTTTGACATGCCATTCGACGATTTCAGCCTCTTGCAAACCTTCGCCCAGATCGGGGAGCTTGAAGACGTTCATGTTGAAGCCTCGAGCGTTTTTCGCACAGCGCTCACGATGCGCGCGACGCTCGGCATGTACTGCCCCTCCAGCCTGAACAGCGGGACGACGACGTCGTACCCGGTCACGCGCTCGATCGGCGCGAGTAGTGAATAGAGTCCACGCTCGGCGATCGTGGCGGCGATCTCGGCGCCGAGGCCGCACGTACGCGGCGCCTCGTGCACGATGACGCAACGGCCTGTCTTGGCGACGGAAGCCAGGATCGTCTCGATGTCGAGCGGCTTGAGGGTAGCCACATCGATGACTTCGGCGGCGATGCCGTCCTCAGCCAATTGATCGGCAGCCCTAAGTACTTCTTGAAGCATGGCACCCCACGAAACGAGTGTGACGTCGGTGCCTTCCCGTAAGACGAAGCAGGTATCGAGTGGTAGCGCCTCACCGTCGTCTTCGACGCTTTGTTTGAACAAGCGGTACAGCCGGGTCGGTTCCAGAAAGATCACCGGATCGGGATCGCGGATCGCGGCCAACAGCAGCCCATAAGCGCGCGACGGCGAAGAGGGCATGACGACGCGCAGCCCCGGGATGTGGGCGAACAGCGCTTCGGGGCTTTCGGAGTGATGTTCGGGCGCGTGAATACCTGCACCGCACGGCGAGCGAATCACGAGCGGGCAACTCACGCGGCCGCGCGTGCGATTGCGCAAGCGGGCCGCGTGGTTGAGCACCTGATCGACGATGGGGTAGATGAAGCCCGTGAATTGAATCTCGGCGACGGGGTGCAGGCCCATCGCCGCCATGCCGATCGCGGTGCCGGCGATGCCGGCTTCCGCAAGCGGCGTATCGAGCACGCGTTGTGCGCCGAAACGTGTCTGCAGACCGATCGTCGCGCGGAACACGCCACCGTTCGCGCCGATATCTTCGCCCAGGAGGACGACGGCGGGATCGTGCTCGAGCGCATGCGCGAGCGCGAGGTTGACCGCTTCGACGAGTGCGAGATCAGCCATGGCCGCGCTCCGAGGCGGCGGCGAAATGCCGTGCCATCGCAAGTTGTTCGTGCAACGCATGCGGCAGCGTTGCATAGAGATGATCGAACATCGCGGAGACGTCGGGCGGCGCAACGGCGAGATATGACTGCACCGCGGCTTCGACGGTACGCTGGCACGCTTGATTGAGTTGGTCCTCACGCGATTTGTCCCATGCAGCGAGGGAGACCAGGTATTTGCGTAAGCGCACGATCGGCTCCTCGCGCCATGCTTGAGCGACGAGATCGGGATCTCTATAACGCGTGGCATCGTCGGCCGTCGTGTGATCGCCGAGACGGTAGCTCAACGCTTCGATCAACGTCGGGCCATCGCCACGCCGTGCTTTATCCAGTGCTTCCCGAGCGGCCGCATGGACTGCGATGACATCGTTGCCATCGACCTGCCGCCCTTCGATGCCGGCCGCGATGGCTTTTTGCGCCAGTGTGGGTGCGGCCGTCTGCCTTGTGCGCGGTACTGACATGGCCCATTGATTATTGTTGACGACAATGACGAGCGGAGCCTGCCAAACGCCGGCCATGTTCATCGCTTCATAGACATCGCCTTTCGATGTGCCGCCGTCGCCGACGATCGCGACGGCCACACGCGGCTCGCCACGCAAGCGGAACGCGTAGGCGGCGCCGGCCGCGTGACAAACCTGGGTGCCGATCGGAACGCAATTCGGGAAATCGTGCGGTGCGGCGGAAAAGCAGCTGCCGCGCTCGTCGCCGCCCCAGTACAGCAAGCTCTCCGACATCGTGACGCCGCGCAGCAGTTGCGCTGCGTGATCGCGATAGGAGGGAAAGAGGGCGTCTTCGGGACGCATCGCCGACGCGAGGCCCACGCCGATGGCCTCTTGGCCGACGCTCGATGCGAAGGTGCCGAGCTTGCCTGTGCGCTGCAGTGCAACGGCTTTGGCGTCGAACGCACGGGTGAGCACCATCGCGCGATAGAACGCTGACAAAGCTTCGGGATCCTTGGCGAATTCGGGTAGGGGCTGCGCTGGGACGCCGTCAGCATCGAGAAACCGGGAGTACTCGATTTGAAAACTGGCGACCGTCGTCATGATCTTTGTCCTCGACGAGCGTCCCGCGCCCGGGTGCTACCGTCGTTCTGTGGTTCTGTTGTGCTTCATCAAACTTAGTACGTTTGTATCCGAAAACAAGGAGCAGTGATCGACATGCGCGGCCAACGGCACATGGGCGGCAGCCATGGGAGCGCACCGCATTGCAGCGCAATGCAGGGCACCACGGCCTCATACGCGAGCCGTTCATTGAGCGGCCGATCGGCCATGGCGCTCACGCTTCGGGAGCAGGCGGGCTGGGCGGAACGCCGAGTAATTGCAGCGCGCCGCCCGTGACGGCGGAGAACACGGGGCCGGCCACGGCACCGCCGTAATACGAATGCTTCGTCGGTTCGTCAATCATGACGGCGACGACGATGCGTGGTGCGTCGATTGGAGCAATGCCTACAAAGAGCGAGCGGTATTTGCCCTTTGCATACCCCTTTCCTGCATGCTTCCATGCGGTGCCGGTCTTACCGCCGACGCGGTAGCCTTCGACGCGGGCTGCGCGCCCCGTTCCGCCCGCGAGGGTTGCCGCCTCCAGCATCGAGCGCAGCGTCGCGGCGCTCGATTCGCTCGTCACACGAATGAACGGCGCGGCGGCAACGCCGGATGTGGCGCTGCCGTCACCTGCAATCAGCGCGACGGGCCGCAGCGTGCCGTCGCCGGCAAGCGCCGTATAGGCTTGCGCCATTTGCAGAAGCGATGTCGACAAGCCGTAGCCGTAGGCCATCGTCGCCTGTTCGACGGGGCGCCATCGCTGCCATGGTCTGAGCGTTCCCCCCGCGACGCCGGGAAACGGCAGCGGCGCGGCGAGCCCGATGCCGTATTGGCGATAAGCCGTCCAGAGTGTTTCGGGCGGCAGCATCATCGAAATCTTGGCGAGGGCGATATTGCTCGAGGTGGCGAGTGCCTGCGCGACGCTGACGATGCCGTGATCGGATGTATCGTGGATCGTATTCGGCCCGATGCGGTATCGGCCCGGTGCGGTATCGATCAGCGTACCGGGGCCGACTTTGCCGGTATCGAGTGCCGTGGCGATGGCGAGCGGTTTGATCGTCGAGCCGGGTTCGAACATATCGACGGCTGCGCGGTTGCGCATGGTGTGGGCTGTGAGCCCGGCACGCGCGTTCGGATCGAATGAAGGGGCATTGGCGAGTGCCAGGATTTCACCGGTATTGGCATCGAGGACGACGACGCTGCCGGCTTGGGCTTGGTGGCGTTCGAGCGCCGCTTTGAGTTGGGCGAAGGCGAGATGCTGGATGCGGCGGTCGATCGTCAGTTGAACGGCTTGCCCGTGGCGCGCGGGCACGAGCGGGCGCAGATCGGAGACGACGCGCCCGAGCCGGTCGCGGATGACTTCGCGCTCGCCCGGTTCGCCGGCCAGCAACGCGTTTGCCGCCAATTCCACGCCTTCTTGTCCCACGTCGTCGATATCGGTCAAACCCACGACGTGTGCTGCCGATTCACCTTCGGGGTAAAAGCGTTTGGACGTAGTGACCTGAGTGATGCCGCGCAGGCCGAGATCGGCAATGCGGCCGGCCGTTTGCGCATCGACGTGGCGCTTGAGCAAAACGTGCGTGCGTCCGGCCTCGAGGCGCGCCTGCAATTGTGCAGAGGAAAGCGCGAGATGCTTGGCCAGCGGTTCGATATCGGTAGGCGCGACGCGATCGGGCTCGGCCCATATTTCATAGGTGGCGAGGCTGACGGCAAGCAGAGCGCCGTGCCGATCGACGATAGGGCCGCGTTTGGCTTCGAGCGCGAGCATTTGCCGATGCCGCTTTTCGCCTTGCGCGACATGAAAGTCATGTTCGACGATTTGGACCCACCCGGCTCGCGCGGCGAGCGCGACGAATGCGAGGGTGATGAGCGCCATGACGAAGGTTGAACGCTTTGTGCGCCAGCGCGGCGCGATCAAAGGGTCATGCGTGAGCGAACGGGATGAGTATGGGGTGGCGCGTTTCCGCTTCGGTGGGGGCATGGGAAGGAAGGGGCGGCGCGCAGGAGTACGCGGGGCATCTATTGTAATGAAGTTGTAATGATGCTGGCCCCCACCGGTGAAAGGCGCCCGTAGACGCCTGAATTCCCCCTAAGCGGGTAACGAAAAACCCGAAATAGCGTCCCGCAGCACGCCCGCCTGGTCCTTCAGCGATTGCGCGGCGGCTGCGGCCTCTTCAACGAGTGCCGCGTTTTGCTGCGTCACTTTATCCATCTCTCCCACAGCGCGATTGACTTGTTCGATCCCCGCGCTTTGCTCATGCGAAGCGTGGCTGATCTCCTCAAGGATCTCGTTGACGCGCCGAACGGACTGCACAATCTCGCCCATCGTCGAACCCGCATTCGCGACGAGTGCGGCCCCCTGGTCAACCGTATTCGTCGACGATTCGATCAACGCCTTGATTTCCTTGGCGGCCGTAGCCGAACGTTGCGCCAGGCTGCGGACCTCCGCGGCGACCACCGCGAACCCGCGCCCTTGCTCGCCCGCGCGTGCCGCTTCCACCGCGGCGTTCAGCGCGAGAATGTTCGTTTGGAACGCGATCCCATCGATCACGCCGATGATGTCGCCGATCTTCTGCGAGCTCGATGTGATCTCGTGCATCGTGCGTACGACGTCATCCACGACACTACTGCCGCGCGTCGCGACATCGGCGGCCTGCTCCGCGAGCTTGGCCGCTTGCGAAGCACTGTCGGCGTTCATTTTCACGTTCGTCGTCATTTCGTCCATGCTCGACGCCGTTTGAACGAGCGCGGCTGCCTGCTGCTCCGTGCGCTGCGACAGATCCGTGTTGCCGGCGGCGATTTCGCTCGCGCCGACGTTGATGTTTTCCGTACCGGCACGCACGCGCATCACCGCCTGGGCAATGCCCGATTGCATCTGCGCGAGCACGGACATGAGGCTGGCGTCATCCCCGTGCGCCACGGCAATGCGCGCCGTCAGGTCGCCGCCGGCGATGCGTTGCGCCGTATCGATGGCGATTTCAAGCTCGCCGCCGAGGCTACGGCGGATGCTGCGCAGGACCAGTACCATCGCGATCGTCGCAGCCACCCCGAGTACACCGATGATGGTCGCCCAGCGCACGAGGTTCGAAATGAACGCCGCATTGACATCGTCCATATACATGCCGGTGACGATGTCCCAATCCCACGGCGCGAACCGCAACGCGTATGACAACTTCGAGACCGGCTCTTCGCTGCCGGGTTTAGACCACAAATAGTGAACGAAGCCGCCGTTTTCCTGATTGGCCGCTTTCACGATGTCGAGAAAGAGATGATTGCCCGCTGGGTCCGTGAAGTTGGACAGGTCTTTCCCGACCAACTGCGGCTTGATCGGGTGCATCAGCATGACGGCGTGCGAATCGTTGATCGAGTAGTAACCGTCCGCGCTGTAACGCAGAACGCCAATGGCTTGCAGCGCTTGCTTCTTTGCGTCGTCCTCGCTCATCGCATGTTGCTGAGCTGCATCGTAATAGTGCTTGGCCACACTGTTCGCTTCTTGCACCAGCGCCACCAGCCGACCCTCGCGGTCTTCGATCATCGATGCCCGGTTCTGCCACACGCCGGCGATGCCGATCAAGATGAGCCCGGTCCACAGCACCGCGATCATCGAGCCAAGCTTTCGATTCAAAGTCATTTTCTGCATTCGTCGCTCTCGATTGGTCTTTCAGTCGGCGGCTTCGTGTGACAAATTCGCGAGATGAAGCCGCGCCTTGCCGGTCTATCGACCCGACATCTCAAGCGGCGCAGAGGGGGAAACCCTGATTGAAAACGTTTCCACCTTTTGGGCGGAGGGCAATCGGAGCGGAATGCGGTTCAATGCAGCGATGGGTTTTTGTCCGGAGGACCTTCGGGCCGCTGCGGCTCGTCGTTGTGATGGCCCGGCGCGGGCGGCACGACCGGTTCGCCTTCGGGATCGCGCGTTGGATCGGCTAGGGGATCGGGAATCGGTGCGGTATGCATGCGATAGTCCATGGCGTGTGCGTATCGGGATGAGGGGTGGGCAAATCCGAGACGGCGTCGAGGCTTGCCTCTTTTATACGCTATCCATGGGGACAGCGCGCGGCATTTCGGCGTGCGCTGCGCCGATGCGTTCGACGGACAGACGAGGGGAAAAGAAGAGCATTG
>NZ_JBQCDN010000411.1:0-4687 GCF_051961175.1 Trinickia sp. | reverse complement strand
ATACTTGCAGCGCATCGGCTGCCGTGATGTTGCTTACGCCGGCGGATGTCCAGAATGCCGGGGCAGCGATCGTTTTTCCAGTGAGATTCGCTCCTGAAGAATAGGCGAAATCGACGAGTTCACTCATCGCTGCCCACTTTTGAGCGTTTGCCATCATCAACTGTCGATTGAGATTGTTATAGGCGAAGGTAAGTGTCGCTGCGCTCGCCAGCAAGATGACGCATGTCGCTCGGATGGCTGAGCGAAGCCGATCCGGGGTGGCGGCGCAGGCCAGCATGCATAGCGAGAAGAGCACACCGGAAAGCCCTAGCTGACTATAAAACGTGACTAGGTGTCCTTGGAGATAACCCTTCAGGACGTTCGTCTGGTATAGCGACGATATAGACACGATTCCAGCCGGAATCGCCGCGATCAGCAGCGATGCGGCCGCGTAATAAACGCACGCTTTTGGCGTTGTTGCCTGGCGTTTGAGAAGCACGAAGAAAGCCCAGCTTGCTGCCAGGAATACGGCCACGAGCGAGAGGTGATCATGTGCGCTGTGCCATAGGCCGGCGTATGTGAGGGGGCTATCGACTGTCGGTGTTCCTTGCGCCGGAGCGGACGAAAGGTTCAGCCCGATCGCCAGCGCTGATGGCAGAAACGCTTTGCCCTGTAGCGTTAGCATCGTCTCAAGCCATGTTAGGGGATGGAGCCCAACGGATACGCGGCTGTCTCCGTTTCCGCCTGCGGTCCGTGCGCTCAACGAATACGCTAGATAGACCCCGAATGTCAGGATTGATCCGATCGCGTAGGGCCACGCGCGTGTCCACATAGCCCGGAATGACCGAACTCCGCGGTGGACGACGATGACTACAAGCAACGCAGCGTGGAGGACAAAGTTATACTCTGGCCCCCACAGCGAGCAGAGAAACAGAGCGACGGATATCCAACGCTTATAGGGCGACGGGTTGTCGATGTGTGAAGCGAGCAGCGCCGGGGAAAGGAGTCCCGCGGCCAGCCCCCAGCTGTAAATGAGCGGGTAGCCCTGGGGAAAAGTGAAGAAATAGTGAAGCGGGAAGAGCAGTAGCGTTGCGCTTGCCAGCCCGAGTGCGGCGGAGATCGAGCCAATGCGTCGTAGGAACACAATCAAGCTGGCATATACCAGCGCGAACGAACTCAGGTTGACGACGTCGTACCAGGCGGAATCGCTGAGTTTATCTGCCCAGAGGATAAGCGGCATGTTGATGAATGCCTGGCCTCGAGCTTGAAAACGTGCCACGCGAGACGCGAAGCCAAGATAATCACCCGAAGACAGCCACGCGAAGATATGGAAGTAGATGTCGTCGTGATTCTCGTAGCGGATGCCGACGAGTTGCCACGCCAGATAGCAAAACGCCACGATTGCCATCACCCAGCAGATCCGGGTGCTCGCGGCATTGGGATGCGGACTTTGGCCTAGTGATCGCTTGCTCGCCCGTTTGCTCCTCGATTCGTTTCGACGAGTTGCCGCAATGTTCTGACGCACTGATTTCCTCTGTTCGTGTTGACTTGGGCAAAGCGATAGTGATCGGCTTCTGGCCTTGGAGGCCTGAGGGGCGGGATGCAAGGCGGAGATTTTACACGCTGGCCCCCATGCTCAGCTGCTCTGACGTTCCCACGTGTTCTAGCGCACGGGGCATGTGTCCGATCGCTTGGGGGGCGGTGGCGGGAGGGCTCGCCGGAGGGGATCCGCGCAGACACGCGTGCTATTATCTCGGCAATATTTTGCTTACGCAGCAGCGTTGCCGCAATGAACGAACCTCACAAACTAGCAGACGATATTTTCGCCAAGCGGGAAACCGAAATCAGGCAAGGTCTAGCCTGCGATGGGTACTTCATCTTGCAAGGCGAAGCGTTTGGGCGCTGCGTTGATGAGGCTCGCGCAGAATACCTGGCAATCCTGCCGTCCATCGCAATGAACCCGCAGCGGTCTCAACGACACGGTGTTGATTGCGTCGACCTCGACGTATTGCCTGACATTCATGCAGCGACGGGACGTTTGGCAGCGTTCACGAACTTTTACGAAATTCTTGCTTGAGGCTGTGTAACCGGTCGACCAGGGCACCCTCGCGGGCGTCTTGGCACCGTGCGATTCAACGGTTGGTCGGCCACTGCTTTCAGCGTGTCGCTAGCCGTGCGTATCGTGTCCCCCTGTGTTTTCCCTTCTCCTCTGGATATGGATAGAACGTGCGAAGCTGATCCGCTGTCCCGCACCGGGCAGCCGGACGGTGTGCGGTGTCATTGGGGAATAGGGGCTGGCGCCTCGATGCTCATTGCGGCAGTGCTGCTGGGTGCACTCTGTTATTTCTTTGTGCCGCTCTGGGAAACGAACGACGATATAGCCATGTCGATGGTGGCCCATGGGTACGGCATCGCTAAGACGGCATCGCCCAATCTTATTTTTTCGAACGTCCTCTGGGGCTATCTCGTCAGGTCGCTGCCGTCGGTCGGCGGCGTGCTGGGCTATTCGATTGCTTCGATGGCATCGCTTTTCGTTGCATGGGCTGTCGTGCTGTATTGCATGTGGCGATGGGGTTCAGGCGTGCTGTGGGCAACGACGATCAGTAGCCTGCTTTTCGTGAGAGCGGTGCTGTTTCCGCAATTTACAGTCAACTCGGGCTTGTTAACAACGGCTGCTGTTTTGGCCGTTTTGATGGTGAGGAAAGGGGAGAAGTCTTTGTTGCCGGTGATCGGCATATTGCTTGCATTTTGCGGATTTCTGGTTCGCGCCGAAGAGTTCGCGCTAGTGGCGGGTGTTGCTGCTCCCGTTCTTATTGCGACGCGCTTCTATCGTTCGCGGCTCGCGGTGCTATCCGCTGCAGTTCTTGCTATGGCCGTTGTGGGGGCGGGTGTATACAACCACCTCAGTTATCAGGGCCCGGACTGGCAGTACTACGAGTCGCTGAACGCGGCGCGAGCCCCGATAACTGACTTCAATATGGACCAGAAGTTACTGCAGCGGCCCGACATTCTCGGGCGCTTCGGCTACACGAAGAACGATATCGAACTCGTTCGCAATTTCTTCTTTGTCGATCATCACATTGCCAACCCAGTTGTTCTGAAAGAGATGCTGACGGCACTCGGGGCCCGTTGGGGGGCGACAGGCGACCTGTCGTCCGGTTTGGACGCGATGAAATTGCTGTGGGATCCCCAAATCTTGCCGATTCTTGCGGCGGCGGCAGTGTTTTTCTTGCTCGCTCCGAATTGGCCGATCGGTTGTGCTTGGATTCTGTTCCTCGCAACGCTATTCGGCACGGGCTTCATGGGCCGTGGTGCGTTGGTGCGGGTTGAGTGGCCGGTCGTTGCTCTCCTTTTTGCGTTGTCCACGTTCAAACTATCCGAGTTCGATCGGCCGAGGCGAGCGGCGCGCGAATGGATGAAAAGAGTCACCGTCCTGATCGCCGTAATATCGTTGGCTCGCGTGCTGTATCCCATGGCGATCGATGCAGCGCACACGGTGGCTACGAACGAAGCCGCGGTTGCCCGATTTCCCCGAGAGGTAGTCGTTGCCTGGGGAGCAGGCTTGCCGTTCGAATCGATATTCCCTCCTCTCGCCAACGACGCGCAGGTTCGCACGATGAATGTGATGCCTTTCGGCGTGTTCACCTACGCTCCGTTTTCTGTCGCTTTCTTTGAAGAGAAGCGTGGCCAAGGATTTGTAAACCGTATCCGATCTAAGGCGGGTATCTTGATCGTTGCGGACAAGCCGAACATGGAGCGGCTGAATGTTTGGTGCGCGGAGCGCTTCGGCGGGACCCTCAAGACGTCGTCAGCGGAATCGGCTCCCTATATCAAGATTGACCGTGTCTGGTGTGTCAACTCCGATAGCGTGACGGGGAGATAGCCGGTAGAGCGACGCGCCAAGGATGAAAAAGGGAACGGCGTAGAACGAGTATCCTGCCGGCTTGCTGGTGAGTTCTCGCAGGAAGTCATAAGGTGATCCATGCGCGAGCAAGTACGCGAATGCACCCACAGCGCTTAAATAGATTGCTGTTTGTTAGCGCCGATGTAAATCACCCACCGCAGTACTTAGATTCATGATCGTGCTTGGATTGGTTGCTGCGGCTGCGAACGGCGGCAAGAATCGTGGCAACCGCCCGCATTACGCCGTCACGCTTCTCGCCGTGGGGCAGGAAATCCGAGGTACGCGAAACGTTTCGCCTCGAGTCGGCCTTTCGTCACAGTGTCCAACACCAGGCCGCACGTCAAGAAGAGGAATCCAAGCAAGGCGAGCGCCACACAGAGCAAGGCTGTCGGCAATCGCGGCACGAGTCCGGTCTGGATGTAGGTGTCGAGCAGCGGGACTGCGAGCCCGATCGACGCAAGCAGACTGATCGCAAAGCACAGCGTAAAGAACATGAGCGGGCGCTCGAGTTTGAACAGGCGGATGATCGTTAAGAGGATGCGGAGCCCGTCTCGATAAGTGTTGAGCTTGCTATGCGAGCCATCTGGACGGCTACCGTAGCGGGTCTCGACCTCGGCAACGGGCATGCGCAGCTCGAGGGCGTGAACAGCTAATTCGGTCTCGGTTTCGAAGCCCTTCGCATGGGCGGGGAATGATTTGACGAAGCGGCGGGAAAACACGCGGTAGCCGGAGAGCATATCGTTGAACGCCCGGCCGAAAATTGCGGCCGCGCAGCTCGTCAACATGACGTTGCCGAAACGATGT
>NZ_JBQCDN010000410.1:0-19613 GCF_051961175.1 Trinickia sp. | reverse complement strand
ATCTGTCGAACGTGCATCGCCGAGAGCCGTTCAGACATCACTCGTACTTTTCCGATCTGGCTGAAGGCGTCATCTGCGGGCTCGGTTGGAAGGGCTATCTGTACGCACTCGAGTTCGCGCTCGAGCGGCTCGCGTCGCCGAACGCGCGCGGCTGATTTTTCAGAACACCAAATCGGCGCTGGCACGAGCCGGCGCCTCACGCATTGAACAAGGGGATTCCCTATGGATCTACGTAAGCTGAAAACTTTGATCGATCTCGTCTCCGAATCGGGTATCTCCGAGCTCGAAGTGACCGAGGGCGAAGGCAAAGTCCGCATCGTCAAGAATGCGCCGCCGGTTTACGTACAGCCGTCCGCCTCGTTTGCGCCGCAAATGGCACCGTCCGCTCCCGCCGCGGCAACGGGCGCACTCGAGCAAGCCCCGGCCGCCGCGCAAGCGCCGGCTGCTGCATCGCAAGGCCACGTGATCACCTCGCCGATGGTCGGCACGTTCTACCGCTCGCCGTCGCCGGGCGCCGAGCCGTTCGTCCAAGTGGGCGACACAGTCAAGGAAGGTCAGACACTGTGCATCATCGAAGCGATGAAGCTGCTCAATGAAATCGAGTCCGACAAGGCCGGCATCGTGAAGGAAATCCTCATCGAAAACGGTCAGGCCGTGGAATACGGCCAGCCGCTTTACGTCATCGGCTAATCGCAAAGCGGGCCCGGGGCAGCTCAGCCACCTCGGGCGTACGCCGTTTCGCTCGAATGCCGTGCGCCGCCAAAGATCGCGGCCCCACGACGCACGAGCCCCTTTATGCGTCGGAACACAGCCATGTTTGAAAAAATTCTCATTGCCAACCGCGGCGAAATTGCGTTGCGCATTCAGCGTGCGTGCCGCGAGCTCGGAGTCAAGACGGTCGTCGCCTACTCGACCGCCGATAAAGAGGCCAAGTACGTCAAGCTCGCCGACGAAGCCGTCTGTATTGGGCCGGCACCGTCGCCGCAAAGCTACCTGAACATGCCGGCGCTGATCAGCGCAGCCGAAGTCACCGATGCGGAAGCGATCCACCCCGGCTACGGCTTTCTTTCGGAAAACGCCGATTTCGCCGAGCGCGTCGAACAATCGGGCTTCGCATTCATCGGTCCGCGTCCGGAAACCATTCGCCTGATGGGCGACAAAGTCTCCGCCAAGCAGACGATGATCAAGACCGGCGTGCCCTGCGTGCCCGGCTCGGAAGGTGCCCTGCCCGACGATCCGAAGGAGATCGTCAAGATCGCGCGTTCGATCGGCTATCCCGTCATCATCAAGGCGGCGGGCGGCGGCGGCGGGCGCGGCATGCGCGTCGTCCACACCGAGGCGGCGCTCGTCAACGCCGTCAACATGACCCGCGAGGAAGCCGAGCGCGCATTCGGCAATCCGCAGGTGTACATGGAGAAGTTCCTCGAAAACCCGCGTCACGTCGAAATCCAGGTGCTCGCGGATTCGTTCAAGAACGCGCTCTGGCTTGGCGAACGCGACTGCTCGATGCAGCGCCGTCACCAGAAGGTGATCGAGGAAGCGCCCGCGCCGGGCATCGCACGCCGTCTGATCGAGCGCATCGGCGATCGCTGCGCCGATGCCTGCAAGAAGATGGGATACCTGGGCGCCGGCACGTTCGAATTCCTGTACGAGAACGGCGAGTTCTACTTCATCGAAATGAACACGCGCGTGCAGGTGGAGCACCCGGTCACGGAGCTCATCACGGGCGTGGATATCGTGCAGGAGCAGATCCGCATCGCCGCCGGCGAAAAGCTCTCGCTGCGCCAGCGCGACGTCGTCTTCCGCGGGCATGCGATCGAGTGCCGGATCAACGCAGAGGATCCGTTCCGTTTCACGCCGTCGCCGGGCCGCATTACGTCGTGGCACACGCCGGGCGGCCCAGGTATTCGCGTCGATTCGCACGCGTACAATGGATATTTCGTTCCGCCGAACTACGATTCGATGATTGGCAAGCTGATCGCCTACGGTGCAACGCGCGAGCAAGCGATCCGCCGCATGCGCATCGCGTTGTCGGAGATGGTCGTGGAAGGCATTCAGACGAACATCCCGCTGCATCGCGAGTTGATGCTCGACGGCGGGTTCGTCGAAGGCGGCACGAGCATTCACTATCTCGAACACCGGCTCGCGGAGAAGCAGCAAGCCGCACCGGAAGAAGCATAATGGAACGGCCCTCAGGTTCGATGCGCTCACTGTCGACCGGCGTTGGCGCTTCAGCGCTTACCCCGGTCCCAGGCAAAGCGCCCCCCGAGGGGGCGGCCAGCCTCCTTGGGGCGGCCCAGCGGAGGCTGACGCGATGAGCTACCGGGAATTGATCGTCGAGCTGGACCGGACGCGCGCGGAAGCCCTGTCCGATGCGCTGATCGAGCTCGGTGCGTTATCGGTATCGGTCGAAGACGCCGATGCCGATACGCCCGACGAGCAGCCGCTGTTCGGCGAGCCCGGCCTCACTCCCGAGCGCACGGCATGGCTGCATTCGCGCGTCGTGGCACTGCTTGCGCCCGAGCATGAACCGGCGGTGCTCGCAGCGGCGGCCGCCAACGCGGTCGGCTTGGCTGCGACGCCCGCCTACACCTTGCGTGACGTGCCGGAGCAAGACTGGGTGCGTCTCACGCAATCGCAATTCGAGCCGATTTCAATCGGCGAGCGCATTTGGGTGGTGCCATCGTGGCACGACGCCCCCGATCCGCAGGCGCTCATTCTCGAACTCGATCCGGGCCTGGCGTTCGGTACGGGAAGCCACCCCACCACGCGGCTATGCATGGAATGGCTCGAGCAATCCGTGGCGCCGGGCCAATCGGTGCTCGACTACGGCTGCGGCTCGGGCATTTTGGCGATTCTCGCGAACAAGTGCGGCGCCGCCCCCGTCGTCGGCATCGACATCGATCCGCAAGCTGTCGAATCGGCTCGGTTGAATACCGAGCGCAATCGCGCCGGTGTCGCCTATGCGCTGCCTGACGATTGTCCGGCGGGGCAATTCGACATCGTCGTCGCCAATATTTTGTCGAACCCGCTCAAACTCATGGCTTCGATGTTGTGTGCGAAGGTCAGGACGGGCGGACGGATCGCGCTGTCCGGCGTACTCGCGCGGCAAGCAGAGGAAGTAGCGGACGCCTATCGGCCGTGGATCGACATCGGCGTGTGGCGCGAGCACGAGGGATGGGTTTGCTTGACGGGCGTCAAGCGTGCCAGCGAATCGGACGCCGATGGCGGCGCATCCGAACGCGCGGCGGGAAACCATTAGAATAGCGCCTATCGATCGATGCACCGGCTCGTCCGGCTCCCCCGCTCACCATGGTTCTAGCCACCCGCTGTCCCCACTGCGAAACGGTTTTCCGCGTGCAGGAAGCGCTGCTCGCGGCTTCTGGCGGGTTCGCGCGCTGCGGACACTGCCATCAGGTCTTCGATGCCCGGAGCAATCAACTCGATCCGCACGCCGGCGATCAGCCGGCTCAGCACGAGCCGGCCCCCGCGTTATCGTCGTCGGTGTTCGAGCACGAATATGCGCGCGACGCGCATCGTGCACCCACGCCGGAAGCGGTAGACAACGCTGAAGCCGCGGCGCCGGCTCAAGCGGAAGCGCGAGCGCTAGAAGAAGCGCGGGCTCGGGCGGAAGCACAGGCTCAAGAAGAAGCGCGAGCTCAAGCGGAAGCGCAGGCTCTGGCAGAAGCACAGGCCCAAGCAGAAGCACAGGCCCAAGCGGAAGCGCAGGCCCAAGCGGAAGCACAGGCTCAAGAAGAAGCGCGAGCTCAAGCGGAAGCGCAAGCTCTGGCAGAAGCGCAGGCCCAAGCGCAAGCACGAGCCCAAGCGGAACGCGAAGCAGCAGAAGCCGAGGCGTCGTCGGAAAGCTTATCGCTCGCGAGCGAGCCAACGTCTGAGCCTGAAGCACCGCCGCCTGTGCAAGCTGCGGCCCAGCACGAGCGTGAGCAAGAGACGCACAGACCGCTCGCGACGTACCCATCCCATACGGTCGAACAGCCTGCTGCTCCCACTCACGATGCACCGATTGGCGCCGCTGCAGCCTCGGGGTTCGCCGAGCCCGCTCGAGACGAACAGGCCGAGCCGGCGGCCACGCCGAATTGGGGCGCATCCCGCGGGCGCCAATGGCACGACGACGAGCCGCACTTTAGCGCTCACGCGCCCGCCGACGTCGATATCGAACCGCGCTTCGGCGCAACGCCTGCGCCCCAGACGCAAATCGAACCCGAACCCGACTTCGCCCGCACCACAAGCAAGCACCACCGGGACGAAGCCGAATCCCATCTTGCCCCCAACCTGCGCGAGCGCCTCGAAGCGCAAGCCGACGCCGCGGCCGAACCCGATTTCCGCGTCGAATCGAACGTTCACGCGGCGGGTGTGCCCCCGATCTTCGCGCAACCGCCCGCATCCGACGAACACGAGCGCCACTTTGCCATGACCCGCGAAGCGCGCGCCCGGACACCGAGCCGCGTGCTCTGGTACGTCGTAGGCGGCGTCATCTCCGTCGCACTGATCGTCGTGCTGATCGCGCAACTCGCGTGGTGGCGTCGCGAGGCAGTCATGGTCTACTGGCCCGACTCGCAGCCGATCTTCGCGCGTGTATGCGAAAAGCTCGGTTGCCAGCTGTCGCCGCCGCGCGATATCGACGGGCTGCGGATCGAAGTGCCCGATCTGCGTCAGGTGGATGGCCCTCACCATCTCGAGCTGCGCGTGCCGCTGCGCAACCGCTATGGCATCGCGCTCGCCTACCCGGCGATCGAACTGACGCTATCCGACGAGAAGAACAGCATCGTCGTGCGGCGCATCTTGTGGCCGCAGGATTACGTGCCGCCCGGCACGACGATCGCAGCGGGCCTGCCTGCGCATGCGACGCAAACGATGATCGTTCGGATCGAGAGCGGCAACGCGGTCGCGACGAACTTCCGCGTCCAAATCTTTTACCCGTAGCGCAATCCGGGCGCGGCAGTATGGCGCGCGCCCACTATTTCGCACTTGCGACAACCTGAAACGAATATCCGGAGCTAACATGAGTCAAGTCACACTGGGCGGCAACCCGATCGAAGTCGGCGGCGCGTTTCCGTCCGTCGGCCAGAAGGCCCCCGAGTTCACGCTCGTCGGTAAGGATTTGAAGGCCGTGACGCTCGCCGATTTCGCCGGCAAGCGCAAGGTACTGAATATCGTCCCGAGCCTGGACACGCCGACGTGCGCAACGTCGACGCGCAAGTTCAACGAAGCGGCGGCCAAGCTGCAAAACACGGCCGTGATCGTCGTCTCGGGCGATCTGCCGTTCGCGGCGACGCGCTTTTGCACGACCGAAGGGATCGAAAATGTCGTGACGGCGTCGACGTTTCGCGGCCATGATTTCGCCCAAGCGTACGGCGTTGATATTACGTCGGGCCCGCTCGTTGGCCTGACGGCGCGTGCTGTCGTTGTCGTCGACGAAAACGACAAGGTCGTGCACGCCGAACTCGTCGGCGAGATCAAGAACGAGCCGAACTACGACGCGGCATTGAGCGCGCTGAAGTAACCCGCGCCATCGATTGGAAAGCACGCCGCGCTTAGGCTTTGAGCGCGGCGTTTTCGTATGGCGCACCCCATTACACAATACGGATAGGAATTCCTGCCTTGGCTACGCTGATTTGCGGTTCGCTTGCTTACGACAACATCATGACCTTTCAGGGACGCTTTCGGGAGCACATCCTCCCCGAACAGGTTCATATCCTGAACGTGAGCTTCCTTGTGCCGACGATGCGCCGCGAATTCGGCGGCTGCGCCGGCAACATCGCCTATGCGCTGAATCTGCTCGGCGGCGACGCGCGAATCATGGGCACGCTCGGCGAAATCGACGGAAAGCTCTATCTCGATCGGTTCAAGAGCCTCGGGCTGCGCACGGATCACGTGCGCATGGTGCCCGACGCTTATACGGCGCAAGCGATGATCACGACTGATCTGGACAACAATCAAATCGCCGCTTTTCACCCCGGTGCAATGATGCAATCGCACCTGAACCAAGCCGATCAAGCGGAAGACATCACGCTCGCAATCGTCGCGCCCGACGGTTACGAAGGCATGGTGCAGCATACGGAAAAGCTCGCCGCCGCCGGCGTGCCGTTCGTCTTCGATCCGGGCCAGGGCTTGCCGCTGTTCTCCGGCGAGGCACTCAAGCGCGCCATTGAACTCGCCACTTACGTGGCAGTCAACGACTACGAGGCAAATCTCGTCAGCAACAAGACGGGCTGGTCGCTCGATGAAATCGCCGAGCGGGTGCAGGCGCTGATCGTGACCCGTGGCGAACACGGCGCGCGCATTCATCATGGCGGCCAGACCGAAGACATTCCTGCCGTGACTGCCTCCAAAGTCGTCGATCCCACCGGTTGCGGCGACGCGTTTCGCGGCGGATTGCTCTACGGCATCGAACGCGGCCTGGATTGGGCCACGACGGGCCGCCTGGCGAGCCTCATGGGTTCGCTGAAAATCGAACAGGCCGGCCCGCAAACCTACGCGCCGTCCATCGATGAGATCAACCAACGGTTCAAGCAGGCGTTCGGCTATGGCCTGCAGTAACACTCATGTGGAGTAACACAATGAATACATCGGCTCGAGTGATGCTCGTCACGCTGCTCGCGGCTTCCGTGACGATGACGGGGTGCGCTTATAACAGCAGCTCGCCCGACGTCTACACGGCAGGTCAGGCGCAGCGCGAGCAATCGGTTCGCTTCGGCACCGTCGAGAGCGTGCGCGCGGTGACGATTTCTTCGAATGACGGGCAACCGAGCGGGCTCGGCGCGCTCGGCGGCGGGGCGCTTGGCGCCGTGGCCGGCAGCGCGATCGGCGGCGGCAGGGGCTCGATCGCAACGGCCATCATCGGCGGCATCGCAGGCGCGGTCGCGGGTAACGCGGTCGAGAACGGTGTGGCGAAGCGCACCGGCATCGAAGTCACCGTACGGCTCGACAACGGCGATCTGCGCGCGATCACGCAATCGGCAACGGGCGAAGTGTTCCAGGCGGGCGACCGCGTGCGGCTTCTCTCGAGCGCGGGCGTGACACGCGTCACGCACTGAAGGCCGATGCGTTGAAAGCGCTGAAAGCCACATGCCCGCGCAGCGATCGGCGGGCCTGACTTGAAGCCAGCATAAAAAAAACCCGCCGCCGGCGAAACCGGTGGCGGGTTTTTTTTTCACAGGTACATCGTGAACGAGTACGACGCAATGCGCCGCGCTCGTTACGCCTTCCTATTACGGACGGCTGCCCGTCGGGAACGGCCATGCAGCGGCCGGGTTCAACGCCGTCTTCACCGTCGATGCAGGCGCCGTCGATGCGGCAGCAGGCGCAGCAGGAGCAGCCGGAGCGGGCGCAGCCTTCTTGGCGCCCGCCTTCTTCGCAGGCGCAGCCTTCTTGGCAGGAGCGGCAGCCTTCTTCGCAGGTGCGGCCTTCTTGGCGGCAGCCTTCTTCGCAGGCGCAGCCTTTTTAGCCGGCGCGGCCTTCTTGGCAGCAGCCTTCTTAGCGGGCGCGGCCTTCTTCGCCGGCGCCGCCTTCTTGGCTGCAACTTTCTTCACCGCTGCCTTCTTGGCCGGTGCCGCCTTCTTCGCCGGTGCTGCCTTCTTGGCCGCAACCTTCTTCACTGCGACTTTCTTGGCTGCAACCTTCTTCACCGCTGCCTTCTTGGCCGGTGCCGCCTTCTTGGCCGGAGCTGCCTTCTTCGCCGCGACCTTCTTCACTGCGACTTTCTTGGCTGCAACCTTCTTGGCCGGCGCTGCCTTCTTCGCTGCGACCTTCTTCACTGCGGCCTTCTTCGCCGGAGCGGCTTTCTTGGCCGGCGCTGCTTTCTTAGCGGCGGGCTTCTTCTTAGCTGCTGTTGCCATTGTGTTCTCCTTCAGGTTTGAGAATGAGTAAAGTTCGAACTACACCCTTCTTCAAACCCGCTTCCCGCTGCGCGCCGGCAATTGACGGCGCGCGCTGCGAAGCGGGCTATTCATCGGCGTACGCGAAAACATGGCGCTTACGCTAATGAATGCGGTAAGGCGTGCCGTACCCAAAGGCACAGCACGCCGGATCGAGTTGGCAGGCGAGCGCCATGCACTCGCCGAGCCCGATATTCGCTTGTGACAAGCGGGCGGCCAGGCCGCCGGCTTTTTCAGGGGGTAGTTCGCCCATCCCACCGAAGGGTTCGCAAAGTGCCTCTCTTGATCGTGGGCGGTCTCACCACCGGGCACGCTTTGCATCAGGCGTTCTTGCTCCTTACCTTATCCGCCGCCGGCCATTGTCGCGGCGGCGCCCCATCAACATTCATTACATCGGCCAGCACGCTTCATTCCCAGGACAGCGCACCGCCGGTTTGATATTCAATGACTCGCGTCTCGAAGAAATTACGTTCCTTCTTCAGGTCGATCATCTCGCTCATCCACGGGAACGGGTTCTCCTCGTTCGGATAGAGCGGATCGAGGCCGATCTGCTGGCAACGGCGGTTGCAGATGAAGCGCAGATAGCTCTTGAACATCGACGCATTGAGTCCCAGCACGCCGCGCGGCATCGTGTCCTCGGCGTAGCGGTATTCGAGCTCGACCGCATGCTTGAAGATCTCGCGAATCTCTTCACGGAATTCGCGCGTCCACAGGTGCGGGTTCTCGAGCTTGATCTGGTTGATGAGGTCGATGCCGAAGTTGCAGTGCATCGACTCGTCGCGCAGGATGTATTGGTACTGTTCCGCCGCTCCCGTCATCTTGTTCTGACGGCCGAGCGCGAGAATTTGCGTAAACCCGACGTAGAAGAACAGCCCTTCCATGACACAGGCGAACACGATCAGCGACTTGAGCAGCTTTTGATCGGCTTCGAGCGTGCCCGTCTTGAACGCCGGGTCAGTCAGCGTGTGAATAAACGGGATCAGGAACTCATCCTTGTCACGGATCGAGGTGACCTCATGATAGGCGTTGAAGATCTCGCCCTCGTCCAGACCCAGCGATTCGACGATGTACTGGTAGGCGTGCGTGTGAATCGCCTCTTCGAACGCCTGACGCAGCAGGAATTGGCGGCACTCGGGTGCCGTGATGTGCCGGTAGGTGCCCAGCACAATGTTGTTCGCGGCGAGCGAGTCGGCCGTCACGAAGAAGCCGAGGTTGCGCTTGACGATGCGGCGCTCGTCTTCGGTCAGCCCGTTCGGGTCCTTCCAAAGCGCGATGTCGCGCGACATGTTGATTTCCTGCGGCATCCAATGGTTCGCGCAGCCGGCCAGGTACTTCTCCCACGCCCACTTGTACTTGAACGGGACGAGTTGGTTGACGTCGGTCTGGCCGTTGATGATCCGCTTGTCGGCGACATTCACGCGCGCTTCAGATGCGGCAGGCTGCGCAGCAGACGCAGCAGGCGGAGCGACGGCGAAGTCCTGCGCAAAGATGTTTTGCGTGGGCACAGCTTGCGGCGCAGTGCGCGTCGCTGCTTGCGTTTCGACGGCCTGTCCCGCCCGGTCGCGCAACGTATTCAGTTGCGAACCGCTCGAGGGAGTTACGGCAGTCGTCTCGTCATCCCAGTTGAGCATAAATTCTCACCATCAATTTAGATCGGTTTGTACCATCTTTTCACGAGCGATAAAAGGGTTCGCTCACGAAAATCCTTGTTTTTCGATTCGCGCTGCGACCTCGATACAACACTTTGTTCGTTAGGCCGCGCTCGCGCGAATCATCGATGACTCATGAAGGGTCGTCTCAATGCGTTCGTCTCCTTGTCGAAGAGGACCGCATCGACGCATCGATCGTCGATGCAACGCGTCCCGAGTGTTCCTCGAATGCCTCGCATCGCGCCTCATGTTCGATGCTTCGGATCGGCTCGATGCTTCCCGCTGCTCCCGATGCCTTCGCCGCGTGACGAAGCGCATCGCACTGCTTGACCCGAGGGCGCGCGTTTGTCGTTCTGTTGTTCGCGCGCCCTTGTCCCGCCTGCGCCGGCGCATGACCCCGGCGTTCGAGCGAAGCGGTTACTGGCAAGCCTCGCATTCGTCGAAGCCCGGATCGCCGGGGCGCATCATGCACACCGGGCCGTCCGCTTCCGGCGCCGCCGGCGCGGCGCTCGCCGCATTCATGCCGCCCGCCGCGGCGCTGCCGCCGCCGATCGCTCCACCCGTCGCACCGAAGCCGCCTGCCGCACCGCCACCGCTACCGCCTTCCGCAGACGGCACCGCGTTCAGCGCGCCGTGCGCGACCGTCGATTTTTCGACGTGCGTGGCAGCCATCGTGCGCAGATAGTAGGTCGTCTTCAGGCCGCGCAACCAGGCCAGCTTGTACACCTCGTCGAGCTTCTTGCCCGATGCGCCGGCCATGTAGATGTTCAGCGACTGCGCTTGGTCGATCCACTTCTGACGACGCGATGCCGCCTCCACGAGCCACTTCGGATCGACTTCGAACGCCGTCGCATAGATCGCCCGGAGATCGGCCGGCACGCGGTCGATGCGCGAGAGCGTGCCGTCGAAGTACTTCAGATCGGCAACCATCACTTCGTCCCACAGGCCGCGCGCCTTCAGGTCGCGCACCAGGTAGTCGTTCACCACCGTGAATTCGCCCGACAGGTTCGACTTCACGTACAGGTTCTGGAACGTCGGCTCGATACAGGCCGAGACACCGATGATGTTCGAGATCGTCGCCGTCGGCGCGATCGCGACGCAGTTCGAGTTGCGCATCCCGTAGGTGGCGATGCGCGAGCGCAGCGTCGGCCAGTCCATCGTCTCGGACGTATCGACTTCGACGTAGCCGCCGCGCGCTTCGGCCAACAGCTTCAACGTGTCTTGCGGCAGGATGCCGCGATCCCACAGCGAACCGCGATAGCTCGAATAGCGGCCGCGCTCCTCGGCCAGCTCCGTGGACGCGTAGTAGGCGTAGTAGCAGACCGCTTCCATCGAGCGGTCGGCGAACTCCACCGCTTCGTCGGACGCGTACGGCACGCGCAGCAGGTGCAGACAGTCCTGGAAGCCCATGATGCCCATGCCGACCGGACGGTGCTTCAGGTTCGAGTTGCGCGCCTTCGACACGGCGTAGTAGTTGATGTCGATCACGTTGTCGAGCATGCGCATCGCCACGCTGACGGTGCGCTTGAGCTTGTCTTGATCGAGTGCGTAGCTGCCGTCGGCCTGCTTCACGAGATGCGCGACCAGGTTGACCGAACCCAGGTTGCAGACGGCGATTTCGGCGTCGCTCGTGTTCAGCGTGATCTCGGTGCACAGGTTCGACGAATGGACGACGCCCACGTGCTGCTGCGGCGAGCGCACGTTGCACGGATCCTTGAACGTGATCCAGGGATGGCCCGTCTCGAACAGCATCCCAAGCATCTTGCGCCACAACTGGGCGGCCGGGATCTTCTTGAACAGCTTGATCTCGCCGCGTGCCACCTTCTCTTCGTAGGCCGTGTAAGCCTTTTCGAAGTCGGCGCCGAACTTGTCATGCAGATCCGGGCAGGTCGAGGGCGAGAACAGCGTCCAATCGCCGCCTTCCATCACGCGCTTCATGAACAGATCGGGGATCCAGTTCGCCGTATTCATGTCATGCGTACGGCGGCGGTCGTCGCCCGTGTTCTTGCGCAGCTCGAGAAACTCCTCGATGTCCAGGTGCCACGATTCGAGGTACGCGCAGACAGCGCCCTTGCGCTTGCCGCCCTGGTTCACCGCCACCGCCGTGTCGTTGACGACCTTCAGGAACGGCACCACGCCTTGCGACTTGCCGTTCGTTCCCTTGATGTGCGAGCCGAGAGCGCGCACGCGCGTCCAGTCGTTGCCGAGGCCGCCGGCGAACTTCGACAGCAGCGCGTTTTCTTTCAGCGCTTCATAGATGCCGTCCAGATCGTCCGCGACCGTCGTGAGGTAGCACGACGACAGTTGCGAGCGGCGCGTACCCGAATTGAACAGCGTCGGGGTGGAGCTCATGAAATCGAACGTCGACAGTACGTTGTAGAACTCGATGGCCCGCGCTTCACGGTCGATCTCGTTCAACGACAGGCCCATTGCGACACGCATAAAGAATGCCTGCGGCATTTCGATGCGCGTGCCTTCGACGTGCAGGAAGTAGCGGTCGTACAACGTTTGCAGACCGAGGTAGCCGAACTGAAGGTCACGGCCGGCGTCCAGCGCCGCACCGAGACGCTTCAGGTCGAACTGCTGCAGCTTCTCGTCGAGCAATTCAGCTTCGATGCCGCGCTTGATGAACTGCGGGAAGTACTCGGCGTAGCGCTCGCTCATTTCACTTTGCGTCACTTCCTCGCCGAGGATTTCGCGGCGGATCGTGTGCAGCAGGATGCGGGCCGTCACTTGGCTGTAGGCCGGATCCTTTTCGATCATCGTGCGCGCCGCGAGGATGGCCGAGTCATAGACTTGGCTCATCGGCACGCCGTCGTACAGGTTCTTCACCGTTTCGGCGACGATCGGCTCGGCGCTCACGGCCTCGCCGAGCTGGTCGCACGACGATTCGATCAGCGCGCGCAGCGCCGCCAGATCGAGCGGACGGGTGACGCCATTGTCGACCACGTTCAGGCCCGAGGACGGTGCCGCGGCTTCCTGCTCATGGCCTCGCTCTTGATTGCGCTTCTCGCGGTACAGCACATACGCACGCGCGACGTTGTGTTCGCCGCCGCGCATCAGCGCGAGTTCGACCTGATCCTGGATATCTTCGATGTGGAACGTACCGCCGTTCGGGCGGCTGCGCACGAGCGCACGCACGACGCTTTGCGTCAGTTGCTCCACGAGCTCGCGCACACGCGCGGACGCGGCGCCTTGCCCGCCATTGACGGCCAGGAACGCCTTCGTCACGGCGATCGCGATCTTGGACGGCTCGAACGACACGACGCTGCCATTGCGGCGGATCACTTTATAGTCCGCGAAGGTCGCCTGCGGCGCAAGCGGTTGCGCGTAAGCGGCCTGAGCGCCCACGGCGTGCCCGGCCTGCGCACCTTCGTGCTGGCTCGTCATGTTGTCGGTCGTTTGCATGTGCAAAGCTCCTGATCTTGGATGTGCGGTCAAACCGCGGATTTGAACAACCGCCGCGCCACCCCGAGCGCGAACGATGTGGGGCGGGAGAGAAAACGGAGCGATCGGGCAGCGCGGCCGCGCGAGTCGGACAAGACGATGGCTTTTGTCATGATTCCGGCGGGCATCAGCACGCCCCGTTTTTCCCCCGAAGATGGAACGCCGGGCATTGCCCGGCGTTCCATCCGCATGATTTACACGCCGCTTCTGCGGTTCCGGCGCCCTCTCCGATTCTCGGACGCTCCGGCGTGTCGACACAACATCTAGTGCAGCCGCGTCGTATAGATACAAAGTATAGTGGACCGGACCGCCAAATCAAAAAGGTTTATTTGGGGTTCAACGCTTGACTTTTCATTAAGCGAGCCGGGACAAGGACTTATCGCAAACGCAAGCAGCATGCGCTTTTGCATGCCTCGGTCGAACCTGAAATCGGGGCGGCGGCTAGGCTTGCCGGTAGGGGAAATACTGATCGGCGAGCCGGGTGTCGCGCTGCAAGCGAGCCCAGTCGAAATGAGGCCCCGGATCGGTCTTGCGCCCGGGCGCGATATCGGAGTGCCCGGCCAGCGCCTCGATCGGATAGCGGGCAACGAGTGCGTCGACCAGTGGGCCGAGCGTCGCGTACTGCGCGGCTTCGAACCGCTCCGTGTCGGCGCCTTCCAGCTCGATGCCGATGGAGAAGTCGTTGCAACGTTCGCGCCCGAAGAAGCTCGAGACGCCCGCATGCCACGCACGCCATTCGCACGAAACGAACTGCTCGAGCCCGCCATCGCGGCGGATCACGAAATGCGACGAGACGCGCAGGCCGCGCAGATGCGCATCGTAGTAAGGGTGCGCATCGCAATCGAGGCGATTGAGGAAAAGATCGGCGATCGCACCGCCACCGAACTCGCCCGGCGGCAAGCTGATGTTGTGCACGACGATGAGCGTGGGCACCGCCCCTTCGGGACGCGGCTCGAAGTTCGGCGACGGCAGTACGCGCGCGCCGTGCGCCCAGCCGTCTCGATCGACGGCGAACGGCATCGCGCTCATCGGCCCTCGCGACCGCCCGCACGCGCCGAATGGCGCTGCGCATGCTCGATGCTGCAGAAGGACAGGCCGCCCGAGTGCACCGAATCGCTCTTGGGCGCGTGCACGCCGCACGCGGCACAGCGCACCATCGGCTCGGCGAGCTGCGGCTGCCCGCGCTGCGCGGTCCCGCCAGCACCGGCACGGGCACCGCGCGACGCACCGCCCACATGGGCGCCGCCGGTGCGGATCTGAGCGGCGCGCATCGTCTTCACCAGCCAGCGGGCGGCGAGCACGAACACGACAAGAAGAAAAATCTGGCGCATGACGATTTAAACGACGGGACGGTGCAGCAGCACCTCGAAGACGAAGCGGCTGCCGACATAGGCAAGCAGCAACGCGACGAACGACGCGAGCACCCAGCGCAACGCGGTGCGCCCGCGCCAGCCTGATAGCTGGCGTCCGGTCAGCAGTGCCCCAAACATCACCCAGGACAGAACCGCGAACACGGTTTTGTGATCGAACGTCAACGGCCGCCCGAGCAACTGCTCGCTGAAGAGCACACCCGAAATGAGGGTGAGTGTCAGCAGGACGAACCCTGCGCCGATCAGGCGAAACAGCAGCTTTTCGAGCGTCAGCAGCGGAGGAAGCGTATCGAGCCAGCCGGCGAACCCGCCGCCGCCGTTGCTTTCGAGCGCGCTGCGCAACATGTGCAAGCGGCGCTCGGCAAATAACATCAGGACGGCGTGCAGCGCGGCAATCGCGAACAACCCGTAGGCGACGTTCGCGATGATGAAGTGCATCTTGAATAGAGGCGCAGCCGCGTACGACAGGACATGCACGCCACCGAAGGCGAGCGGCATCAGCGAAGCCAGGCACGCGAGCGGCAGCACGAGCAGCCCGAGCCCCTCGAGCGGGAAGAAGTAACTCTCGATCCAGTAGATACAAGCGCCGAGCCAAAACATGGCCGACAGCGCGAACGCGAAGCCGAACACCATCGCATCGCGCGGGAAGATGGTCATATGCAGCAGCAGCCCATGCGCGGCGAGCGCGACGAACAGCAGCGCACGCGCCACCCGCGGCGAGCTCGCCCTCGATGGTGCGCGCGCAACCGCGGGCACGGGCGGCACGCTCGAGAGCATCGACGGCGCCCCCTCGACGCGGTGCACGCGCCAACCGACGACGGCAAGGCCGCCGTAAAGGAGCGCAGTGAGGGCATACAGTACAATATCCATGTCCCAAGTTTACACTAGGCCGCCGCACCCGCCCCGCTTCATGCGAAGGCGCGCAGCCGCCGCTGTGCTCCCCTACGGCTCCCCATGCTCGACACACTCACCACACGGATGGCGCGCGTCGTCAAGACGCTGCGCGGCGAAGCCCGCCTCACCGAATCCAACACGCAGGAAATGCTGCGCGAAGTCCGGCTCGCGTTGCTGGAGGCCGACGTGGCGCTGCCCGTCGTGCGCGATTTCGTCGCCAAGGTCAAAGAAAAGGCGCTCGGCGAGGAAGTCCTGTCGAGCCTGTCCCCGGGCCAGGCGCTCGTCGCGGTCGTCCAGCGCGAACTCACCGCCATCATCGGGGGCGACTACGAGGGCAAGGCGGCGGAACTGAACCTCGCCGTCACGCCGCCAGCCGTCGTCCTGATGGCCGGTTTGCAAGGCGCGGGTAAAACCACGACGTCCGGTAAGCTCGCGAAGCTGTTACGCGAGAAGTACAAGAAGAAGGTACTGACCGTCTCGTGCGACGTCTACCGCCCGGCCGCCATCGCGCAGCTGAAGACGGTGACGGAACAAGTCGGCGCGGATTTCTTCCCGTCCGAACCGAATCAGAAGCCCGTCGATATTGCGCTCGGGGCGCTCGACTGGGCCAAGCGTCACTACCACGACGTCCTGATCGTCGATACGGCCGGCCGGCTCGGTATCGACGAGGCGATGATGCAGGAGATCGCTGCGCTGCACGCGGCCGTGAAGCCGGTGGAAACGCTCTTCGTCGTCGATGCGATGCTCGGGCAGGACGCCGTGAACACCGCGAAGGCGTTCAACGATGCGCTGCCGCTGACGGGCGTCGTGCTCACCAAACTGGACGGCGATTCGCGCGGCGGTGCCGCGCTGTCTGTGCGGCACGTGACGGGCAAGCCGATCAAGTTCGTGGGCGTGGCCGAGAAGCTTGACGGGCTCGAGGTGTTCTACCCCGAGCGCATGGCGAACCGTATTCTCGGCATGGGCGACATTCTTGCTCTGGTTGAGGAAGCGCAGCGCAATGTCGACGTCAAGGCGGCGCAAAAGCTCGCGGACAAAGTCAAAAAGGGCGGCGATTTCGACCTCAACGACTTCCGCGCGCAGCTTTCGCAGATGAAGAACATGGGCGGTTTGTCGACGCTGATGGACAAACTGCCCGCGCAGTTCCAGCAGGCCGCGGCGGGCGCCGATATGGGCCAGGCCGAAAAACAGATGCGCCGGATGGAAGGCATCATCAATTCGATGACGCCGGCCGAACGCGCCAAACCCGAGCTCATCAAGGCGACGCGCAAGCGCCGGATCGCCGCGGGCGCCGGTGTGCAGGTGCAGGAGGTGAACCGGATGCTCAATCAGTACGAGCAGATGCGAACCATGATGAAGAAGCTCAAGGGCGGCAATCTGCAAAAGATGATGCGCGGCATGAAAGGCATGCTGCCGGGGATGCGCTAACCCTCTTGCGCCCGGCGCAGGGGTTAATGCCGTGGCGCGCATGGGCACGCCGCTTCACACTATGTAAACAGTCATCGCTCGCCAAACGCCATGAATCGCGAAGAAGCTCTTCACATCTTTCGCCACTCCGAGGAAATCGTCTCGGCCGCCGAAGTCAATGCGTCGATCGCCGGCATGGCCCACGCCATCCGCGGACAGATCGGCGAAGATTTCCCGTTGCTGCTTTCCGTCATGGGCGGCGCGGCCGTTTTCACGGGAATGCTGCTGCCGCATCTCGATTTTCCGCTCGAGTTCGACTATATCCACCTGACGCGCTACCGCAATACGACGCACGGCAGCACCGATATGCAATGGCGCGTAGCGCCTGCGGAATCGGTGAAGGACCGTGTCGTGCTCGTGCTCGACGACATCCTCGACGAAGGCGAGACCATGGCCGCGATTCGCGACCGCATTCTCGCGATGGGTGCGAAGCGCTTCCTGAGCGCCGTGCTTTGTGAGAAGCAGATCGCGAAGGCCAAGCCGCTGCGCCCCGATTTCTGCGGCTTCGAAGTGCCGGATCGTTACGTATTCGGTTGCGGGATGGATGCCAGGGGCTACTGGCGCAATCTGCCGACGATCCGCGCGCTCACTGACGGCGCGTGATGTCTTTGAGGTAAGCGGCGGCGAGCGCAGGCCGGGTACAGCCCGCGCCGACGAACCCGGTGGGCTTCCTCGCCGCAAAGCCGAGGATCCAAAGCATCGGCGCTCACCGCAGTAGGCGGCCCTAAGCGGTAATGGGGAAGCCTCTTACCGAAGCCCTCCCCCGCACTCGGATCGACGAGCCGCCCCTCTGGTTGCGGCGGCCCGAAGATGACGTTCAGAGTTTCTTACCCGGCATGCGCGAGGGCCGCACGCACCTTCTCGATCGCGAACGCAGCGGCGTCTTCGATCGGCAGCAGCGTCGGCTCCGCATCGCGGCGGCCCTGATACTCGACCTTCCCTTCCTTGAGCCCGCGGTCGCCCACCACCAGGCGATGCGGCACGCCGACCAGTTCCCAATCGGCGAACATCACGCCCGGACGCTCGCCGCGATCGTCGAGGATGACGTCGATCCCGGCTTTCGTCAGCTGCGCATAGAGCTTGTCCGTCTCGGCGCGCACGCTGTCGCTGCGGTCATAGCCCATCGGGCACAGCACGACTTCGAACGGCGCGATCGCCTCGGGCCAGATGATGCCGCGATCATCGAAATTCTGTTCGATTGCCGCACCGAGGATCCGCGTGACGCCGATGCCATAGCAGCCCATCACCATCGGCTGCGGCTTGCCGTTTTCATCGAGGAACGTCGCCCCCATCGCCTCGGAATACTTCGTCCCGAGCTGGAACACGTGACCGACTTCGATGCCGCGGCAGATTTCGATATTGCCTTTGCCGTCGGGGGAAGGATCGCCGGGACGCACGTTGCGGATGTCGGCCACGACGGGCTCGGGCAGATCGCGGCCCCAGTTCACGCCCGTGGTGTGGTAATCGACCTCGTTCGAGCCGACGACGAAATCGCTCATGTTCGCCACGGTGCGATCGGCCACGACTTTCACCGGCTTCTTCGTGCCGATCGGGCCCAGGTAGCCAGGCGGCGTACCGAACCATTCGACAATCTCGGCCTCGGTGGCAAACCGAAAGCCCGCCAGACCGGGCAGCTTGCCCACCTTGATTTCGTTCAGATCGTGATCGCCGCGCAGCATCAACAGCCAGATCGTGGGCTCGGCGCCTTCGTTGTCGGTCGCGAGGATGATCGATTTGATCGTGCGCTCGAGCGGGATGTTCAACAGTTCGGCGACGGCTTCGCACTTGGCCTTGCCGGGCGTGGCCGTCTTTTGCATCGCCTCTCGGGGCGCGGCGCGCTCGGCATAAAGCGGCAGCGCTTCGGCGGCTTCGACGTTCGCCGCGAAATCCGAACCCGGGCAGTAAGCGATGTCGTCCTCGCCCGTCGCCGCGATCACGTGAAACTCTTGCGAGCGGTTGCCGCCGATCGCGCCGCTATCGGCGTTCACGGCGCGGAACTCGAGCCCGATGCGCGTGAAGATCCGCACATAGGCGTCGTACATCTTGCGATACGACTCGTTCAACCCGGCTTGGTCCTTGTCGAACGAGTACGCGTCTTTCATCGTGAACTCGCGCCCACGCATCACGCCGAAACGCGGACGGATCTCATCGCGGAACTTCGTCTGGATCTGGTAGAAGTTCACCGGCATCTGCCGGTAGCTCTTGATCTGGTTGCGCGCGATATCGGTCACGACTTCCTCGTGCGTCGGCCCGATCACGAAATCGGTCTGCTTGCGATCCTTGAAGCGCAGCAGTTCGGGCCCGTACTGCTCCCAACGCCCGGACTCCTGCCAGAGTTCGGCCGGCTGCACGGCCGGCATCAGCAACTCGAGCGCGCCCGCGCGGTTCATTTCCTCGCGCACGATCGCTTCGACCTTGCGAATCGAGCGCAGGCCAACCGGCAAATAGCTGTAGATGCCGCCTGCGACGCGCCGGATCATGCCCGCGCGCAACATCAACTTATGGCTGACGACTTCCGCGTCCGCCGGAGCTTCCTTCAGTGTGCCGATAAAGAAACGGGAGGCTTTCATTCAACAATTTTCCAAAAGCGACAGCCCGCAGCGAGCCGCCAAAAGAAGGGAACGAGTCATGTGGGGACACCACCGGGTGCTGCTTCGCAGCGCAAACAGCCTACGCGAAGCGGCGCGATTCGTCAGGCGAGCCGCCGGCTGCCCCGAGGCACGATTGTTGCACTGCCTCGAACCCTTCTGGTGCATGCCGGTGCCAAAGGCTCGTTATCTGTTTATAATCAAAGCAATTTTAAAGGATTCGAAGGTGGTTGTATGCTTGATCGCGAAGGCTTTCGCCCGAACGTCGGCATCATCCTCTTGAACGCGCACAACGAGGTG
>NZ_JBQCDN010000409.1:0-8107 GCF_051961175.1 Trinickia sp. | reverse complement strand
TTTGGGGTGGCTGATGGGACTCGAACCCACGACGACAGGAATCACAATCCTGGACTCTACCAACTGAGCTACAGCCACCACTGGTACCGCTAGTTCTTCGCCGGCGTCGCCAACGAAGAAGCGAGATTATACGAATAGATTTGCCGCTTGCCTAGCCCCTCAATCGATAATTTCCACCGAATCGCGCAGATGGCTGCGCGCCTCCTCGAAAATCGACAGGTCCCGCGCCGCGAGTCGCTTGTTGTCCGAGTGCACGCGCCGCCAGCCGCGCGCACCCGCCACGCCGCGATACAACCCGAGCGCATGGCGCATCACGGCCCCGAGGTAGGTGCCGCGTGCCAACTCGGCCTGGCAGTAGGCGATCAGTTCAGCTTCGACCTGCTCGCGTGTTTTGGCGGGCTCGCCACCGTAAAAGCGAGCGTCGACATCGGCCAGCACGAACGGATTGTGATAAGCCTCGCGCCCCAGCATCACCCCATCGACGTGCTGCAGGTGCAGCTCGACTTCATCGAGTGTCTTGATCCCGCCGTTGATGATGATCTCCAACGACGGAAAATCCCGCTTCAGCCGATACGCGTAGTCGTACTTCAACGGCGGAATCTCGCGATTTTCCTTCGGCGACAAACCCTTCAGGATCGCATTGCGCGCGTGAACGATAAACACTTCGCAGCCTGCCTCGGCGATCGACCCGACGAAGTCGCGCACGAATGCGTAGTCCTCGACGGCGTCCACCCCGATCCGGTGCTTGACTGTGACGGGAACCGACACCGCGTCGCGCATCGCGCGCACGCAATCGGCAACGAGTTGCGGCTCGTTCATCAAGCAGGCGCCGAACGCGCCGCGCTGCACGCGCTCGGATGGGCAGCCGCAATTCAGATTGATCTCGTCGTAGCCCCACTGCTCGCCGAGCTTGGCTGCACGCGCCAGATCGCCGGGCTCGCTGCCGCCCAGCTGCAATGCGACAGGCGCTTCCTCTGCCGTGAATGCGAGATGGCGCGCGACATCCCCGAACAGCAGCGCGCCCGTCGTCACCATTTCGGTATAGAGCCACGTATGGCGCGAGATGAGCCGGTGAAAGTAACGGCAGTGACGATCGGTCCAATCCATCATCGGGGCGACGGAGACACGGCGAGGGCTTATTGGAGGGCGTGGCGACATGGGGGGATAAGACGAACCGGGACCAAAGCGAGACAACGGCGAGCCCGTAATTTTACCTCAGCCGCTAGAATGGTGTCCGCGCGAACGCGGCGGCGTCTGCGACTGCGCCGCCTTGCCCGCCGCTGGACAGGCAGACATATAGGAGTTGGGTCAATGAGCGACGGATCGTCCCGTCAGCGCCTCACCGGGCGCGTCTTTCTCGCTTTGCCTTTAGCCGTGCTGGCCGGGTGCAGCACGTGGTTTGGTCCTCGCCCCCCCACGCCGGCGGAGCTGCCCGAGCTCAATGTCATGCCTGTCGAACCCGCGCCGGCGGAGCCCGCACCCGAGCCCGAAGCGTCGGCGCCCGTGGCGGCATCCGCCCCGCGTGAAGCCCCCGAACACAAGCGGCCGCCGCCCAAGCCCGTCTATCGTCCGGCACCCAAACCGCAGCCGGCGCCACCGCCGCAACCGGCCAAGCCGGTCGCGCCGCCGCCTTTGGTCGCGACCCGCACGCTTGCCGCCAACGATATTCATGGTTTGCTCGACGCACGCGTGCAACGTCCCGACGGCAAGGTCATCGGGCGCGCCATCGACATGTTTATCGATACCGCCGGCAAGCCGCGCGAGATGCTCGTCAATCTGGCGGGCTTCATGGGTATAGGCGATCGCAAGATGCGCTTCCCGTGGAGCGACTTTCGCTTCGATCCGACCCACCGCAACGCGCCGATCACGCTCTCGATCGGCCCCAACGAAGCGCCGGCGGCGGCCGCAGCAAAACCCAAGGAGAACGCCACGGGCAAGTCGGCGGGCGCGAACGATGCGCATTTGCTGAGCGTCATCGACGCCACGGCCGAACGAGGCAATGGCTCGCGTGTGGGCCGCGTCGTCGACGTGTTGATTGACGTCCACGGGGAACCGCAGGCGGCCGTCGTCGATGTCGGAAGTCTCATTCATGAACGGCGCAGCATCGCGGCCGACTGGTCCGCGCTCAAGTTCGTGCCGAAAGACGACGCGCTATCGCTGCAAACGGATTTGTCCGACATCCAGGTCAACGCAGCGCCGCCGTACACGCCGAATCAACCGGTGCGCGCCGTCGCACCTGCCCCGGGTGACTCGGCAACCCATCCTACAAGGTAACGAACGCGCAGATGGCAATTTCACGAAGTCTTCGCGCGCTCGACTGGTTGAATTTCTTCCTGGCCAATGTCCAGACGGGGTTCGGACCATTCATCGCGTCATATCTGACCGCCAACAAGTGGACGCAAGGCGAAATCGGTGTCGCCCTGAGCGTCGGCACTGCCACGGCGATGTTGAGCCAGGTACCCGCCGGTGCACTCATCGATGCCTTGCGCAACAAAAAAAGCGCCGGCGCGGCGGCGATCCTCGCGATCGCGGCGTGCGCCTTGCTGCTCGCCGCAAGTCCGACCTTGCTACCGGTGCTCGCGGCCGAGCTGTTTCACGGCTTCGCCAGTTGCATGCTGACGCCGGCGATCGCCGCCATTTCGTTCGCGCTCGTCGGCCGCCACGCATTGGGCGACCGGCTCGGCCGCAACGCCCGCTTCGCCTCGATCGGCAGCGCGTTCGCCGCGGCGGCGATGGGAGCGTTCGGCGAATATTCGTCGGCGCGCGCCGTGTTCTGGCTGACGGCCGCGTTGAGCGTCCCGGCGCTGATCGCGCTGACGATGATCGAAGATACGGGGCGGGCCGCGTTCGGCGCACTGCGCGATAACCACGCCCCCGATGCGCCGCCCCCGCCGGCCCCGGCAACCGAGCACCGGGAAAGCATCGGCTCGCTGTTGCGCGACCGCCGGGTACTGATCTTCGCGGCTTGCATCGCGCTGTTTCACCTGTCGAACGCGGCGATGCTCAATCTCGCGGCCGGCGAAGTGACCGCGCATATGACCGACAACGTTCAGCTCGTTATCGCGGCCTGCATTATCGTGCCGCAAATGGTCGTGGCGGCGATGTCGCCGTGGGTCGGGCGCTCGGCGCAGCGCTGGGGGCGCCGCCCCTTGCTCGTGTTCGGATTTGCGGCACTGCCTCTGCGCGCGCTGCTCTTCGCCGGCGTCTCGAGCCCCTATCTGCTCGTACCCGTGCAACTGCTCGACGGCATTAGCGCAGCCGTCTTCGGCGTCATGCTGCCGCTCATCGCGGCCGACGTCGCCGGCGGCAAGGGACATTACAACCTGTGCATCGGGTTGTTCGGACTGACGGCCGGTATCGGCGCAACGCTGAGCACGCTTGCCGCCGGGTTCATTTCGGATCGCTTCGGCAACACAATCAGTTTCATGGCGCTGGCCGCCGCCGGCGCCCTCGCGGTACTGCTGGTATGGGCGGCGCTGCCCGAGACGCGCGATGCGGACGAGGCCGATTCGGCCGAGGGAAGCCGCGAGCCATCGACAACCTAGCGAAAGCCGGAGCGCAAGCCATGGCGGCCGCGAGCCGGCGAACGCGCACTGGCCCGCGTCACGACTCGCGCGGCCACGCGCAGACGAGTTCGGCGTCCACCGCGGCGCGTGCCGTGTCCAGCGCGCGCTCGGCGGCATGCCGTTCCGTCGGCCAGGTTTCGCCAACGCGCACCAGGCGCCAATCGAGCGCGATCTCGTTGTCCCGCAGCACACGATAATGCGATTTCAGGCCCGTCATGACCTGCTCGATCGCGACTTCGAGCGTAAAGCCGTGGTAACGCTCCACGTAATCGCCCATGTCGATACCGGTCGGTTCCATGATTGCCTCCCGAACACCGTATCTTCGCCTTCGCACCAAGCCGTACGAAGCACGCGCCCGCCGCCCGTTCGCAGACGCACTTTGGGGTGCACCGTCTAATCGCAATCCCCGGACAAATACTTCCGCCCATCGCACGTGATTTCGATAACGCCGTTGCCGTTCTCATCGGCAAGGCCCGCGCTGAGCAATTCGGCGGCAATCGACGTCGAGACGAGCGGCGGCGCCTGGCCGATACCGACTTCGTTCAAGCGCCGCAGTGCCTCGACCGCTTCGGGACTCAAGGATTTGGACATGGCCCGCTCCTCATGGCATGCAATCGCTAATTCAATTTAGCACTTTCGGAGCAGCGCGCCCGCCGCAATACCGCGATGAGCGGGCGTTAGCGAACACCCGCCTATAATGTCGCTCGTTCCGTTTCTCGCGAACGCGCACGCGTGCGGACGGCCGCGCTAAACGGCCCGCATGGACGTGTTCGCCGCACCCTACATGCAAAAATTCATTCTGCCTTTCGTCTCTGGATTTCTCGCCGCGCTGTTCTTCCGGGAAGCCACGCTCGGGCTGCTGCATGCGGCCGGTTTGATCGCCCAGACGGGCTTTTCGACGGACCCGTTCTTGCCGCTCGGCATCCCGGAGTTCATCGCGAATGCGATCTGGGGCGCCGCGTGGGCCGTGCTGATGGCGTGGCTGCTGCGCGTCGCGCCCGAGCGGGCGGCGCCGTGGGTCCAGGCGTTTGTTTTCGGCGGGATCGTGCTGACCGCGGCGCGCGTGTTCATGGTGGATCCGGCGCGCGGCATCTGGCCCAGCGGCAACATGCTGCCGCGGCTCGCGGTGGGCTTCGCGGCGAATGCCGTTTGGGGCTGGGGGGCGCTCGTTTTCATGCGCGCCTTCATGCGCCCGGTGGACGACGAATCTTGACCGAGCGTCCCGGCGGACAAAACATAGTGGCTCACAGCAAACGCTCGCTGCTGCTCGACGCGCGCCGAACCATGACCGCCTGCCTCGGCCGGTGACTCCCGGTGCCCTACCCCAGCAAATGACGCAGCGGATGCGTATCGGGCGTCCAGGCGCTGACGAACATGTGCTCGACCTCGGCACGCGTCACGTCCTCGATACTCGCAATGCGCCACGCCGGGAGATCGTCCTTGTCGATAATCCGGGCTCGCACGCCTTCGACGACATCGCCGTGATCGAAGATCGATCGCGTCAGATCCAGATCACGCCGCAGGCAATCGGACATCGGTCCTTCCGCACGCGTGACGACTTCGAGCGAGACGGCCATCGACAGCGGCGAACGCTCACGCATGACGCGAATCGTTTCCTGCGCCCACTCGCGCGCGCCGGAATCGGTCTCCGCCTCGAGCGACGCGAGGATGCCCGCCACGTCGGGCTGGGAAAAATGCCGGTCGATCCACGCCCGTGTCACGGCGAGCGGCAGCGCGGCGGAGCGGCCGCCCGCCCCCGGCGGCAACGGCGGCGCCGCCTGGCTTGCGAACCCTTCGATGCAGGCGAGGACATCGCCCCCATCGGACAACCGCGCGGTCCCCAGCGCATCAAGCAGTGCCGGAATGGCCGACGTATCGAGATATGCATCGGCCAATCCCGCATAGATCGCATCAGCGGCATCGATCGCGGCGCCCGTCACGGCGAGATAGCGCCCGATCGCCCCAGGTGTGCGGGCAAGGAACCAGCCGGCACCGACGTCGGGAAACAGTCCAATGCGCGTTTCGGGCATCGCCATCTTCGTCGTTTCGCTGACGATGCGCAGGCCGCCGGTGCGATGCGCCCCCTGCGAGATGCCCATCCCGCCCCCCATGACAACACCTTCCATCAGCGCGATGTACGGCTTGCAGTAGGTGAAGATCGCGTGATCGAGCGAGTATTCCTCGATAAAGAAAGCATCGCGCGCCGCAACATCGCCGCGTCGGCCAGCCTCATAGAAGAAGCGCACGTCTCCCCCCGCGCAAAACGCGCGCGGATGCAGACTGCGCACAACGACAGCCAGCACCTGCGGATCGTCGCGCCAGGCGTCGAGCGCCTCGTGCATGGCGCGAATCATCGGAAGGGACAGCGCATTGAGCGCCTGGGGTCGATTCAGCTCGATGAAACCGATGCGGTTCTCGACTCGGGTGCGCAGCTCGTCGCAGGCGACGGGGATCGGTTCGGGCGTAGGCATGAGCAGCGAACGGAAAGATGATCGCGAAACGCAAAAGGTAGCATGCGCACGCGTTGTGTGGGAATCGGGCCGCTCGCGCCCGCTCGCGCCCGCTCGCGCCCGATTCTTGCTCGCGCTCTGGCTGCCAGCGCTTCGAGCCGCACCGCCACCATGGACTCATACTTTCTGAACGATCGCCCGCTCTCCGAGGCCGACGCGGCGACCGCCTGGTTCGACTACGCCGAACACAACGGTATCGACTTGCCGCGCGCCATCAGCCTATGGGAAGACGCCTCGACGCCCGGGGGCGAAGCGAGCCGGCGAACCGTGGCGCAAGCCGGCATCCGCGTCGAAGTCGATCGAAACCGCAGCCGCTGAGAGGCCCCCAATCCGGGCAAACCTCAGTGCGCCTGCATGTTCGAAAAGAGATTGAGCACAACGACGCCGGCCACGATCAAAGACAGCCCCGCCACCGCCGCGAGATCGGGGATTTGCCGGTAGAGCACCATGGCCACGAGCGTGATCAGCACAATGCCGACTCCGGACCATATGGCATACACGATACCGACCGGCATCGACTTGAGCGTCATCGACAAGCAGTAGAACGCGAGCCCGTATCCCGCGACGACAACCAGCGCCGGGACAAGCCGGGTGAAGCCTTCCGAGGCCCGCAGCGCCGACGTGCCGATCACTTCGGCGACGATCGCGATGGCCAGCCAAACGTAGCCCGAGCCGCCCATCGGTCACACCTTGTCGAGCGCGAGCTCGGCAAAATCGAGTTCGAGTTCGGCGCACAGCGCTTCGACGACGAGCTCGTGATCGGCACGCTGCGTCAGCCCGGAGACCGTGACGGAGCCGATTGCGCCGACGCCTGCCAGCGTGATCGGGAACGAACCGCCCGCCGCCGCATACTCGGCGGCCGGCAAACCGTATTTGTCCGCGAGCGTGGCGCCGGTGTGCTGCAAGCGCAGCGCCACCGCATATGAGCTGCGCCGGAAGTGGGCGACGATATTGCTCTTGCGTCGCACCCACGCCGAATTGTCGGGCGTCGTGCCATCGAGCCCGCAGAAAAAAAGCGGAACACCGAAGGTACGCACGTCGATCGCGATCGCATGGTTGCGCGCGATCGCCCGCTCGCGCAGGAACGTACCGAGCTTCCACGCGCGCGCCGCATCGAATCGCGGAAAGACGAGCGCGTGCTCCTGATGAGTAATGGCTTGGAGGTCGTGTTCGAGGTTCATGGAGCGATTCTAGCGTACGGCCTGCGCTCCCACGTTCGCAGATGCGCCGCGCATTTGGCTCGCGCGCCGAGCGAGGTATCGATTTGTGTTGCACCGCATCCAGGTTTCCCCTATACTCTCATCTTTCGACGGACGCGGGGTGGAGCAGTCTGGCAGCTCGTCGGGCTCATAACCCGAAGGTCGTAGGTTCAAATCCTACCCCCGCAACCAAAATGTCCCATGCGCGTATAAAGCGCGCCGAAAATCGCGAGAGATACTGAAAGATGTGTGCGAAAGCGCCCTTTCACCCGCCTCGCGAAAACATCGAAGCCCGGTCCCTGGATCGGGCTTTTTTGTTTTTCCCACCATGTGCACTGCTTGCGCGTCCGTTATCCGGCACAACCCTTTATGCAGTTCGGTTTCCTATTGCGGGCACTAATCTCCCTACATATCGTTGAGCGCGCAACAAGCGCGGCTGTCCGTCGATCACCTATGCCAACGGCCGCTCCAACGACAACGACATGAGATGGAGACCCCAGTGAGCAGCACGACCGATTCAACCGGCATGACCGGTTCACCGCCGTTCCTGTCCAAACAAGCCACCGTCGCAAAGCCGGGATTTTCGCGATGGATGGTGCCCCCCGCCGCGCTGGCCGTCCATCTTTGCATCGGGCAAGCCTACGCGTTCTCAGTGTTCAATGGGCCGCTGACGAAGGTGATCGGCATCACGCAGTCCGCACCGGACGATTGGTCGCTCACGACGCTCGGGTGGATCTTCTCGCTGGCGATCGTCTTTCTCGGGCTGTCGGCTGCGTTCGCGGGCAAATGGCTCGAACACGTGGGGCCGCGCCGTACGATGCTGACGGCGGCC
>NZ_JBQCDN010000408.1:0-4750 GCF_051961175.1 Trinickia sp. | reverse complement strand
CCGCAACACGCAGACGGACGACGAGCGGAGACAACACACCGTTGCATAGGCGGTCGTGGTCGTGTCAACACAGGGTAATCGCTGAGGCCCTATAATTCCGCTTCCGCGTAATAGGAAAGTCCGCTTCGTGCCGCCTTCATCCTCCGAGCCTATTCTTGAGCTTCGCAACGTCGACTTCGGTTACGGCGAAGACCGCCTCGTTCTCTCGAACCTGAACATGCGCTTCGAGCGCGGGCAGGTCGTCGCCGTCATGGGCGGCTCCGGCGGCGGCAAGACCACGGTCTTGCGGCTGATCGGCGGCCTCGAACGGGCGCGCCGCGGCGAAGTCCTGTTCCAGGGGCGCGATGTCGGCAAGCAAACGCGCGAAGGGCTGTATGCCCTGCGCCGCAAGATGGGCATGCTGTTCCAATTCGGTGCGTTGTTCACCGACATGTCGGTGTTCGAGAACGTCGCCTTCGCGCTGCGCGAACACACCGATCTGCCCGAAGCGCTGATTCGCGATCTCGTCCTGATGAAGCTGAACGCAGTGGGGCTGCGCGGTGCGCGCGATCTTGCGCCGTCGCAGATTTCGGGCGGCATGGCCCGTCGCGTCGCGCTGGCGCGCGCAATCGCGCTCGATCCCGAACTGATGATGTACGACGAACCGTTCGCCGGGCTCGACCCGATTTCGATGGGCATCACGGCCAATCTGATCCGCACGCTGAATCAGGCGCTGGGTGCCACCTCGATTCTCGTGACGCACGACGTGCCCGAATCGTTCGCGATCGCCGATTACGTCTACTTTCTTGCCAACGGCTCGGTGCTGGCCCACGGCACGCCCGCGCAGTTGCGCGAATCGGTCGATCCGACCGTGCGGCAGTTCATCGATGGCGCCCCCGACGGCCCGTTCCGGTTCCACTACCCGGCGCAAGCGACGCTCGCGGCGGATTTCGGTTTAGGGGAGCGGCCATGATCGGCGCACTCGGACATTGGGTCATCGGGCGCATTCTGCGCACGGGTTACGCGACGCGGATGTTCCTGCGCATCGTTTTAGAAGGGCTGCGGCTGCTGCGCCGGCCCGGGCTCGTCATCAAGCAGATTTTCTTCGTCGGCAACTACTCGTTCATCATCATTGCGGTGTCGGGCTTGTTCGTCGGCTTCGTGTTGGGCCTGCAGGGCTACTACACGCTGAACCGGTATGGATCCGAGCAGGCGCTCGGGCTGCTTGTCGCGCTCTCGCTCGTGCGCGAGCTCGGGCCCGTCGTGACGGCGCTGCTGTTCGCCGGCCGAGCCGGTACTTCGCTCACGGCGGAGATCGGCCTCATGAAAGCGGGCGAACAATTGACGGCGCTGGAAATGATGGCCGTCGATCCCGTGGCTACCGTCCTCGCGCCGCGGATGTGGGCCGGGATCATCGCCATGCCCATTCTGGCGGCGATCTTCAGTGCGGTGGGCGTGCTCGGGGGCTATGTGGTGGGCGTGCTGCTGATCGGCGTCGATGCGGGGGCGTTTTGGTCGCAGATGCAAGGCGGGGTGGATGTCTGGCGCGATGTCGGCAACGGCGTCATCAAAAGCATTGTGTTCGGCTTCGCGGTGACGTTCATCGCGCTGTTCCAGGGCTACGAGGCGAAGGCGACACCCGAGGGCGTGTCGCTCGCGACTACCCGCACGGTGGTCTATGCCTCGCTCGCCGTACTCGGTCTCGATTTCCTGCTGACGGCGCTGATGTTCAGCTGACGCATTTGGCGTCGCGCCCGCTTAAAGCCAATTTCTCTTTGTTGGAATGACGATGAAAAAGACTGTTCTCGACTTCTGGGTCGGCTTGTTCGTGCTGCTGGGCTTGATCGCCGTGCTGTTTCTGGCGCTCAAGGTCGGCAACATGAGCTCGCTGTCGTTCGAGGCGACCTATCCCGTCAAGCTCAAGTTCGACAATATCGGCGGCTTGAAGCCGCGCGCACCGGTGAAGAGCGCGGGGGTGACCGTCGGGCGCGTAGGGGCGATCAGCTTCGACACGAATAGCTATCAAGCCGTGGTGACGATCGATATCGATAAACAGTACCCGTTCCCTAAGGATACGTCGGCGAAGATCCTGACCTCGGGGCTGCTCGGCGAGCAATACATCGGGCTCGAGCCGGGCGGCGACAGCGAAATGCTGAAGGCTGGCGATACGATTTCGATGACGCAATCGGCCATCGTGCTCGAAAACCTGATTTCGACGTTCCTTTACAGCAAGGCGGCCGATGCGGGCGGGGCAAAAGCCGCACCGGCTCCCGTGCCGGCACCGGCACCGGTGCCGAGTACCCCGGCAGCGGCGAGCGCACCCGCCGCTGCGAGCGCCGGCAATTGATCGAATTACAGACCAGTGTGAGTCAACGGAGAACAATAATGCGAATCACGCGCGCCAAGAATACGGCGCTTGCTCTGGCCGCCGCGGCATTGGCCGGCTGCGCGTCCGTCCAGACGCCAACGCCGGGCGATCCGCTCGAGGGGTTGAACCGGACCGTGTTCAAATTCAACGACACGCTCGATACCTACGCGCTGAAGCCCGTCGCGAAGGGTTATGCGTGGGCGGTGCCGCAGCCGGTCCGCTCCAGTGTCACGAACTTCTTCTCGAACATCGGCGATGTTTACGTTGCCGCGAACGAACTGCTCGAGCTGAAGATCGCCGATGGCGTGGGCGACGTCATGCGCGTGGTCATCAATACGGTGTTCGGGGTCGGCGGCTTGTTCGACGTCGCCACGGCGGCGCGCTTGCCCAAGCATTCGGCCGACTTCGGCGTGACCCTCGGCCACTACGGCGTGCCGTCGGGCCCGTATCTGGTGTTGCCGCTGCTCGGCCCGAGCACGGTGCGCGACGCGGCGGGGCTCGCCGTCGATTACTACGGCAATCCGCTCAGCTATGTGAGTCCGTCGAGCGTGAGCTGGGCGCTGTACGGCGTGAATCTCGTCAATACGCGTGCCAATCTCCTGACGACCGTCGACGTTCTCTCGGGCGCCGCGATCGACAAATACTCGTTCATTCGCAATGCCTATCTGCAACGCCGCCAGTTCCTGATCACGGGCGGCGACGGCGCCGACAACGTCCCCAATTACGACGAGTCGCTGCCGAAGTACGATGACGGTTCGCAGCCGGCCGCGGCTTCGGGCGCGGAAGCCGCTTCGGCGCCGGGTGCAACCGCGGCGCCTGCTCAGGCCCCGGCTCCGGCCAGCGAAACGAACGGCGACGGTCAGACCGTGCCCGGCCAGCAGTATGTGCCGCCGCCTCGTGGCGGTTTGCCATCGCTTCACCTGCCGCGCTGAACACCGCGCTTCGATTAGACAAGGGCCGTAACGATTCGAAACGAATGTTGCCGCCGATGTAGGACCGGCCTCGAACTTGCGTGGCATGCTGAGTTCGAACTCCGGTTCCGTGAAATTTAAGGATCGACGATGAAAAAATTCTTCTGGTTTGCTTTGTTTTCGGCGTTGCTTTCGTTCAGCGCGGGCAGTTTCGCGCAAGGTGTCGACACCAATTCGCCCGACGGCATGATCAAGACCGTGACGGGCCAGGTGCTCGACCAGATCAAGAGCGACTCGAGCATCAAGAGCGGCGACATCAACAAGATCACGCAGGTCGTGAATCAAAAGATCCTGCCGTACACCGATTTCCGCCGTACGACGCAGCTCGCGATGGGCCGCGCCTGGCGCACCGCCACGCCGGAGCAGCGCGATCAAATGGTCGAGCAATTCAAGATGCTGCTGATTCGCACGTATTCGGGCGCGCTGTCGCAGGTGCGTGACCAGACCGTGCAGTTCAAGCCGTTCCGGGCTGATCCGGGCGCGACCGACGTCGTCGTGCGCTCTTCCGTCATGAACAACGGCCAGCCCGTGGAACTCGACTACCGCCTGTATAAGACGCCGGAAGGCTGGCGCGTCTACGACCTGAACGTGGCCGGCGCATGGCTGATTCAGGCGTATCAACAGCAATTCGCCGAGAAGATCAACCAAGGCGGTGTGGACGGCCTGCTGCAGTTCCTGACGCAGCGCAACCAGCAGCTCGCTGCGGGCAAGCAACCGTCATGAGCGGCGAGACGAGCCGTTTCGCCATAGGCGCGACGCTCACGCACGCGAGCGCGTCGAGCGCGCTCGCGGCCGGTCTGGCCCGAATCGAAGCGGGCGCGACGGCGGTCGATTGCGCGCAGCTGACGCAATTCGATTCGTCGGCCCTGGCCGTGCTGCTTGCGTGGCGCCGCGCCGCGCAGGCGCGCGGTAACGCGCTCGCTGTCTTGAACGTGCCGGCCGGCCTGGCCAGTCTTGCGCAGGTCTATGGCATCGACGCCCTCTTCACGGCGCAGCGCACGGCTGCTCCGGCTCCCGCCAGCGCGAAATAGCACATAGCTGGCGTTCCCCAGCGGCGCGCATTCGTCTTCGCTTACCCGTGTCCCACGGTACCGCGCATCGCCGCCTCGACCGCGGCGATGTGGCGAGCCGGTGCCGAAAGACCGCATCCGCCGGCGCCGGCCGCTGAGCCCGGTGGGCAATCCCGACTTAGCCTATAATCAACCGTTTTTCGGGCAGCCGATCGGCACGGCGTTTGCCATTGGCGGCGTCAACCCCACGCCCGATCGTGCCGAGCAATCGGACATCAGTCCGGGCACCCGTCCGGGGCACGAATCACGTCTAAACGAAGGCGCGCCGCCGATAACGGCCGCGCACATCCATGTCAGCGATAGAAATCCGCAACGTCAAGAAGCGCTATAAGGCGCTGCAAGCGCTCAAGGGCGTCAGCTTG
>NZ_JBQCDN010000407.1:0-18104 GCF_051961175.1 Trinickia sp. | reverse complement strand
TGATCCTCTCGGGGATCATGGTCGGCGTGTTCTCGGCTGCGGACGGCTTGCTGTTCTACGTCTTCTTCGAAGCGACGCTGATCCCGATGTACCTGATCATCGGCGTGTGGGGCGGCCCGAACCGGATTTACGCCGCGTTCAAGTTCTTCCTCTACACGCTGGCCGGCTCGCTGTTGATGCTGGTGGCGCTGATTTATCTGTACGTCCAGACGGGCACGTTCGATCTGGCGGCATGGCAGGGTGCGCGGATCGCGATGACGCCGCAGATCCTGCTATTCATAGCGTTCTTCCTCGCGTTCGCGGTGAAGGTGCCGATGTGGCCGGTGCACACGTGGTTGCCTGACGCCCACGTGGAAGCGCCGACGGGCGGCTCCGTTGTGCTGGCCGCGATCATGCTGAAGCTTGGCGCGTACGGTTTCCTGCGCTTCTCGCTGCCGATCGCCCCCGATGCAAGCCATGCACTCGCGCCCGTCGTCATCACGCTGTCGTTGATCGCCGTGATCTACATCGGCCTCGTGGCGATGGTGCAAGCGGATATGAAGAAGCTCGTGGCGTATTCGTCGATCGCGCACCTGGGTTTCGTCACGCTCGGCTTCTTCATCTTCAATCAGCTCGGCGTCGAAGGCGCGATCGTGCAGATGATCTCGCACGGCTTCGTGTCGGGCGCGATGTTCCTTTGCATCGGCGTGCTGTACGACCGTATGCATTCGCGTCAGATCGCCGATTACGGCGGCGTCGTGAACGTCATGCCGAAGTTCGCCGCGCTGACGATGCTGTTCTCGATGGCCAACTGCGGCCTGCCGGGTACCTCGGGTTTCGTCGGCGAGTTCATGGTGATTCTCGCGGCGGTTCAGTTCAACTTCTGGATCGCGTTCGGTGCGGCGTTCACGCTCATTCTCGGTGCCGCGTACACGCTGTGGATGTACAAGCGCGTGTACTTCGGTGCCGTGGCGAACGAGCACGTGAAGGAACTGAAGGACATCAACCGCCGCGAATATCTGATTCTCGGCGTGCTGGCCGGGCTGACGCTGCTCATGGGCGTGTATCCGAAGCCCTTCACCGATGTGATGCACGCTTCCGTGGACAACCTCCTGACTCACGTCGCGCAGTCCAAGCTGCCGGTGTCTCAGTAACGCCGAGCGGAGCAACGAAAAGATCATGCAAAACGCTTCTATGTCTCTCTTGTTGCCCGATGGGCTGCTGATGGCGGCTGCCGTCCTCGCATGGCTGAACGAAACGTTCGCCGGCGAGTCGGGCAAGCGCTTGACGTACCTGATCGCGGTACTTTCGTCGATCATCTCGGGCGTCTGGTTCGTCGCGCTCGTCTTCGATCCGCAGCCGCATTACTTCTTCTCGCACATGTACGTCGTCGACGGCTTTGCAAGTGCGATGAAGGCCGTGGTGTCGATCGGCTACGCGGTGACGATGGTCTATTCGCGCAAGTACCTCGAACACCGCAACCTGTTCCGCGGGGATTTCTTCCTGCTCGGCATGTTCGCGCTGCTCGGCCAGCTCGTCATGATTTCGGGCAGCAACTTCCTCACGCTGTATCTGGGCCTCGAGTTGATGTCGCTGTCGCTGTATGCGGCGATCGCGCTGCGTCGCGATGCGTCGCAGTCGAACGAAGCGGCGATGAAGTACTACGTGCTTGGCGCACTGGCTTCCGGCTTCCTGCTGTACGGCATGTCGATGCTCTATGGCGCGACGGGTTCGCTCGATCTGAACGAAGTGCTCAAGGCGATCGCATCGGGTCACATCAACAACACGGTGCTGTTGTTCGGCGTGATCTTCGTCGTGGCCGGCGTCGCGTTCAAGATGGGTGCGGTGCCGTTCCATATGTGGGTGCCCGATGTCTATCACGGTGCGCCGACGGCGATGACGCTGCTCGTCGGCGGCGGCCCGAAGGTTGCGGCCTTCGCCTGGGGCTTGCGCTTGCTCGTGATGGGCATGCTCCCGTTGGCTGGCGATTGGCAGCAGATGCTGACGATCTTCGCTGCGCTGTCGCTGATCGTCGGTAACATCACCGGCATCGTGCAGCGTAACGTCAAGCGGATGCTGGCGTACTCGGCCATCTCGAACATGGGCTTCGTGCTGCTCGGCCTGCTTTCGGGCGTGGTGGACGGCAAGGCGGACGGCATGGCCGGCGCCTATAGCTCGGCGATGTTCTACAGCATCATCTACCTGCTGACGACGCTCGGCTCGTTCGGCATCGTCATGTTGCTCGCGCGCCGCGATTTCGAAGCCGATACGCTGGACGACTTCAAGGGCTTGAACAAACGCAGCCCGGTGTTCGCCTTCGTCATGATGGCGATGATGTTCTCGTTGGCGGGTATTCCTCCGACGGTTGGCTTCTACGCGAAACTGGCGGTGCTGCAGTCGACGGTGAACGCCGGCCTGACCTGGCTCGCCGTGCTGGCCGTGATCACGTCGTTGTTCGGTGCGTTCTACTACTTGCGGATCGTCAAGCTGATGTACTTCGATGCGCCGCAAGATACGTCGCCGCTCGAAAGCGATCTGTCGGGCCGCTGGCTGCTCGTGCTGAACGGCGTCGCCGTGGTCGTGCTCGGTCTCGTGCCGGGCCCGCTTATGACGCTGTGCCTGAATGCGGTTCAGCACACGCTGCTCCTCTGATGTCGGCGGCAGGCTGGTTCATTGTGCTGTTGGCGCTCGTTGGCGCCAACGTGCCGTTCTTTAACCAGCGGCTGTTCGCCCTGGTGCCGCTGCGCGCGGTGAAAAAGAGCGCGTGGATTCGCATAGCCGAAATGATCGTGCTGTATTTTGCGATCGGTATCATCGGTTTTGCGCTCGAAGCGCGCGCGGGCAACCGTTTCGATCAAGGCTGGCAGTTCTACGCGATCACGTTCAGCATGTTCGTCGTGTTCGCGTTCCCCGGCTTTACGTTTCAATATCTCGTCAAACGTCGCTGACGGTCAGGCGGCCGTCGGCTACTCCCCGGAGGCAGTGCGATGGCCGAATCGTCCGATCCCCGTTCGCCGCATCATGACGCGTCGCTGGTCGAAACGCGCCTGGGCGGCGAATCCGTCTACGACGGCAATTTCCTCAAAGTCAAACGCGATACGATCCGCTTGCCCGATGGTAAGCAGACGACGCGCGAATACGTCGTGCATTCGGGCGCCGTCATGGTGATTCCGCTGTTCGATGACGGCCGGGTCCTGCTGGAGCGGCAGTACCGTTATCCCATTGGGAAGGTCATGATCGAGTTCCCGGCGGGCAAGCTCGATCCGAACGAAGGCGCACTGGCTTGCGCCGAACGCGAGCTGCGCGAGGAAACCGGGTATTCGGCGCGCGAATTCACGTTCCTCACGCGTATCCATCCGATCATTTCCTATTCGACGGAGTTCATCGATATCTTTTTGGCCCGTGGGCTGACCGCCGGCCGGCAGGAACTCGACGATGAAGAATTTCTCGAAATCTTTACGGCCGACGTGACGCAGATGGGTGAATGGATCCGCACGGGTGAAGTGTCCGACGTGAAGACGATCATCGGGCACTTTTGGCTCGAAAAGGTGCTGTCCGGAACCTGGCAACCCGATCGAAGAGAACCCCCGTTTCCGGTCATGCCCGGTGCGGAGGATGAGGGCGCCGGCTCATAAAATGCAGGCAAACGGAGGAGAACGACCGTTCGCTCCGTTTGCGCTACACTGGCAAGCCTGGAATTAGCGTGAACAGGCCCTAGGGCGCGTTCATGACCCGGGAGTGGGCGTGAACACACCCTTGGGGGCATCTATCAACGGGCCTTGGGCCAGCGCGCCCATTTCGATTTTCAACAAGAAAGTGTGCGTTGCCTGGAAGCGGCATGAACAGGCACCAGCCCATTCGTTCGACGTTCAGCATGAAGGTTCTCGATTTACAGTGTCCGCTCGGTCATCGTTTCGAAGGCTGGTTTGGCTCCGATGGTGATTTCGAATCGCAGTTGTCACGCAAATTGATCGAATGTCCGATTTGCTCGGCAACGGAAGTCAGCCGCATGCCGTCGGCGCCGCGCCTGAATTTGTCGGGGGCGACGCGGACTCGGCAGGGCGGGGCGCAAGCGCGCGATGAGCAAGGTCCACAAGGTCCGCAAGGCGCTCAGGCAGGCGAGGGCCGTCAGCCGGAAGGCGTTGCGCAGGTTGCGCAGCGGGCCCGGGAGTTCGAAGCCATGGCGTTGCGGATGCTGCGCGAGGTCGTGGGCAATGCGGAAAACGTCGGCGATCGCTTCGCCGAGGAAGCCCGCCGCATTCATTACAACGAGGCACCGGCACGCAGCATTCGCGGTGTGACGACGCCCGAGGATGCACGGGCGCTGGTCGATGAAGGCATTGAAGTGATGGCGGTGCCCGGCGCTTGTGTGCCGAAAGAGTCGTTGCAATAGGACGACAGGGCGATTTGACGATCGGGCATCGGGGCAATAGAACGATAGGAAACTGCCGGATGGGGATCAGCTACGAGGATTTGGAAGTCGGTTCGCGTGACGAAGTCGGCACGCATACGTTCACGGTCGAGGAGATTGTCGAATTCGCCGAACGCTTCGATCCGCAGCCGTTTCATGTCGACGATGCAGCGGCCCAGGCTTCGCCGTTCGGTGGGTTGATTGCGAGTGGCTGGCATACATGCTCCGTCATGATGGGCATGCTCGTGCGCAATCGGTTGACGGGATCCACCTCGGTCGGCTCGCCCGGTATCGACGAAATCCGCTGGTTGAAGCCCGTGCGGCCCGGCGATTGCCTGCGCATGTACAACTCGGTGCTGGCCAAGCGCGTTTCAAAGAGCCAGCCCGATCGCGGCATCGTGACCACGTTGTGGGAAGGGATTAATCAAGACGGCGAAACCGTCGTTACCGTGCGCTCGAACGTGATGTTCGGGCTGCGGCATCCGCAGGCGCCAGGCGGCGCAGCGGTATGACGGCTGTCTCGCCGTTGATCAGCGCGCTTTAATGCTTCGCGTACTGCGTTGCCCCGAACAGAATGTCCCTCGCTTTATCGTCGGTCAGCGCGCGCCGCGCCGATGCCAGCACTTCCACGCCGCGCTGCACGGCCGGACGTGCGGCGATCGCCTCGTGCCAGCGCTTGACGTTCGGGTACTCTGCCAGATCCACTCCCTGGTTTTGCCAGGACCGTGTCCAGGGGAACGCGGCGATATCCGCGATTGTGTAGTCGTTGCCCGCGAGGAAAGCCGACTTGCCAAGTTGCGTATCCATGACGCCGTACAAACGCTTCGCCTCGTTCGTATAGCGGTTCACCGCGTATTCGATCTGCTGCGGCGCGTAGATGCGGAAATGATGCGTCTGACCCAACATCGGCCCGAGCCCACCCATCTGAAACATCAGCCATTGCAACGTCGCATAGCGGCCGGCAGGATCGGCCGGCAAGAGCTTGCCGGTCTTTTCGGCGAGATAGACGAGAATGGCGCCCGACTCGAACAGCGATAGCGGTTGACCGCTCGGGCCGTCGCTATCGACGATCGCCGGAATCTTGTTGTTCGGGCTGATCGCCAGAAACGCCGGCTCGAACTGATCGCCGGCGCCGATATCGATCGGATGAACGCGGTACTCGAGGCCGGTTTCCTCGAGCATGATGTGAACTTTGTGGCCGTTCGGCGTGGCCCAGCTGTAGACGTCGATCATCGCGGCTCCTGGTGCTTGCCGGCGCCGCACCGCGCGGCGCCGATGCACGCGGAAATTAGCATGGATCGCCGGTTGTTGCTGGCGGCCTGGAGCAAGGCCATGACGGCGATACGGGTATGGGGCAAGCCGTCGGCGTCTGCATCTCGTCCCGGCGCGCGGCGACGACGGCTCAGTGTGCCGAGGGGATATAGCGCGCCAACTCGAGCTTCGCGATCGCGTTGCGATGCACTTCATCGGGACCATCGGCGAAGCGCAGCGTGCGCGCGCAGGTGTACGCGTAGGCGAGTGGGAAATCGTCGCACATGCCGCCGCCGCCGTGCGCCTGGATCGCCCAATCGATGACCTGGCAAGCCATGTTCGGCGCCACCACCTTGATCATCGCGATCTCGCCGCGCGCCCCCTTATTGCCGACGGTATCCATCATGTAGGCCGTCTTCAGCGTCAGCAGCCGGGCTTGTTCGATCATGCAGCGGGCTTCGGCGATGCGTTCCTGCGTGACGGTTTGCGCGGCGATCGGTTTGCCGAATGCAATGCGTGCGGAGGCCCGTTTGCACATCAGTTCGAGCGCGCGTTCGGCGAGGCCGATGAGGCGCATGCAGTGGTGGATGCGCCCCGGCCCCAGTCGGCCTTGGGCGATCTCGAAGCCGCGGCCTTCGCCGAGCAAGATGTTCGACGCATTCACGCGCACGTTTTCGAGCGAGATGTCCATGTGGCCATGCGGCGCATCGTCGTATCCGAATACGTGCAACGGACGATGGACGGTCACGCCGGGCGCGTCGGCGGGCACGAGGATCATCGACTGCTGCGCATGCTTCGGTGCGTGCGGGTCGGTCTTTCCCATGACGATGTAGACCTTGCAGCGTGGATCGCCGGCACCCGAGGACCACCATTTGCGGCCGTTGATGACGTACGTGTCGCCATCGCGTTCGATGCGTGTTTCGATGTTCGTCGCATCGGACGACGCAACGTCGGGCTCCGTCATTAAAAATGCCGAGCGGATGGTGCCGTCGAGCAGCGGTACAAGCCACGTCCGCTTTTGCTCGTCGGAGCCATAGCGTTCGAGCGTTTCCATGTTGCCCGTGTCGGGCGCGTTGCAGTTGAAGATTTCGGGTGCCCAGGGCACGCGCCCCATGATCTCCGCGAGCGGCGCGTATTCCAGATTCGTCAGCCCGGCGCCACGAGGAGAGTCGGGCAGGAACAAGTTCCATAGGCCCGCTTCCCGGGCGCGCACCTTCAACGTCTCCACGAGCTCGGTGGGCACCCATGCATTGCCTGCGGCGCGGTTGCGCGAGACTTCTTCGATGAATGCGCGCTCGTTCGGATAAATGTGGGCGTCGAAGAATTCGAGCAACTTCGCGCGCAGAGCCTGGACCTTCGGGGTGTAATCGAAATTCATTTGCGTCCTCGCGATGATGACGGCCTCGCGCACGGCGCGCTTGCCGGTGCTGACGATGTGAGGGTGAATAAGCGCGACCGTTATGGCACTTTCTGTGCGTACGACCAGGCGAGTTCGGCCATCGGCCGCGCACGCCGCCCGGCGTCGACCGCTTGCGCGCTCGACGCGGTGCCGACGGTCACTCGTTTCATGATCCCTTGCAGGATCGCCGCGATGCGGAACATGTTGAAGGCGAGATAAAAATTCCAATCGCCGGGAATCGAAAAGCCCGTGCGCTCGCAGTACCGATCGACGTAACCCCGCTCGTCCGGGATCCCAAGCGTTTCCCAGCTCAGGCCCGCAATGCCGCGGAACTGTACCGGGTCGACGTGCCAGGCCATGCAGTGATAGGCGAAGTCGACGATTGGATCGCCGAGCGTTGACAGCTCCCAATCGAGTACCGCAAGAATGCGCGGCTCGCTTGGATGGAAGATGAGATTGTCGAGGCGATAGTCGCCGTGCACCACGGCCACATGCTCGCCGGTATCGGGCGGCAGATGCATCGGCAGCCAATCGATGAGACGATGCATGGCCTCAATCGGCTCCGTTTCCGACGCCACGTACTGCTTGCTCCAGCGCGCGATTTGGCGCGCGAGATAGTTGCCGGGTTTGCCGTAATCGGCAAGACCGACCGCGGCCGGATTCAGCGAATGCAACGCCACGATGACACGATTCATTTCGTCGAAAATCGCCGCGCGCTCTGCCGGCGCCATGCCGGGCAACGACGGATCCCATAGCACGCGGCCTTCGACGTAATCCATCACGTAGAACGAGCGGCCCATCACCGCTTCGTCTTCGCACAGCGTGAGCATTTCGGCGACGGGGACGTCGGTGCCCGAGAGCGCATGCATGACGCGATACTCGCGCTCGATCGCGTGGGCCGACGGCAACAGCTTGGCTGCGGGTCCCGGTTTGGCGCGCATGACATAGCTGCGCGAAGGTGTGATGAGCTTGAATGTTGGGTTCGATTGGCCGCCGGCGAATTGCTCGACGGTCAACGGGCCGGTGAAACCGGCCACGTGCTCGCGCAGCCAGGCGTCGAGTGCATCGTTATCGAATCGCTGCTGTTCCGATACGGCGTGCGTCCCGGCGAACGCCGCGTAGTCCTGTTCCTTGCTGGGTGGTTCCGCCGGCTCGTTCGTTGCCATGTAACGCTCCCGCTAATGGTGAGAGGTGTTCGATGACGAAAAGCGAAGATGCAGAGGCGAGGGGGTCCTGAGCTCGCCCTAAGCTCGCCAATAGCGCCGGTATGGCGAGAAGAGCATTAGCATTTTCAACCTTGTATGATGCAGGTCGCCAAACGGCTGCGTCTACCGGCCTGGTTGCGAAGGCCCGTCATGCGCGCTCTGCCCGGTAGCGCGCGGGACGCTTTTCGAGGAACGCCGTGATGCCTTCCAACGCATCGGCGTGATGCAGGGCCGCGACGAATTCATCGCGCTCGACGGTCAAATGATCGACCAGCGAGCGCGCGCCCGCCGCGGCGATGAGCGACTTGACGCCTGCCTGCGCATTCGGCGAACCGCGGCCGAGTTCGTCGGCCCAAGCGATTGCGGCGTCGCGCAGCTGAGCGGTCTTGACGAGGCGATTGACGACGCCGAGCGCATGCAGCCGCTCGGCCGAGACAGGCTTGGCCTCCAGCAGGATTTCCGTGGCGAGCGCACGGGGCAGCGCTTGTGCAAGGAACCACGAGCCGCCGCCGTCGGGCGTCAAGCCGACACGCGCGTACGACATGACGAACTTGGCGTCGTCGGCCGCGATGATGAGATCGCAGGCGAGCGCGAGCGAAAAGCCGGCGCCGGCCGCCGCGCCGGCCACGGCCGCAATCACGGGCTTGCGCGATGTGCGCAGCGCCAGCACCCACTGTGCGAGCAGATCGATGCTTTGCGCCTGAACGGATGGCTCTTTCGCGCGGTTTTCGAGCAGGCGGTTCAGGTTGCCGCCTGCGCAAAAGAAGTCGTCGGCACCTGTCAGGACAATGGCGCGAATCGAAGGATCGCGCTCAGCCGTTTCGAGTGCCTGAATACCGGCCGCGTACATGTCGGGGTGCAATGCGTTGCGAGCGCCCGGATTGGACAGCGTCAGGACGAGGGTGGACTCGCTTTCGGGCGGCCTCCCGGCCAGCAGCTCTGCGCTCATGAGATGTCTCCTTGTTCCAGCGTTTCGTTGGTTGATCGATGACGATGCTTATGCCGCGCGGCGAGTCGGAACGTCAAGCCATTGTTGGAGGTCCGATATCCGGACGAGCGGTTAGAATAGCACGGTCGTTTTATTCAACCCCCCTGATCGGATGCCGGTTGCCCAGCGCGGCACCGTTGACGCCCTTAATCGATGTTCGCTTGGAGAGACGAATGATTCAACTTCACGGCACTGCGTTTTCGAATTACTACAACAAGGTCAAGTTCGTCCTGCTCGAACACGATATCGCGTTCGAGGAGGTACCGGTGAGGCTACCCATCACAGACGAAGACACGCTGGCTCGTACGCCCCTTGGCAAGGTACCGTTTATCCGCACCGAGGAAGGCGATTTAAGCGAATCGCAAGTCATCGTGGAATATCTGGCCGCGCGTTATCCCCAGAAGGCGATTTTCCCGGCTGATCCGTTCGAGGCGGCGAAAGTGCGCCAGTTGGCGGCCGTGCTCGAATTGCATGTGGAACTCGTCGCGCGCGAACTGTATCTGCAGATGCTGATCGGCCGCATGACGAGCGATGAGGCGAAGGAGCGCGTCGAGCGCACACTGACGCGCACGATCGACGGGTTCAAGCGGATCGCGAAGTTTGCGCCCTACGTTCGTGGCGAGACATTCACGTGTGCGGATATCTGCGCGTACGTGAGCTTGCCGATTATCGGTCTCGTGACGAAGACCGTTCTCGGCCGCGACATGCTGCTCGATGCCGGCATCGATTGGAAGGCGTATGTGAAGGTGGTCGAGGAGGCGCATCCCGCCGCGCAACGGATCGCGGCCGACCGCAAAGCTGAGATGGCCGCACGCGCCGCGGCGGTCAAGGGCGCGTAACCCCGGACGGGCCCGTGCGGCGGGGGACGCACCGCTTTCCCTCACAGCTGCGCGAGCCGTTCGAGGGCGGTGGCAAGCGTGGCTTCGCGTTTGGCGAAGCAAAAGCGCACAACGCCCGACTCGTGCGGCTCGTGATAGAACGCCGAGACGGGAATGGCCGCCACCCCGATCTCGGTCGTCAGCCACTTCGCGAATGCCTCCTCGGGCAGATCGCTGATCGCCGAATAATCGACGCATTGAAAATACGTTCCTTCGCAAGGCAGCAGCTTGAAGCGCGTTGCCGAGAGCCCTGCGCGGAAGAAGTCGCGCTTGCGTTGATAGAACGCCGGAAGTTCGACGTATGGCGCAGGATCGGCGAGATACGCGGCCAGACCCATCTGCATCGGTGTGTTCACGGTAAAGACGTTGAACTGATGGACCTTGCGGAACTCGGCCATCAACGCGGCCGGCGCCGCCACGTAACCGACCTTCCAACCCGTGACGTGGAATGTCTTGCCGAAGCTCGACACGACGAAGCTGCGGCGAGCGAGTTCCGGATACCGCGCGACGCTCTGGTGCGGTGCACCGTCATACACCATGTGCTCGTAGACTTCGTCGGAAAGAATCAACACGTTCGTGTTGCGCACGATGTCCTCGAGCCGCCGCATGTCGTCGGCGTGCCAGACGCGGCCGGTCGGGTTATGCGGCGTATTGATGAGTAGCAGGCGCGTACGCGGTGTGATGGCGCGGGCGAGCTGATCGAAGTCGATCGCGTAGTCGGGCGCCTCGAGCGACACGAATACGGGTTTGCCGCCGGCCAGCTCGATCGACGGAACATAACTGTCGTATGTCGGCTCGAGCACGATCACTTCGTCGCCCGGATGCACGGTGGCGAGGATCGTCGTCAAAAGCGCTTGCGTCGCGCCGGCCGTGACGGTGATCTCCGTCTGCGGATCGTAGGCGCGGCCGTGGATCGCCTCGATTTTGCGCGCGATCGCTTCGCGCAGCGGCGCGACGCCGGCCATCGGCGGATACTGGTTGTGGCCTTCGCGCATGGCGCGCGACACAGCATCGACGATCCGTTCGTCGCAATCGAAATCGGGGAAGCCTTGGCCCAGGTTGACGGCGCCGCGTTCCGCGGCGAGCGCGCTCATGACCGTGAAGATCGTCGTGCCGACGTTCGGCAGACGCGAGGCAAGGGCGGCGAAGGGCGGATGGGCGGATTCGTGCGGTGCATTCATGGCGCGGACTTTAAGCGAGAGCGGTAACGGTAAAGATAACAAACCCGAAGTTCATGCCGGCACCGGTCCGGCCGTGCCGCCGGGCACATCGGCGGCGAGATCGCGACTCAGCGCACAGGCCGAGACGAATGGCGCGGGCTCGGTGATCCGAAAGCCGAAATCGCGCGCGGTGCGCTTGTTGAGCTTAAGCAGGGCGCGGTCCTTCGAGACGAGCCAATCGGCCTTGGCGAGATGTGCGAGCTCGAGAAATTTTTGATCGTCGCGGTCCTTGCATTTAGGCAGCGGCACGCTGGCCTGAGGCGCGGGTGGCGGCTGCTCGAGCGTGGTGGCGGTAGCGGCCGTGACGGCTGTGGTGAGCGTGGCCAGCGTGGCAACGGCCGCCAGCGCGGCCGATTTGTCGACGGCGCGCGCGACGAACTGTGGATAGTCGAGCACATGAGCCAGCTCGGCCAGGCATCGCGAATCGATGACGGCCTCGAGCGCGCCGCGCTCGAGGGCGGCGCGAATCGGGCGTGCTACCTGATCGTCAAATACGAGGATATCGATCCAGACGTTGGAATCGAGTACCACGCGCGGCGTGCGCGCCAAGCCTTCGGCATCGGTAGGGGGCATTCGCTACAATCGTGTCTTTTGTTTCCTTCCGCCCGGCACGGCGTGCCGGCGAGCCTTTCGGCGAGCCCTTATGATAATTGTTTTGTCTCCGGCCAAGTCGCTCGACTACGAGACGCCCCCTCATGTTTCGAAACATACGATCCCCGATTTTGTCGACGACGCTGCGCAGCTCATCGACGAATTGCGGCGCTATTCGCCGCAGCAGATCGCATCGTTGATGGATATTTCCGATACGCTGGCTCGATTGAATTTCCAGCGCTACGCCGATTGGTCGACCACGTTCAGCACCGACAATGCCAAGCAGGCCGTGCTCGCATTCAACGGCGATGTTTATGAGGGCTTCGACGCAAAGACGCTCTCCGCCGCCGATCTCGATTACGCGCAGCGCCACGTGCGCGTGCTCTCGGGGCTGTACGGCCTGCTGCGTCCGCTCGATCTACTGCAGCCTTACCGCCTCGAAATGGGCACGCGCTTATCGAACCCGCGCGGCAAGGATCTCTACGCGTTCTGGGGCGATCGGATTACCGAAGCGCTTAGCGCGCAGTTGCGGCGGAACAAGGGCGCTGAGCGGGTATTGGTGAATTGCGCATCCACCGAATATTTCAAATCCGTTCGGCCCAAGCGGCTCGACGCGCGCGTGATCACGCCTGTATTCGAAGACTGGAAGGGCGGCCGCTACAAGATCATCAGCTTTCACGCCAAGCGGGCGCGAGGCTTGATGGCGCGCTTCGCCGTCGAGCGGCGGATCGACGTGCCTGAGAAGCTGAAGGATTTCGCTGCCGAAGGGTACGCATTCGATCCCGCGGCGTCGAACGACGCGACGTTCGTATTCCGCCGTCGCATCGCCGATTGATCCCGCTCGATCCGCGCTTCGTCGTTAGTTCACCGATTCATTTAAACCCAGCGATCCCGGAGACGTTATGAATCTTTCGATCACCAGCAATTTCGACGCGGGGGCGATTGAAGTCGTCTCCTGCGAGCAAGCCGGCGACATTCGTCTGCGCATTCGTCGCGACAGCCACGCCGATGTCGCGCAATGGTTCTATTTCCGGCTTTCCGGCGCGCGCGGCGAGCGCTGCGTGATGACATTCGACAATGCGGCGCAATGCGTATTCGCACAAGGCTGGCATGGCTATCGGGCCATGGCCAGCTACGATCGCGTCAACTGGTTCCGCGTGCCGACGTCGTACGACGGGCAAACGCTGACGATCGATCACACGCCCGATTTCGATTCGATCTATTACGCCTACTTCGAGCCGTACAGCGAAGAGCGGCATTCCGAATTCCTCGGCGCGGTGCAGCAGATGCCGCACGCGACGCTCGTCGAGCTCGGGCGCACTGTCGAGGGCCGGCCGATGTCGCTGCTCGTGCTGGGCACGCCCGAAACGAGCACGGGGCGGCCGAAAAAGAAAGTATGGATCGTCGCGCGGCAGCATCCGGGCGAAACGATGGCCGAGTGGTTCATCGAAGGGTTGGTGAAACGGTTGGCGGGCTGGGGCGACTGGTCGGGCGATCCGGTGGCACGCAAGCTCTACGCGCACGCCGTCTTCTACATCGTCCCGAATATGAACCCTGACGGGAGCGTGCGCGGCAACCTGCGCACGAACGCCGCGGGCGCGAACCTGAATCGCGAATGGTTGCAGCCCGATGCCGAGCGCAGTCCGGAGGTCTTCGCCGTGCGCGAGGCGATCCACGTGAACGGCTGCGATATGTTCTTCGACATCCACGGCGATGAAGCCCTTCCGTACGTGTTCGTCGCCGGCAGCGAGATGCTGCCCAGTTTCACCGAGCAGCAATCACGCGAGCAGCAGGCATTCATCGACGCATTCAAGCAAGCCAGCCCCGACTTCCAGGACAAGCACGGCTATGAGGCTTCGAAGTACAGGGAGGACGCGCTTAAGCTCGCTTCGAAGTACATCGGCCATACGTTCGGGTGTTTGTCGTTGACGCTCGAAATGCCGTTCAAAGATAACGCCAACTTGCCCGATGAGCGGGTGGGCTGGAACGGCGAGCGCAGCGCGGCGCTTGGGGCGGCGATGCTGGGGGCGGTGCTGCGTCAGATCGAAACCTTCGGCTGACGGCCCGCTGCCCCTGGCAGGGGCAGCGGCCGGCTGAGTGCCGCCGCGATCAATGCTTCGCGGTGGACTTGGCCGAAGATTTTTTCTTCTTGCTCGTCGAGTGCTTGACTGCGCTCTTGCTCGTGTGGCCCGTCGCATGGCCGCCGTGCCGGCGCTTGCCCTTATTCTTCGACGTGCTCTCGGTATGCCCCTTCAGCGGCGGGACGGGATCGTTCCAGGTGAAGGCGAGCATCTGCGTGCCGACGTAGCCGCAGCGAAACTTGACTGGATACGGCTCGTGCGATGTCTCGCGCGGAATGCCCTGGCCTTCCACCGTGACGATGTTGTCGACGGTGGTGCGTTGCTTGCCTTCGTCGAACGGCTGATGCCAAGGCGTGATTTCCGCGTGGGCGGAATCGAACGCCTCCGGTGGGAAGTCCACATGATCGATGACCGTCGATGTGCTCGCGACGAAACTGCCGTGCGCTGCGCAATCGGCGACGAGCGGATCGGCACGCATGTCATTGACGAAGTGGGCGATCATTTCGTTGCGCTGATCAATCGTATCGGCGCGGGCGGGAGCGGTAGCGACAAAGGGCAGAACATAAACCGCCGAAGTCGCCAATAGTGCTGCGAGCTGTCGCAGGCGGCGTGAAAACTTGGAGCTATCCATCCGGTATGCAGTATTGAGACACAGGCACGTAAGATGCCCCAGTCGGAGGCGGAGTTCAATGTCGTGATGAATAATTTTTGACAATTCACGGTGCCGAACTGTGGCAGTGCGACGCGCGTTGCCCGATTTGATGCGTGTGCCGCCTGGCGCCAGGCGTGCTGCGGCCGTGTCAAGCGCTGCCGGTTGAACGTCGGCACCCGCCTTCGTTCTTAAGTGCGCGGGCCACCGAGACGATAGCGGCGCACATCGTTCGTGGTGACCCAGGTGGGTTTATAGACAGCGATGAGCGCAGTCGACATCCCGGTGAACCATGCTTCGCCGGCGGCCAGCAAGAAGACGCTGAATGCGTAGCCGATCGGGATGACCGCAGGCGACCCGTGCGGCAGTGCGATATGCGCCGCGGCGGCGGCTACGCCGGCCACCGTCACGGCGATCGCAGGGGACACGAAGCCTTGCGCACAGATGAATACAAGCAGGTTGCGCGGAAGCCAGGCGATGCAGGCGCGCTGGAACAAGGCCGAGACACCCACCGGCATCGCGCCGTAGACGAGAAAGGTGAGGGCGACCCCTTGCCAGGCGGCATCGAAGACGACGGCCGCCACCCCTGAAACGACCGCCATCGCCACGAGCGCGAGCGCCCAATCGAACAGTGTGACGAGCAGGGTGGCACCCAGCAGGTGCATGACCGGGCCATCGTCGAGCCACGCGTTCGTTGCCCAAAGGACCGAAATCGCCACGATGATCGCCAGCCAGACATGCTGGAGCGTACCGTCCTGCAGCCGCCGGAACGGCCTTTGCACGAGGGCGAGCGCGAGCACGGCTGCGGCGATGGCCCAGCCACCGGCGGCGACCCATAGCGGAAGCGGCGTGTAGAGGAAGCCCATGGCGTCCATATTACTCGTTGGGCTGCGAAACGGGGAAAGAGCTGCGCAAAGGCGGCCCATTCGCCCTGCTCTTATCAGCCTAGCAAGCGCCGCACCCTCTCGCCGTATCAGCCTGCACCGGGAGGCGCGCCGCCAAACGGGACGTCGGGTTCGGCGGCGAGAGGCAGATCGAGCGGGCCGTCGCGGCGCGGCAACGGGTACTTGAACGATGCCGCGCGCCGCAGCGGCACGGGGCCGCTGCGCCCGAGCACCGGTTTCGGAGCGCCTTGGGCTTCGGCGCGCAGCACTTCGAGCTGCGGCGTGAGCCAGCCGTTATAGATGGCGACGGCGGCCGCGCGGTTCGGCGCACCCAACTGCTGGAAAATGCTGGCCAGATGAATCTTGACGGTGCCTTCGCTGATGCCGAGCGTGCGCGCAATCATCTTGTTCGTGCTGCCCATGTGCACGCAGCGCATGATCTGTTCTTGGCGCGGCGACAGGACGGGCGCGAAACGTTTGCGCCGCGGCGTATCGGCGGACAGGCCGCGCCGGGGCAGCGGCGGCGCCAGGGCGCCGCGGGCGTGGGCCGTGGCCTCGGTTTGCGCTTCCGCAAGAAACGGTGCATATACGCCGCCGGCCAACACGAGTTCCAGCAGGCGAACGATGAGCAATGGATGCGTCGTGCGCGGAATGACGCCGTGTACGCCGGCATCGACGAGGGTGCGGACGCGCGCGGCGCTGATGTCGTCGACGAACGCGGCGATACGCAGCCGCGGGTATTCGGCCAACAACGCGCGTACGGCGCTCGCGCGCATCGGGTCCTGCCAGTCGACGACGAGTAATTCTGTCGGCACGCGACGCATCGTACGGCTCGCATGCATCCAGTCGCGAGCCTCGCAAAACCGTGCTTGCCGATCGATTTGCCGCAATAGCGCCTTGAGCCCGTCGCGCCGTTCGGCTTCCGGACTGAGAACTGCGAACCGCATATTTTGCCTCCTTGTAGTCGGTACGGACAGTGCAAGGCGAGGCGCCGGATGAGCGCCGGCGGCCGCGATGCACTGTCGCGCCATCATGACAAATTCCTTACGATGAGGCGGCTATCCGAATGGCATAGGACACCGTCCCGCGCGGTGATGCGGCGGGACGGTGCAAGCGGAGGCGGGAGGGGTCAGTGGAAGTGCGGTTGCGCGGGTTCCGCGTCTTCGGGCATCTCGGCGTGGACGATCTCGCCGAGCGGATCTGCATAGAGCGGGACGCCGCAGTCGTCGCAATACTCGGGCTCGAAGCGTCCTGCGTGGCGGCGGATATCGGTCACGCCGGCTTCTTTTAGCAGTGCGATGATTTCCTCGAGCGGGCCGCCGGTGTCTTCGGCTTCTTCGTCGATGGCCAGCTCGCCGTTTTCGCGGCCGTAAAGCGGCCAGACGACGCCGTAGATGACATCGTTACTGCCGCGGCGCGTGAAGCCGACCCGATATTCGTCGATGCGCCGTTCGCCGAAGCCGGCGACCACGGCGCGCAAATCCTGCGGCGTAGCGCCGATGGTGTCGTACAGGTAGCGGATCGCGGTGCGCACCGTGTGCGGCCGCACGCGCTCGTCGGCGTCACGGCAGGCGGAGTAATAGGCGTCCGGCAGCAGGCATTCGAACTCACAACCGGGCAGGACGCTGGCGAGATTGGCGCCGCCTTGCGTGGCCCATTGTTCGAGGCACTGGCCGCGTTCGATGCGCACGCCATTTTCTTCTTCCTGCCAGCGGAAGAGCGGCGCGCCGACCGGCGCGGCGACCACGGCGAGCAGAAAGCGCGGATCGGCCAGGATAGGCGACGTTTCGGGGAGGTCGCCGAAATTCATTTTCGCGGCGGTACCGTTCAGCGCGGCCTGGATCAATTGCTGGGCGAGACGGTACGTTTCGACGTGATGCCGCGGCAGTTGATCGATGCTGTAGAGGAACGGGGCGAGCGCGACGCGCGTGTTGGCGCCCAGTACGTGCGCATGCAGATGCGCGCGCAGCGCCTCGACCGCGTCGCCTTTGAGCGGGCCGGACGGGATCATGTAGCGGGTCCACGCCAGTACCGGCGCTGCGATCAGCAGCGCTTCATAGGGCGTGCCCTCATGATCGATGACGAATGACTCGCTATGTGTTTCGGCCATATCGGCGAGTGCACCATATGCATCCGGGTGATTCTGCTGCAGATGGTCGAGCGCCGCATCGAGCGTCGTCTGGTTTCCGTTGCGGACGATCTTCGCGAGCAGCGTATCGAGCTTAGCTTCCCAGAAGCGGTCTTCGATTCGGCTGCCGGACGCGAACAGCGCGAGGGAGAGGCCGACCAGCTTGTCGGCATCGGGGGGAAGGCGTTTAGCGATTCGCGAGCGCATAGGGGGCTGACTTAGTCGGTTTCAATGAGCCCTCCATTCTAGACGCTTCCGTCACACAGTCGTCCGCGCCGCGCGTTTGGCCGGCGTACGGGTGCGAACACATCGCGCCCGAGCGGGAAGTTCGGCCGCATTCGGCCCGGTTCGATATGCAGCCGCGCAGGCTCTTTGGCGGATGTTCAAATTTTCGCTTGCGTAGTGTTCGGAAGGCGCCTAGAATGCGCCCTCTCGTTCAG
>NZ_JBQCDN010000406.1:0-9748 GCF_051961175.1 Trinickia sp. | reverse complement strand
GCGTGAATTCCATCTTGCCGGCGGGCGTGACGAACGGCCCCGACGCGTCGCTTTGCGCATGAGCGCAGGTCACGAAATGCGTTGCGGCGAGCGCAACGAGAAACAGTCGCTTCATCATTCCAGGGGTACCAATCCGTTTCGCCACGCGCCGACACGCCGCCGAAAAGGCGTGTCGGCCGCTCACCGCTAGCACCGGACATCGTCTTCAAATAGGCGCGCCCGGCACGACCGAAGTCAACGGAACGAACGCCCCGGAACAATCAACAGGCGCTCCATTTCCAGGCGCGCCCTGGATCGTCGTGTCCGTCGCACTCGAAGTCACAATCTCATTCGAAAAGCTCACAGTGCCGCTTCCGAGCGTGAAATGCGTAGCCTTCAGCGATTTCATAACCGGTTGCGCACCGTCAAACACCACGTTGTCGAGCGTAATGACGAGTGGGTTCTTCTGTCCGTTCTCCTCGTAGCCCGAGAACGTGACTTGCCCACCACCATAAGCAGCGCTACCGAGGTAGTGGAACCCGCTCACCGTGACGCCCGCGAAATTCGGATAGAGCGTCCCGCTGGCCGAACTGTAGAACGGATCGAAAACCAGCGGCTGCGCGACATTGCGCATGCAAACGTTGGTATAACGAATGCCATCGACGAGCCCGCCGCGGGAAGCATCGGACTTGATCCGCAGGCCGTTACCGTTAGGCGAATCGTGGCCGTCCACCGACAACTCCGTTACAACGACATCATGCACGCCCGCGTTCGTCTCGCTGCCAATGGACATACCATGCCCATAGTAAAAATGATTCCGCGCGAAAGTCATGTGATTGCTGCCGGGCGCGGCGCTCGCCTTGATCGCAACATCGTCATCGCCTGTACTGATAAACGAATAGGCGAGCAAAACGTTGCTTGACTGTCCCGGATCGAAACCGTCCGTATTCTTGACGGTATCGGGCGTGAAGCAGGTGGCCGTCGTCGTGCTGGCGCTCGGCGTCGTACCGGGTGCGCATCGATAACCCGGTACGCTGTACTCGAGACTTGGCGACAAGATCTTGATCCCCCACGCAATCACGCCGGCCGTGCCGTCGGTCACCACATGGAAGTTCGGCGAATTGAGCAACGTAACATCGTGCAGCGTGAAGTCGTGTCCGCCCGTTACCTGAACGAGGCGGGGATTCTGTTGATTCAGCCCCTGCGTCTTGTTCTCATAAGCAACATCCCACCAGCTCCGCTTGCCTGCATTGGGGCCGCTGGTCAGCAGGCTGCCGCCCCGCCCGTCGATCGAACCTTCCCCGACAATTCCACTGCCCGCGGTGTTATTCGCCAGGATCAGCGGATAACACGACTTCTTCTTCGACACGGTCGCCGTGCCGCACGTGCCCACCCCGTTGTCGAAATCAGATGGATTGCGCGACGCGGCCAAGGTCACGCCGCGATCGATCCAAAGCGTCACACCGGACTTCAGCCGCAGCGGGCCGCTCACAAAGGCGGACTCGCCCGCGGCACCCATCGTGAGCTTGACAGCCTGTCCGGACGGGCAAGCATCGATTGCCGCCTGTATCCGGCCGGTATCGGGCTGGGAGTGGTGTGGATCTGCGTCGAGCGTGTCGAGGGAACCGGCTACCGGCTTCAACGAAGCCGTAAGCGGCGTGCCGCAGACCGCAGTGGGCGCGGCAGGCGCTGAAACGATGCCCCATTGAGTTTGCACGGCGGTTTCGGAGCCGCTTCCGTTAGCGCTTCCATGTTGGCCGATGCTTGCCGAAGATCCGGCGCCGCTACCGGTTGTGCCGGACTGCGCGCCACTCGATCGCGAACTCGAGTGCTTAGTTTTGTGTGAATGCGAATGACTTGCATGCGCCGCCGAGGCCGCAAACGTGAGCGCGACCATTGCCGCAGCGGCAATAGCACGATGCCGAATCGGTGCGAGGTCTTTCGTTTGCTGAACGATCATTGAGTTTTCCATAGATTCTCTCGTTTCATAGAAGAAGTCGCGATTGGCTCCTCACGGCACGCATCGCAAACGTTTGCTACGCGAAACGCATTGTATTAGCGAAGAGAATCTGGATTTCCTTGTTATGTCGTAAGGAAAATCTTCTATGACAGAATGTCTATAGTCTCAGCAAGCCACAGCTATTTCCACACGGGACCGTCTGTATCCCCTGCCTCGATCAGCGGCGCTTCAAGCTGTTGCCCACAGGCGCCCTCTCCGATCAGCCTGAGCATCAGATTCGCCAGCGAGCGCCCCGTCGTCTGTCCCGTTGGCTGGACGACGGCCGTCACGCGATGTGAACCTGCTACGTCCGGCGACGACACGCCGTCATAAACAATCAACGAAATATCCTGCCCCATGCGCAGCCCGCTATCGACGACCGCGCGAAACGCGCCGGCGCCGCAGATATTGTTGTCGACGAACAGCGCCGTCGGCCGATCGCTGCGCGTGAGCAGCGCTTGCGCCGCCTGCAGCCCCCCCTCGCGTGTGAACGCGCATTCCACCAGCAGTGCGGGATCCGGCGCGATACCGGCCTCATGCATCGCGGTATGAAAACCCGCGCGCCGTTGAGCGGCGAAATTCAAAGCAAGCGGTGCGCTCAACATTGCAATACGCCGATGCCCAAAACCAATCAGCCGGCGTACGGCATCCCGTGCGCCGGCTTCATTGTCGAAGTCGAACCACGCGTAGGGCTCCGCGATCCGCGTGCGGCCATACGCGACATAAGGAAACGCGCATGACTGCAGGTAGGCGATGCGCGGATCGTCCACCAACGTGCGTGCGACGATCAGCCCGTCGACCAGTTTGCCTTCGACAAGTCGCCGGTAAGTTTCCAACTCGGCATTCGGCCGCGCGGCCACGATGATGAAATCGCGATTATCTTCGGCAAACCGCGCAGTCATTCCGGCGACGACCTCGCCAAAACGCGGGTCGCCCAGATCGTCGCCACCGAACGGATAGACGATCCCAATGACATCCGCCCGGCCGGTCGCCAGCCGCCGCGCGGTGGGATCCGCGACATAGCCCATTTCACGCGCAGCTTTCGCGACACGTTCGCGCGTCGCGGCACTGACATCCTCATAGCCGTTCAACGCACGGCTGACCGTCGTGCGCGAAAGCCCCAGCGCATCCGACAACGCCTTCAGGTTCACCTTTCCCGTCATTCCTTGCACTCCCTCTGCGGGCTCCCTGTGGAAGTCATTTCCAGCAATTATTACCACCCAGCAACGATTACCGTCAAAAATTTTTCTTTTGACGTCCAAACCGGTTTGAAATAGCATCCAAACCGGTTTGGATATCGATATTCACCCCGACGTTTCTTTCACCCTACTTGGAAACCACGCCGAGATGACGAATCTTTCCTTGCTTCGCTCGCCCAATCGCAAACGTTTGCTGCTAGCCGGCGCCGCGCTGTCCACCTTTGCGGTGGCTTCTCATGCGCAGACGGCCAGCGGCCCCACGCCCACCCCGCACACACAGCAGGCCTACGATCCCGAGGGCAACTTCACGATGCGATGGACACGTGCGGACATCCGCCAGATCGTCGCGCAATCGCACACCGCAGGCGCCGACAAAAATTCGCTGCCGCAGTCGCTCTCGATGCCCGACATCCCGCAGGATTTCCCGCTGATCAACTCGAATGTCTGGGTGTGGGATACCTGGCCGCTCGCCGATCTGCATGCGAACCAACTGAGCTACAAGGGCTGGGAGGTCATCTTCTCGCTCACAGCAGACCCGCATGCGGGCTACACGTTCGACGACCGCCACGTGCACGCTCGGATCGGCTTCTTCTATCGCCGTGCGGGCATCCCGGCCGCGCTTCGCCCTGCGAACGGCGGCTGGACCTGGGGCGGCCATCTGTTCCCCGATGGCGCCAGCGCGAAGGTGTTCGGCACGGCGCCGATGACGAACAACGCCGAATGGTCGGGCTCGGCGCGCCTCCTGCATGGCGATAACGTCAGCCTCTACTACACCGCGACGTCGTTCAACCGGTCCGCCCCCGGCGGCGCCGACATCACGCCGCCGATCGCGATCATCACGCGCGCCGACGGCCATATCCACGCCGACGACAAACACGTCTGGTTCTCAGGCTTCGACGATCACAAGGCACTGCTGCAGCCGGAAGGCCAGTACTACCAGACCGGCCAGCAAAATACCTACTTCTCTTTCCGCGATCCGTTTGTCTTCACCGATCCCGCGCATCCGGGCAAGACCTACATGGTCTTCGAAGGCAACACGGGCGGCCAGCGTGGCGCGCGCACTTGTACCGAAGCGGATCTGGGCTACGCGCCGAACGATCCTTACAAGGAAGATCTCAACGCGGTGATGAATTCGGGCGCAGTGTATCAAAAGGCCAATGTCGGCCTCGCGGTCGCAACGAACCCGCAACTGACCGAGTGGAAGTTTCTGCCGCCGATCCTGTCGGCGAACTGTGTCGACGACCAGACCGAGCGTCCGCAGATCTACTTGAAGGACGGGAAGTACTACTTGTTCACGATCAGCCACCGTACGACGATGGCGGCCGGTGTCGATGGCCCCGACGGCGTGTACGGCTTCGTCGGCAACGGCATTCGCAGCGACTTTGAGCCGCTTAACGGCGGCAGCGGCCTCGTGCTCGGGAACCCCACCGACTTCTCCGCACCGGCCGGCGCGCCGTATGCACAGGACCCGAATCAGAATCCGCGCGAGTTCCAATCGTATTCGCACTACGTGATGCCGGGCGGCCTCGTCGAGTCGTTCATCGATGCGATTGGCCCACGTCGCGGCGGCACCCTCGCGCCGACGGTCAAGGTCGACATTCACGGCACGTCGACATCGGTCGACCGAACGTACGGACACGGCGGTCTCGGCGGATACGGCGACATTCCTTCGAATCAGCCTGCGCAGGGACCCTGGCAGGACCGAGCCGGCAACACGCAATAACCGCAACGGCCATCACCGCGGCCACTCATCAGCGAGTGGCCGCACGCATTGTGCACATGCCGTCGGCGTGTGCCGTTCGTCCCAATCCTGTCCCCACGCGCGCCTCGCTGGTTGGTCTGCGCGCCCTTATCCCGCTTCGCTGTCCGAAGCCCAGCCCACGTATGAGATTTTCCGCTTCCCGCTTCCCATTTCGTATCGCGTCGATGGTGTTCGCGAGTGCGTTCGGCACGCAACTGTCCGCAGCGGCTGCTGCCCCGCCCTCCATCGACGGGACTCAGCAATGGCGCCCTTTGATCCATTACGCCCCACAACGCAACTGGATGAACGACCCGAACGGTCTCGTGTACGACAACGGCGTCTATCACCTGTTCTACCAGTTCAATCCGCTCGGTAACGATTGGGGCAACATGTCGTGGGGCCACGCGACCAGCACAGACCTCGTCCACTGGCATGAACGGCCCGTTGCGATGCGCGGCAACGCGGTCGAGGAAATTTTCTCCGGCTCGATCGTGGCGGACACCCACAATACATCTGGCCTCGGCACGCCCAGCCACACGCCCCTCGTCGCGTTGTACACGAGTGCCTATCAAGCGGGCTCCGGACACGCGCCCGGCACCCAGGCGCAGTCGCTCGCCTATAGCCTTGATCACGGCGCAACCTGGCAACCGTACGCCGGCAATCCGGTGCTCACGCTCGATCCGGAATCGAAACAATTCCGCGATCCGAAGGTTTCGTGGTACGCGCCGGGCGGGTTCTGGTTAATGACGACGGTCGTGGCGGACGCGCAAGTGGTCAAGCTCTATCGCTCCGACGATCTGATCCATTGGGCCTTTCTCAGCGACTTCACGGAGCCGGGCGTACCGCACGATGGCGCGCTATGGGAAATGCCCGACCTCATCCCGCTGCCGCTCGATGGCGATCCGAAACGGATCAAGTGGGTCATGATCGTCAACGTCAATCCGTGGTCGATCGCTGGAGGCTCCGGCGCGATGTACTTCGTCGGCCACTTCGACGGCCGCACATTCACGCCCGAGCGCGTCGCGCCAGCCGGTTCGGACCCCGCCCGGTTCCATTGGGTCGATCGCGGCGCCGACTTCTATGCGGTCGGCACGTTTTCCGGTGCCCCGAGCGCGCACCCGGTCGCGATGGCATGGATGAGCAACTGGGACTACGCAGCTCAGGTACCAACCTCCCCCTGGCGCGGCGCCATGACCTTACCGCGCGAGTTCGCGCTGAAGACAGTCGATGGAGAACCTCGGTTGATCGTCACGCCCGCTGCTTCATTCGAGTCATGGGCGAACCGGCAACCCGCGACATGCCTCGGCGATCTATCGGTCACGTCGGCTTTGCGCGAGCTGCCGGCCGCGACTCGCGGCGTCGCACAGCGCATCACGCTATCGCTCTCGCCGCACGGTGCCGCGCGGGCGGGGCTCATTGTCCGGCGCTCAGCGGATGGCGCGCTCGGCACGAGGATCGCCTACGACACCGCACAACAGACGCTGACGCTCGACCGCTCGCAATCGGGCAACGCGAATTTTTCAGCCACTTTTAGTCAGCGGCACATCGCCAATCTGCCGCTCGAGCACGGAGCAGTGAAACTCGAGATCGTGATCGACCGCGGTTCAGTCGAGGTATTCGCGAACGGTGGCCGCGTGGTGCTCACCGATCTAATCTTTCCGCCGGGCAACGCAGACCGCATTGCCCTGTTCGCCGAGGGTGGCAGCACGACCTTTTCCGCACTGACGATCACTCGGCTCGAAGGGCCGGATAAGGACAGCGCATCCGGCGAATCGTCCGATAAGACGGTGCGCAATTCCTACAGCAAAACCATCCACGGCCTATAGCGGGGCTCGCAACATCGATCCATGATCGGGCGCAGCAGTCCCCCTCGGGTGGGGACATCGAGATCGTCGGCTTAGGTAGCACGCGCATGGGCGACGCCGGAGCGGGCGACGCTGGAGCGCGGCACAGCCCAAGCCATATTTGCGTCATGACAGTGTGGCAAGAATCGCCCGCGCTCGCGCGGTGTTCGTCGAAAGTGGGGAGTGGCAAGATGACAGTTGGACATGCAAGCAGACGTCATGCGCCTGGCCGGCGCAGGCATGCGCCGTTCAGCCCCCGTCGTCTCGCGTCATTCTCATTCGCGGCGTTGATCGTTGTAGCGTTCACGTTGACGTCCGTGCCCTACATCGCGCAAGCGCAGGACGCCATCAAGATCGGTGTGCCGACGCCCCTCTCCGGTGCGTACCGGGACGCCGGCACCGATATATTCGACGGTGCCCAGCTCGCCGCGAATCAAATCAACGCGGCCGGCGGTGTGCTCGGCAAGAAGCTGGAACTGGTCCAGCAAGACGATGCTTGCAATCCTGACAAGGCGGCGACAGCGGCGAGCGAACTCGTTTCCGCGAAGGTCGCAGCCGTTGCCGGCGGCTATTGTTCGAGCGCGGCGTTGCCCGAGCTCAACGTATTGCATGAAGCGGGCATTCCGTATGTGCTCGATGCGTCGACAAGCCCTCAATTGACCGAACATGGCTGGACCAGCGTGTTTCGCACGATCGGCCGGGCCGACGCGCAAGGCGGTTATGTCGCCAGCTTTATGTCCGGTGTGCTGCATGCGAAAAGCGCGGCCGTCATCAACGACGGTTCGACCTATTCCCAGGGGCTTGCGCAGGATACGATCGCGGCACTTAAGCGAAACGGCATCGTGGTCGTCTACGACGCGGCGCTCACACCCGGGCAGCGCGATTACCGGGACATCGCCGTCGCGGCGGGACATTCAAAGCCAGACGTGCTCTACTTCACCGGCTATTATCCCGAAGCTGCGGCCTTGGCCAAAGACATACGCGCGCTCGGCCTACCGATCAAGTCCTTCATGAGTTCCGGCACAGCGGATCCGTCGTTGATCCAGACGGGCGGCGCAGCTGTCGAGGGCATGATCGTGACCACTTCGCCCTTGCCCGCATTTTTCAAGAGCGAGCGTGCGCACCAGTTCTCGGCGGCATACGAGGCCGCCTACAAGCGCGGGCCCGGCCCCTATTCGATTTATGAATACGATGCGATCGGCGTGACCGCGCAGGCCATCAAGAATGCGAAGTCGACCAAGCCCGCGGATATCGTGACAGCGCTGCATGCGCTCAAAAGCTTTAACGGTGCGACCGGCAAAATCGCATTCGACGAGAAAGGCGACCGGGCGAGCGCCGCTTATATGGCGGTAGAGATTCGTCACGGCAAGTTCGACCCATATGCCAGCTTGGACGGCAAAGGCCGTTGGGTGCTTTGGAAGTAGTGCCCTCGCAGCCGGCGCGCGCGAGGGATGGGCAACACCTGCCGTTGCCCGGCCGGGTTTAAGACTGCGTTGGCGCGATCGAACACTCCTTTAACAATCCTCGCCGCGCTGCTGCCCCAGCACCATTGCGAAAGCCCCATTGCCGACCGACCAGTCGGAGTAGTCGTTTTCGTGGACAAAGATAAAGATGTCTTTACGCGACACACCGGCTGCTTCCAGATTGTGTGCAATACCGGCATAGAGGTTTTTCTTCATCGCATCGCTACGGCCGCGCCGCATGGTGATCTCGATCACCACCACGCGCTCCGAGCGGGCGATACCGTTAAAGCTACGGCTGCAGAAGAACTGCTCTGGCGCGTAGTGCGACACCAGATTGAACAGTTCATCGGATGGCATCCCGATCGCGTCGACCAGGGCCTCATGCACGCCCATGACGATGGCTTGCCGCTGCTCGGGCGAGGTGTCTTGCGCAAGGGCGGTCCGGATGAATGGCATTTGATTTTTTCTCGAAATGAGTACAAGGAATTCGCCCGCCTGCGGTTCGCCTTCGTGCTTAGCATCACGTTTTCGGCAAATATGAAGCGGAACGAAAGCCTTTATAGCGTCCATCCGCAGCTGGCAAAAGCGATTAAAATGCAGCGGCTATTTGCATTTTTCTCACAAAGATGAAACGTCGACTGCCGCCCCTGAATGCCCTTCGCGCCTTCGAAGCTGCCGCCCGGCTCGGCCGCATGACAGCCGCTGCAAGCGAACTGAGCGTTACGCCGGGTGCAATCAGCCGGCAGGTTCGGCAATTGGAAGACGTGCTGGGCACCGCGCTGTTCGAGGGAAGCAAGCAACGGCCGGTGCTGACCGAGGCGGGCCGGCTCCTGTTGCCGACAGTATCGGCGGCGTTCGATCAGATCGAGGGCGCTGTCCGTGCGGTAAGCGACGAACCCGGCGGCACGCTCGATGTCTCCTGCTTCGGCACGCTCGCCATGCGATGGCTGATTCCGCGCTTGTACGACTTCAACGCAGCCTGTCCCGACATCGACGTGCGAATCAGCGCGGCCGACCGCGAAGTCGACATCGAGCGCGAACACTACGACGTCGTGATCTCCACAGACGACGGGCACCATGCCGAGCGCGTCGCGGTCAGCGCGCTTTTCCCCGAGTGGCTGGGGCCCGTGTTATCTCCCCAACTGGCCGCAACGCTCAACTGGAAATCGTCGACGGGGCTACCGGGCAAACTGTTGCTGCGTACTCGTACGCGCCCCGATGCATGGTCGCTTTGGGCGCATTGCGCAGGTGACGTTGCGCCGGACGCCGGGGGGCAAGTATTCGAGCACTACTACTTCACGCTGCAAGCCGCCACGGCTGGATTAGGCGTGTGCGTAGCACCTTGGCATCTGGTGATCGACGACCTTCAAAGCGGACGATTGGTCGCGCCGCTGGGTTTTCGTCGAAGCGGCAAGCGGTACGTCCTGAAGCGGCGCGCGCAGCGCAGCATCAAAGCGGATCGATTTTGCACATGGCTCGCGCGGCAGGCGGCCGGGATGCCGGATCCCGCGTAACGCGCGGGG
>NZ_JBQCDN010000405.1:0-9075 GCF_051961175.1 Trinickia sp. | reverse complement strand
ATTGTCGTGCGAAAAATCGTCTGGCGATTGTGACCAGCAGCGGCCGTCGAGTCCCACAGCAATTCCACCTGCGAGCGCCGTGCCAACCCGCGCGCGCGTACCGGCGCCACCCCGCCCTGCGCCGCCGGCACCGGAGCGCCATCCGCCGTCTGAGCGGTCGGGCGCTCGCGTTCGACCGCGCTCGCGATCGGCCATTTAACGGATAGCTCACGTGCGTCGTATTGCCCCAGCTTCCGGCTTTCCACCCATACGACCACGGTGCGGGTGACGGCATCGAGCGACACCGCGTAGCGGCCGATGGCGAAGCGCCGCGCGGCGGCGTTGGTCCTCCAGAGGGCGCGCGGCCGGCAGATCCAAAGAACGGCCGCGTAGAGCGCCGGCGCCGCGACGAGCCAGCCGTTGGTTTCGGTAATCGCGTTGACGGCCCTTTTACCGCCCTCCGTCCAAACGAAGACGCCGATCAACGACAGCGCAAACAGCAGACATAAGAACGCGAACAGCCGCAATGCCTGCCGCAGCCATTGCGGCAACGGATGAAACGGCCGTTCGGCGCGTGCGCGTGCCCCGGGCAGCACGATCAGTAGAAACAGAAAGACACCGTTGATCGACGCCCATGGCGAAGATGCCATCGCGGAAAGCGATTCGCCGTAGCCCATTTGCGCCATCGAATACAGCCAGCGCGCCAGCAAAACGAGACCGATGGCGCGCAGCGTGAACATCGTACCGGCACCGGGTGCCGGATCCGCTCGCGTGGGGGTCGCTCTCGCCAAGACGCTCTCCTGAGATCAGTCGTTATCACCGCCGTTTTTCGCGGCAGCAGCATTATAGGGATTTTGTGCGCTGCGTTTTCTCTCGGCCACGAATCCGAACCAACGAATCGCGCCCCAAAATCGAAGAACGGCGTCCCGCTGGCCGAGCGGCACGTCGGAACGGCGTAAGGTGGCATCGCAAACGACACGCCCCGCGTGCCGGACGGCAGGCGGGGCGTGGACAGGGCTGACTGCGATCGCGAGGGGCGAAGCCGCCGCGCCGCGTGAAGCTTTAAAGTTTTAGCCGGCGGCGACTTCGCGCAGCACGGTGCGACGCTTTTGACGCAGCAGGTTTTCGTACGACGCAAGGTAGTTCTGCGCCATCACCTTCGACGTGAACCGCGCTTCAAATGCCTTACGCACCGTTTCGCGCGGCAGCGACGACAGACGCTTGACCGCGGCGACAGCCGACAGTTCGTCTTCGACGACAAAGCCCGACACGCCGTTCTCGATAACTTCCGGCACCGAACCGCGCTTGAACGCGATCACAGGCGTACCGCAGGCCATCGCTTCGATCATGACGAGCCCGAACGGCTCCGGCCAATCGATCGGGAACAGCAATGCGTGCGCGCCACCGAGGAATTCGGCCTTCTCGGATTCGCTGATTTCGCCGATGTATTCGACATGCGGCAGCGCGAACAGCGGCTTGATCTGCTCTTCGTAGTAAGCGCGATCGGCTTTATCCAGCTTCGCGGCGATCTTGATTTTCATGCCGGCCTTTTCGGCGATACGGATAGCCGTATCGACGCGCTTCTCCGGCGAAATACGGCCGAGGAACGCGAGGTAGCTCGGCTCGATATCCTTGCGCGGCGTCAGCAGGTTCTCAGGCAGGCCGTGATAGACCGTCGAGAGCCAGCTCGCCTGGGGCAGCGGCATACGCTGGTTGTCCGAGATCGACACCACCGGGACTTCGTTGAACGTATTGAAGATCGGCTGCAGTTCGGGCAGATCGAGACGGCCGTGCAGCGTCGTGAGGTGCGGCACCGGCTGACGCGAGAACAGCGAGAACGGGTAGTAATCGATGTGGAAATGCAGCACGTCGAATTCATCGGCGCGGCGGCGCACTTCCTCAAGCAGCAGCATGTGAGGGGCCATCGTGTCGCGGATCGACGGATCGAGACGCAGCGCCTGCGGCCAGAACGCTTCGAGCTTGGCCGAGGTCTGCGAATCGCCGCTCGCGAACAGCGTCACGTCGTGGCCGAGTTCGACGAGCGCTTCCGTCAGATACGACACCACGCGCTCCGTTCCGCCGTACAGCTTCGGAGGAACCGCTTCATGCAAAGGAGCGATTTGAGCGATCCGCATAGTGATGAACTCCTAATAAAAATTCAGGCAAATGTACAACCGTTGTTTTTCGAAGCGAATCGCCCGCTCCAGCACCCGGCGGCAGCACCCCGTCCTGCGCGGACGGGGGCGATTCGCCCTTGGCCGTCGACGAATACCTCGACCGATCTTGGGGCCACGCGCCACAGTCGTTAAACGCACGGCTCGCCCAACCGTTGACGGGTTGACGGCACCGCGTCAAATTCCCTAGGGCAAACCCGGATCGATTATCCGACCGGTCTCATGCTGCGCCGCAGAACATTTCAAACTCTTTACGTTGTTACACGGCGGATACACTTCGCCCGCCATGGCGGAACGAGCGGCGCCTACAGTAAGCCGAAGGCGCCCAGGATCGGACGCGGCCGGACTCGCCAGTCACTCCTACCCAGCAGCCGCCGTGCCACACCTGCTCGCGCAGACGCTTTTTTTGGCCCCGCTTCCGGCCCAGCTTCCGGCCCCGTTTTTGCTTGGTTTCTGGCGCTGTTTCCGGCACCCATCGATGGCTCCGGTACGGTCATACGCCGCGTGATCCGGCCCCGAATGTCGCCAATCTGTAAGGATATGCAAGGCATTCGGACATAACCGGCTATTGTATCGGAAAATTACGGTTAGCTTCAGCCAACCTTTCAGCCGGAACGCGCACTGAACTTGCTCCGTCGAGCGGGGACGATGCGCCGCCGCAAACGGCGTTGTGCATAACCAACGCTCGTCGTGAAGCCCCGGGGAAGTTCCGCGGATGTTTACAATGGCGCCGTGCCGCGTCATCTCGTTATTGCGCGAGATTGGCTGCCGGTCCGCCCCACGCAGACTATGCTTTTGATGACTCTCGCTTCGCGTGCCTCGCACGAACCACAATTGGAACATTCGACCGTCGCCGAGCGTAACGCTCGCAACGCCAGGCTTTCGAGCTATGCCGACCGGCCCTTGGCGTTCCTGCTCAGTTACATCCGGCGCCATCCCGTCTCCCACGCGATCGTGCTGGGGAGCGTCTTCGCGGCCGTCGCCTGCGCGCTGGCGTCGCAATACGCGATCAAGCATCTGATCGACGTGCTCGGCATGGGTCGGCACCACCCTGGCCCGCTGTGGGGCGCATTCGCGATCCTCGTCGGGCTCATCGCCGCCGACAACCTGCTGTGGCGGATCGGAGGATGGGTGGCCGCACATGCATTCGTCGATGTCACGGGCGACCTGCGGCGCGATTTGTTCCAGTACCTGACGGGCCACTCGCCGACGTATTTCTCGGAACGCCAGCCCGGCACGCTCGCCAGCCGTATCACCGCGACCTCGAACGCCGTCTACACGTCAGAAAATACGATGGCGTGGAACGTATTACCGCCCTGTATCGCCGTGATCGGCGCCATCGCCATGATCATCACGGTGAATCCGATCATGGCCGGCAGTCTGATGTTGTGCTCCGGCGTGCTGGCCATCGTGCTATTCAAGCTCGCCGGACGCGGCTCGTCGCGGCATCACAACTTCGCCACGAAAGCCGCGGCCGTCGACGGCGAACTCGTCGACGTGATCGGCAACATGGCCCTCGTGCGCGCCTTCGGCATGACCTTCCGCGAGCAGCGGCGCTTCGGCGAAACGGTCAAGGCCGAGATGGACGCGCGCCAGCAAAGCCTGCTCTATCTGGAGAAGCTGCGGCTTTTGCACGCCGTGATCACGGCGCTGCTGTCGGCCGGCTTGCTGGGCTGGGCGCTGTGGCTATGGACGCAGGGGCGCGCAACCTCGGGCGATATCGTTCTGACGAGTTCCCTCGGGTTCACGATCCTGCACGGCACGCGCGATCTGGCCGTCGCGCTCGTGGATGTCACCCAGCACATCGCACGGCTTGCCGAGGCGGTCAAAACGCTGCTCGAACCGCACGGCATGCCCGATCACGAAGAGGCGGTACCGCTCGTCACGCATGGCGGACGCGTCGACTTCGAGGGTGTGACCTTCGCCTATCCCCGCCGCAAGCCGATCCTCGATCATTTCGATCTGCACATCGAGGCGGGACAGCGGGTTGGGCTCGTCGGCAAATCGGGCGCCGGCAAATCGACCGTCCTCGCGTTGCTGCAACGGTTCTATGAAACGCAAGGCGGCTCGATCCGGGTCGACGGCCAGGACATCGGCACCATCACACAAGACAGCCTGCGCCACTCGGTCGCGCTCGTGCCGCAGGACATCGCGCTGTTTCATCGGACGGTGTACGAAAACATCGCTTACGGCCGGCCCGAAGCGACGCGCGAAGAAGTGCATGCCGCCGCACGCGAGGCGCGCTGCACGGATTTCATCGAAGCGATGCCTGACGGGTTCGACACGATCGTCGGCGATCGCGGCGTGAAGCTCTCCGGCGGTCAACGGCAACGGATCGCGATCGCACGCGCGATCTTGAAGAACGCGCCGATTCTGCTGCTCGACGAAGCCACCTCCGCGCTCGACAGCGCCTCGGAAGAAGCGATCCAGCAAGCGCTCGACCGGCTCATGGTGGGACGCACGGTGATCGCCATCGCCCACCGGCTGTCGACGCTGCAGCACTTCGACCGCATCATCGTCATGAGCGCCGGCAAAGTCATCGACGACGGCACCCCGGAAGCGCTGCGCAATCGCCCAGGCATCTATCGCGATCTGCTGGCCAAGCAACACGGCAAGGCGATGCACCTGCACCCCGGCGGCCGCAAAGTGGACGAACACGTCGCATAACATTGCCCCGGCCAGCACCGGCTGACGTCGGCTGGCGTGGCACCAGAAACAGGCCCGGCATGTCTCCATGCCGGGCCGTTTCGTTTTCCGCTCGCTCTCTTGTTTCCGCTCCAACTTTCGGTTCGGCTTCCCGCGAGCGCGGCTTCACCCCGCGCCCGGCTTCGCGCTCAACGGTGTCAGGCCGGCACGCGCTTGCGCGGCGCCTTCGCGCGAGCGGTCTGAGCCACCTCGCCCGCCGGTTTCTGTGCCGGCGCCGCGCCGCCGCTTTGCGCAAGATCGCGCAAGAACGTGTCGCGCCAGACAGACACGTTGTTATCGCGCAGCTGAGCGATCATGTCCCGATAGCGCGCGCGCCGCTCCGCCACCGGCATCGACAGCGCCTGCGCCAGCGCCTGCGCCATGCCGTCGATATCGATCGGATTGACGATCAGTGCCCCCGTCAACTCGTCGGCGGCTCCGGCAAAGCGCGACAGCACCAGCACCCCCGGATCGTCCGGATCTTGCGCGGAGACGTATTCCTTCGCGACGAGGTTCATGCCGTCACGCAACGGTGTGACGTAGCCGACATGCGATTCGCGGAACAGCGCGGCCAGCACGGACCGCTCGTACTGCCGGTGAATGTACCGGATCGGCGTCCAATCGAGCTCGGCGAAGCGGCCGTTGATGCGGCCGAGTTCCGATTCGAGCCGCAACCGGATGTCCTGATAGGCGTGCATATCCGCCCGCGTAGGCGGTGCGATCTGCACGAACGATACGTTGTTGCGGCAGGCCGGCACATGATCGAGCAATCGCTCGAATGCGCGAAAGCGTTCGACGAGCCCCTTCGAATAATCGAGCCGGTCCACGCTCATGATCAGCTTGCGGTCATGCAGGGTCTGGCGCATCGTGCGAACCGATTTGCCGCGCGAGCCGGCTTTGGCGAGTTGCGCGATTTCGTCGGGATAAACGCCGATCGGATAGGCGGCCGCATGCAGCGAGCGCCCGAACGCGCGCACGAGCGCGGGCGAACCGGCAACGAACGAACCGCGGCCCTCACCGCCTTCGATCTCCCCGCCCGCTTCGTGCACGATGTAATCGCAGAACGCGCGCACGTCGGCCTGGGTCTGGAAGCCGAGCAAGTCGAACGAACAGAGCGCCTCGACGAGCGCGCGATGCGGCGGAATGGCGAGCAGCACCTGGGCCGCCGGAAACGGAATGTGCAGGAAAAAGCCGATCCGGTTCTTCACACCGGCCGCGCGCAGCGCCTGCGCGAACGGAATCAGGTGATAGTCGTGCACCCAGATGACATCATCGGCGCGCAGCAGCGGCACGAGCTGCTGCGCCAGCCAGGTATTGACGCGCCAATAGCCCTCGAAGTCGTGGCCGTCGTACTGGATCAGATCGGCGCGGTAGTGAAACGCGGGCCACAGCGTCGCGTTCGAAAAACCGCGGTAGTACTGATCGTAGTCGCGCCGCGCGAGGCCGATCGTCGCGAACGTGACGGGCCCCTGTTCGACAAGCTGCAGCTGAGGCTGCCCCGACGAAACCACCTCGCCGCTCCAGCCGAACCACATACCGCCCGTTTCCTTGAGCGCGTCGTAGACGCCGACGGCCAGGCCGCCCGCCGCGGGGCCGCCCTCGGAAATCGGTGCGACCCGATTCGATACGATGATCAGCCGACTCATGAGGTGCGCCGCGCCGCGCCGACGATATCGGCAAGCCAGCCGGCGAATGCACCGACCGAATCGATCCGCGTGCGGGCCGACGTATCGCCGGCCCCAACCTTGATCGAGAGGCCGCCGCGCTCGTTCACGACCGCGAATGCCTTTTCGTCGGTCAGATCGTCGCCGGCAAACACCGGCAGGCGTCCTGCAAACGGCGGCTCGTCGAGGAAGGCCGCCACCGCGCGCCCTTTGTCGACGTTCTTCGGCTTGATTTCGTAGACCATTTTGCCCGGCTGCAGCACGTAGGCATCCGCGTGCTCGTCGACCAGACGTTGCGTCGCGTCGCGCGCCGCCGTTTCCGCCAGCGGGGCATTGCGAAAGTGCAGCGCAAGCGCGGCGCCCTTGATTTCGAGCAGCGTGCCGGGGTGGGTCTTGACGAGTTCCGCCAACACGCGCTCCATGCGCAGCAGACGCTCGTCGTTGAAGCCAACCCTGACGGTGTCGCCGCTCGCATCGCGCCGCTCGGCGCCATGCAGACCGGCAATGGGCAAGTCGGGCATGCCGAGGAATGCGTCGATGCTGTCGATGCCCCGGCCGGACACGACGGCCACGGCGCCGCGCGTCAAATGGCGCAGTTGCGCAAGGGAATCGACGACGGACGGCGGCACGACGACCCCGTCAGGGGTGGGCGCCAGCTCGACGAGCGTGCCGTCGAAATCGAAGAAGAACGCCGTCTCACTTGGAGACAGAAAAGCCGGTAAAGATTGCATCAGCTTGATTCGCGTGACGGCCCCGCACCGCGTTTAGCCGTGCAGAACCGGAAAAGTTTGCGCATCTTACCGCGCCTGGGTCGCCTTTTCGAGCAACAATGCCTCGAAAGGTTCCGGTCGGCTGACCGGCGACGCGACGCGGCTTCCCTGCGCCGTATCTTGCCTCGTCTTGCCTGCTCCTGCGACATATTGCCCCGCAATCAACCGGTATCCAGCGCTCGAACGGAAACGGAAAGGTATTTGCGCTATAGTCCCTGCCTCGCAGCCGCCCCGGCGGCGCCGCCCGGCGAGGGCGGGCCCGCGGCGCTGATGCACCCTCACGAGTCACGCATGTCGCACTGTGTTCTGCGCGTCGGGCCGCAGCCCGGCGCATCGCCTTACGTCGGCCCCGCCTCCTTCGCATTCGATCAGGCTGCCCCCCGTGTACCCGATGTTCCGCGGCCGCGCGCCGCATGGGCGCGGGTACTTCGAAGCCTGCTGGGCGTGGCCTGCGCTGCGCTCATTGCCGGCTGCTCGCACGACGACGGCCCTTGGCAATTGACGAACGTAACCGGCCACCTACCCGATCTCGCCTTCACGTTGACGGAAGATTCGGGCCAAAGCGTGACTGGGTCCGCGTTCCGCGGCAACACGACGCTCGTCTATTTCGGCTATACGCATTGCCCCGACGTCTGCCCCGAAACCATGGCGCGGCTCATGCAAGTGCTCGCGAAGCTGCCGGCCGCCGACGCGAAGCAAGTGCGCATTCTCTTCATATCGGTCGACCCGGCACGCGATACGCCGCAAGCGCTGCACGAATACGTGACGGCGTTCGACGCCGAGCACATTCGGGGCCTGACAGGCACCGACGCACAGGTCGAATCGTTGGCCAAGCGCTACCGCGTCGCCTATCAGATGGAAAAGCGCGACCCGAACGGCAGCTACGAAGTCACGCACAGCTCGGCCGTCTATATTTTCGATGGCAAGGGCCACGCACGGCTGCTGGCCACGGACAGCGACACGCCCGATGCGATCGCACACGACCTGCGGCGCGTCATCGAGCACGGGACTTGAGGATTTGAGGACGTGAGGACTTGAGGCGGAAGCGACCATGAACCTGCTTGACTGGCTCGATCCCTGGGAACCGTCGCCGACAGTCGTCGTGGCGGTGCTCGCAGCGGCCATCCTGTATGCGCGCGGCGTGCGGCATGCCAGGGTATCGCTGCTGCGCCAGGTTTCATTCTGGTTCGGGCTCGTCGCGCTTTACATCGCCTTGCACACGCGGCTCGATTATTTTTTCGAGCACGAGTTCTTCATGCATCGCTTGCAGCACTTGGTGCTGCATCACCTTGGGCCCTTCTTCATCGCGTGGTCGTACCCGGGCGCCGCGTTGCGCGCCGGCATTCCGTTCAGTTGGCGCCAACGCTTCATCGGGCCGGCCGTCAGGACGAAACCGATGCGCGTGTTGTTCGACATCGTCTTTCATCCCGTGGTGGCCGTCGTCCTGTTCGTGGGGCTGATCTACTTTTGGCTGCTTTCGCCGATCCACTTCAAGGCGATGCTCGACTGGCGCCTCTATCGGATCATGAACTGGAGCATGGTGGTGGACGGGCTCTTGTTCTGGTGGCTCGTACTCGATCCGCGCCCCGCGCCGCCCGCGCGGCTGGCGCCGGGACGGCGGATCATGATCGTCGTCGCCGCCATTCCGCCGCAAATCGTCCTGGGCGCGTTGATCTTTTTCACGCCGCGCGAGCTCTATCCGATCTACTCGATCTGCGGCCGCGCATTCACATGGATCAGTCCGATCCGCGACCAGCAGATCGGCGGGTTACTGCTTTGGATTCCGGGCTCGATGATGAGCGT
>NZ_JBQCDN010000404.1:0-3479 GCF_051961175.1 Trinickia sp. | reverse complement strand
GATGTGCTGCTCGAAGTTTTGAATCCTCAGCCACCCTCCTGCTCGCGCACATACGTCCTTGAGGGCAAGCAAGGACCGTGCACGGCGGCGCCGAATCTCCCGGATCGAGCCCGGACGGCGCGCGGATCAAAGCGAAGGCCGTCGCGGCGCACGCGCGGCGTCGATGCTTACGCCGCCGGCACCCGTCACGCACAGCAGTAGAAATCCCCCGGCGATACCGACGTTTTTCCAGAAATGAATCACCATGTCGTGCTGAAGGGCAGCATTCGTGACGTTCCAGAAATCGTGGCCGAGGATGGCTGTCGCAATGGTATACACCGCCAGGAGCAGGCCGAGCGGCCGGATCAGAAAACCCACGACGAGCAGGATGCCGCCAACGAGTTCTACGGCCGTGGCGACCGCCGCCGCGATTTGCACGAATGGCACGCCTTTCGCCTGCAGGTATCCGACGAAGGCGCCATAGGCGAGCACCTTCATCACACCCGACCAGAGAAAGAGCACCGAAAGCGCCAAACGTGCAATGAGAATAATTCCCGAATCGACGGCACGCGTCATGTATCCAATCCTCCGAATCCGCAGTTGTGCATGAGACCGAAGTAAGGCGCTCTGCGTGGGGCTACGGTAAGCGCTAAAGCGCTCACTGTAGCCGACAGCTAAAACACCCACTCCGGATCGCCGCTGTGCACGAGACCGGAGTAAGGCGCTCTACGTGGGACTACAGTAAGGCACCAACTCCGGATCGCGAAACCATCGCGCGCCTCGCGGGCGCGCGGATGTCGAAGGTGAGGATATGCGCTACGGCCCGGTTTTCCAAGCGCCGGTAGCATCGGCGTTCATCGAAGGGTACCGCGCGCTTACCGGGCGTTCGCCTAACGTGCCATGTGTTCGGCACCGCGGCGAGCCGGTTCGCCAGCGGGGTCGCCGCACTCCGGCACACAGCGTGGATGGCGGGACGAAGGCGATTCGTCGCGCAGGCCGCTGGAATTGAGCAGCCTGTACAACGTGGCACGGGAAATGCCGAGTTCGATGGCGGCGCTCGATAGACTGTACGCGTGGCGCGCAAGTGCATCGCGCACCGCCGCGCGCTCCGCATCGCAGCGAATCTCGGCCAAAGTCCGGCCGCACTTCGTTTCGATGCCGGGCAAGCCCAAATCCGAGGCGGTAATGAACCGCCCTTCCGCCATCACGACGGCACGGCGCACACAGTTGATCAATTCCCGCACGTTACCGGGCCAGCTGTAGTTGAACATCGCCGAGATCGCATCGCTCGAAAACCCGCGAATCTTGCGTGCGCCATCGCGGCGATACAGGTCAAGGGCATGCTGCGCCAGCAGCTTGATGTCCCCCCCGCGCTCGCGCAACGGCGGTTCGTCCAAACGCAGCACGCACAAGCGATGGTACAGGTCCATCCGGAAGCGGCCAGTCTCGATCGCTGCCATCAGATCCACGTGTGTGGCGGAAACGATGCGCACATCGACCTTGATCGGCCCTGTCCCGCCCAGCCGCTCGATCGTGCCTTCCTGCAAGAAACGCAGCAGAACGGCCTGGCATTCATGGGGCATGTCGCCGATTTCATCGAGAAACAGCGTGCCGCCCGCCGCCGCTTCGATGCGGCCGATCTTCCGTTGCAGCGCACCGGTGAACGCGCCGCGCTCATGGCCGAACAATTCCGATTGCAACAACGATGGCGGAATCGCGGCGCAATTGATGGCAACGAACGGTTCTTTTGCGCGGGCCGACCGATCGTGAATGGCGCGGGCCGTCAATTCCTTGCCCGTCCCCGATTCGCCGGCGATAAAAACCGGCGCTTCGTTGCGCGCGCACTTATCGAGACCGCGATTCAGTTGCAGCATCGCTTCGCATTGACCGATCATCGTGCTGCTCACGGCCACCGGCTTCGCATGGTTGGCGGTATCGCGCAACGACCAGAGACCGTCGGCATGGCCCATCAGGATCGTCAGCCTCTCGTCGTTGCAAGGCAACGTCACGAAATCGAAGCAGAAGTCGAGAATGAACCGCCGGATCGAAGGGTCCTCGGCCTGACCGGGCCGCACCTCGGCGATCCATGCGACATCGCTCTGCGAAATGCACGACTCCAGCTCGGCCAATTGCTGAGAACTGCAGGAAACCGGCAGTTGCACGAGCCCAACGTGGATCGCCACGCGTTCGATTGTCCGCTGTACTTGTTGTTGCGTCTTCGCATGAACGACGTGCCAGCCTTCCGACACCAGCCAGTCGACAGTATCCGTGTCTGGCTTGAGCGAGACGAGAAGAACAGTGCGTTCCGCGCCGAGCGGACTAAAAACAGTACTCATGTATTGCCCCCGTATCGATACGCGAGTGTCCTCGGTCAGGCTACCTTGGCGAATCGAATCCAATTTTGATTTCGATCAGTGTTTTTCTACCGCCTGTCTGGCGGGCCAACACTTCCGAAACCGCATCGGCACGCCGTCTCTTGCGGCATTGCCCAATCGCGCTTGGCATGCATGGATTACGATGCTCGGTTGCCTCCGGCCGAATCATCGTACCGAACACACGCCCCCTTACCCTCGGAATCTCTCAAAAGCCTCGCGCATAATGTCCATTGCGCATTTATTTCGTCATGCAATGCAACATAGCCCCCAACCTTACGAATTACTATAGGAAAAAACGCCATCAGGCCGAACACCGAGTCGTGGTACTTTTTACCCTTTTGTGTGGGATGGCGCTCCTTTCGCATCGGAAAGTCCGTCGCCGTGCGCACCGCCGCAGGCTCCGACAGGCCGCGGAGCACGGGTTTTTGGGACCCCATCGAGGTTGCTTTTCTTTCAACCTGCTTGGGGCCGCCGTCCTGTCGCTCTGCTTGCATCGCTGGCTTCGCTGCAGCGCGGCAATTATTTACGCCGCGGGACGTGTTCGCTCAATCCTGCTAATCCCCACGACAATCGGTCTGGCTCGATAAGGACATTCCCTCAGCTAAAGATTTCGCCGTATCGATATCGAAGCGGCCCTCCCGGCAGAAGCAGAGTCATTTCGCTTCCTTATTCGATTTAGCAACATCGGCGACACAGCGGTCGTCGCGTTCACGCCACGGCGAATGCACCACTGCTCGCGGCGATGCGGGCTTTGTGGCCTGCCGTGCGGCGATTCAGTGTGTAGCAAAACTGCGACGACATAAACGCCAAACGTTCGCTGCGCGTCCTCTCGCGGCGGCCGCGCCTTGATATTCAAGCATTTTTCCCGGTTGGCGCGGCGCTTGCTTTAAATAACTTGCCCGCAGGTAGCGCACAACAGCCATCAGAAGATGAATCATGCGAGGGCCGACACAAAATGGCGCGTGGCGTGACCTGCAGCGGCTACTTCCCCTTCGCTGCCGCGCGCATGATGCCACGGCAGCGAAGCGCCGAAATGCAATGCCGAATTGTCCACCAGCACGGGGCCAAACACCCCAGGTATAGAGCCCACCGCCGCGTGCTGCCAACGGGCACAGCTAAACCACG
>NZ_JBQCDN010000403.1:0-5566 GCF_051961175.1 Trinickia sp. | reverse complement strand
AGGCGGGCGCCAAGCGCGCGGCCGAGGCGTTGATCCCGCAGCCGAACGATCGGCAGAAGTGGTGGCAGCAAGTCACCGAATACAGCCTCATTGTGATTTTCGCCGTGATGTTCGTGACGACGTCGTTGACCGTCGATCACTTCTTCTCGATCGAAAATATGCTCGGCCTCGCGCTGTCGGTGTCGCAGATCGGCATGGTCGCCTGTACGATGATGTTCTGTCTGGCCTCGCGCGACTTCGACTTGTCCGTCGGCTCGACCGTCGCGTTCGCCGGCGTGCTGTGCGCGATGGTGCTCAATGCGACGGGCAACACGTTCATCGCGATCGTGGCCGCGGTGGCGGCCGGTGCCGCGATCGGCTGGGTCAACGGCGCCGTCATCGCGTATCTGCGCATCAACGCGCTGATCACGACGCTGGCCACGATGGAAATCGTGCGTGGGCTCGGCTTCATCGTCTCGCACGGGCAAGCCGTGGGCGTATCGTCGGATACGTTCATCGCGCTGGGCGGACTGACGATGCTCGGCGTGTCGCTGCCGATTTGGGTCACGCTCATTTGCTTTATCGGGTTCGGCGTGCTGCTGAACCAGACCGTCTATGGCCGCAATACGCTCGCGATCGGCGGCAATCCCGAGGCTTCGCGCCTGGCCGGGATCAACGTCGAGCGCACGCGCGTCATGATCTTCCTGATTCAGGGCGCCGTCACCGCACTCGCCGGCGTGATTCTTGCCTCGCGTATCACTTCGGGCCAGCCGAACGCCGCCGAAGGGTTCGAGCTCAACGTCATCTCGGCATGCGTGCTGGGTGGGGTATCGCTGCTCGGCGGCCGCGCGACGATTTCGGGCGTCGTGATCGGCGTGCTCATCATGGGCACGGTCGAGAACGTCATGAATCTGATGAACATCGACGCCTTCTATCAATATCTCGTGCGGGGCGCGATCCTGCTCGCAGCCGTGCTGCTCGATCAGCTCAAGAACCGCGGTTCGCGCGATTGAGCGTGGTCGGCGGTTGACGACCGAAGAACGATAACAAGTGGTGTTCCGGGCCCGCGCGCGATGGCGCGAGCGGGCCCTTGGCCTAACGGAGAATTTCACGATGTCGCTTCCCGACCATCCGCAGCTGGGTCCTTACGCGCGCTACCCCAGCCTCGCGGGCCGCACCGTATTGATCACGGGCGGCGCCACCGGTATCGGCGCTTCGTTCGTCGAACATTTCGCACGGCAAGGCGCGCGTGTCGCGTTTTGCGACATCGACGCGAGTGCGGGCGAGGCATGGGCCGATGCGCTCGGCGATGCGCCTGAAAAGCCGCTCTTTCTCGCCTGCGATGTCACCGACATCGAAGCACTGCGCGCCGCGATCGCCGATGCGCAAAGTGCCCTCGGCCCGATCACCGTGCTCGTCAACAACGCGGCGAACGACGTGCGGCATGCCCTCGCCGATGTCACGCCAGCTTCGTTCGACGCGGGCATCGCCGTCAACCTGCGCCACCAGTTCTTCGCCGCGCAGGCTGTCGTCGAAGACATGAAGCGCGCGGGCGGGGGTTCGATCATCAATCTCGGTTCGATCAGCTGGATGCTCAAGCAAGGCGGCATGCCCGTCTATCTGACGTCGAAGGCGGCGATCCAGGGCCTCACGCATGCGCTGGCCCGCGATCTCGGGCCGTTCGGCATCCGCGTCAACACGCTCGTGCCCGGCTGGGTCCTGACCGAGAAGCAGCGCAAGCTGTGGCTCGACGAAGCGGGCAAACGCGCGTTGAAGGAAGGGCAATGCCTCGACGGCGAACTGATGCCCGAGGATCTGGCACGCATGGCGCTGTTTTTGGCGGCCGACGACAGCCGCATGGTGACGGCGCAGGAGTTCATCGTGGACGGAGGCTGGGCATGAGCGAGCAGGACATTCGAGCCACCGCGACGCTTGCCGTGCCGGTGCAGTGCACGCTGGGCGAGGGCGCGACCTGGTGCGCACGGACAGGCCGCTTTTATTGGACGGACATCGAAGGCGCGTGCCTGTATCGCTACGATCCGGGCACGGGCGAGCGCATGAGCTGGACGATGCCCGAACGGCTGGCGACGTTCGCGCTTTGCGCCGAACCGGATCACCTGCTGCTGGGCCTCGCGACGCATCTCGCCTTTTTCGATCTGACGACGCGCGAGATGCGCCCGATCGTCGACGTCGAGCCGGAGCTCGACACGCGGCTGAACGACGGGCGCTGCGACCGGCAAGGGCGGTTCGTCTTCGGCACCAAGCACGAAGGCGCGCCCATGCGCGCAATCGGCGGCTTTTATCGACTCAACCACGATTTATCGCTCGAGCGGCTGCCGTTGCCGGCACCGGCGATCTCGAACAGCATTTCCTTCAGCCCTGACGGCGCGACGATGTATTTCTGCGATTCGCCGACGCGCGAAATCCTGGCTTGCGATTACGGTGCTGACGGCACGATCGGCAACGTTCGCGTCTTCACGCGGCTCGAAGACGCCGATGGGGTGCCCGACGGCTCGACCGTCGACGCCGATGGCGGGCTCTGGAACGCTCAGTGGGGCGGCGGCCGGGTGGTGCGCTACGGCGCGGACGGCATCGAGACCGAACGTGTGCGCGTGCCGACGAGCCAGCCGAGCTGTGTCGCATTGGGCGGCCCGAATCTCGACACGCTTTACGTGACGAGTGCGCGCGCCGAACTCGATGCGGCTGCCCTCGCGGCCGAGCCGGAGGCGGGCGGGATCTTTGTTGCGCCGGGCACGCGGCGCGGGCTGGCGGAGCCGCGCTTTCTCGGACAGTGGCGGTAATCGCGGGCATTCCGCGTTAAACCGAACGACATATCTGGAGTCAAAGGCGGCAAAGACACGCCTTCGCATACCGCCAAGCCGGCCCCGCCGGCCCGGCGCCTCTCGACGGAGTTGATCATGAGCGCACCGAATACCGACGCCCCCGCTGCCCGGGGGGCGCGTGCTTCCGAGACGCCCAGCAGCCGCACGCAGGCGCGCGGCACCCGCGCCGAGGAGCGCCATGCGAAGCTGGCCTCCATCGTTCAGCCGGTGCGGCCCGGGCCGGCAACCTCGGTGATCGTACGCGGGGCCGCCGGTGCGCACCGTCAAACCGATCTCACCCTCGCCAACGCGCAATTGCGTATCGACCTCGCGCCGGCGCTCGGCGGCGGCATGACGCGCTTCGACTGGCACGGCGACGGCGGCACCCCAACGCCCATTTTCCGCGGTTGCGACGGCGCGCGGCCCGACACGGATCCGAATGCGCTTGCCTGTTATCCGCTCGTCCCGTATTCGAATCGCATCGGCGGGGCGCGCTTTCGCTTCGAGGGGCGTGAGGTGTCCGTTCCGCGCAATCGGGCCGGCGAACCGCTGCCGATTCACGGCGACGGCTGGCTGCGGCCGTGGCGCGTCGTTGAACGCGGCGAGACGCATGCGACGCTCGCACTCGAGCGCGAGCGGGCCAAGCCCTATGCGTATCGCGCGACGCAGCGCTACGTGCTCGACGAGGCGACGCTGTGCGTGACGCTCAGCGTCGAAAACGCCGGGCGCGAGGCGATGCCGTTCGGGCTCGGCTTGCATCCGTTCCTCGCGCGCGATGGCGACACGCGCCTTTCGGCAGCCGCGAGCGGGCTGTGGCTGTCCGGCGACGACTGGCTGCCGGTGCGCCACGTGCCGGTGCCGCCCGCCTGGACGTTCGGCGTGGCTTATCCGTTGCCCGGCGCGCTCGTGAACCACGCTTTCACGCAATGGAGCGGGCGGGCTGCCGTCGTCTGGCCGCGCAAACGGCTATCGCTGACGATCGCAGCCGACGCCGATTATTACGTGCTCTATACGCCGCCCGGTGAAGATTTCTTCTGCTTCGAACCCGTCGATCACCCGATCAATGCGGTCAATCTGCCGGGCGGCGCCTGCGAACACGGGATGACCCTGTTGGCACCGGGCGAGACGCTCGAACGGGAGTTTCGGTTCACGGTCGAGCCGGTCGGCCGCTAGCCGGCACCGAGGCTTGGCCGTTGGCCGCACGGCAATTCGGACGAGCGCGCCGGCGGGCGACACGCTGCGAATGGATGCAGATGGCGCAACGCTAAGCGCTACGTTCTACGGCACCTGCGACACCTGCCGGCCTCCTCGATGCGGCCGTATCCGACCTGCACGCTCGCCCGGGTAAAATACGGGCCTTTCCCGCCACCGGCACCCATCTCGATTTCGTCATGTCCACCACCTACTCGTTCGTCCGCTCGCTGGGCGATGCCTGGCAACGCACGGGCTCGCTGCTCACCGTCGGCCTCGATCCCGAACCGTCGCGTTTCCCGGGCGCGCTCGCCAACCGCCCCGACCGGATTTTCGACTTCTGCCGCGAGATCGTCGACGCGACGGCGCCGTTCGCCAGCGCGTTCAAACCGCAGATCGCCTACTTCGCCGCGCACCGTGCAGAGGATCAGCTCGAAGCGCTGATCGCGCACATCCACGAGCGGCACCCGGGCTTGCCGGTCATCCTCGACGCGAAGCGTGGCGACATCGGCAGCACGGCCGAGCAATACGCGCGCGAGGCATTCGAGCGCTATCGTGCCGATGCCGTGACAGTCAATCCGTACATGGGTTTCGATTCGATCGAGCCGTACCTCGCGCATGACGGCAAGGGCGTCATCGTGCTGTGCCGCACCTCGAACCCGGGCGGCTCCGATTTGCAGTTCCTCGACACGCTAGGGCGGCCGCTGTACCAAGTCGTCGCTTCGCTGGCGGCCGAAAAATGGAATGCGAGCGGGCAGCTTGGCTTGGTGGTGGGGGCGACGTTCCCGAAGGAGATCGAGATCGTGCGCGGTATCGTTGGCGACATGCCGCTGCTGATTCCGGGTATCGGCGCGCAGGGCGGCGATGTGGAAGCGACGGTGCACGCTGGGCGCACGAGCACGGGCGGCGGGATGATGATCAATTCGTCGCGCGCGATTCTCTACGCGGGCAAGGACGAAAACTTCGCGCGGGCCGCCGCGCTTGCCGCCGAGCAAACGCGCGACAAGATCAACGCCTATCGTTGATCGGCAGCGCCGGGTGCGAGCGCTGCGTTCAGCGCTCGTTCTCGTCGAGATGTTTCAGCAGGCCGCGCAGCGCGTGCGCGGCCGCCTGGACGCGAATCTGTTCGCGGTCGCCCTTGAACACCAGCGTTTCGGCCGACGTTTCCAATCGATTGCTCCAGGCGAAGCACACCATGCCGACGGGTTTCGTCTCCGTGCCGCCGCCGGGGCCGGCCACGCCCGTGATAGCGAGTGAGACCTGCGCGTGGCTGTTGCGCAGCGCGCCTTCCGCCATGGCGCGTGCGACGCTCTCGCTGACGGCGCCGTGCTTTTCGATGAGTTCGGCGGGCACGCCGATCATTTCCGTTTTCGCCTGATTCGAATACGTGACGAAGCCGCGCTCGAACCATCCGCTGCTGCCCGAGATGTCGGTCACGGCAGTCGCCACCATCCCCCCCGTGCACGATTCGGCGGTTGCCAGCAGGAGCTGCGTCTCGCGCAGCGTGTTGCCGACGCGCACGGCGAGTTGATGAACGACGGAATCGGTGGGCATTGCAATGATCTCGGCGAGTA
>NZ_JBQCDN010000402.1:0-9543 GCF_051961175.1 Trinickia sp. | reverse complement strand
TCAGGCCTCTCAGGCCTCTCAGGCCTCTCAGGCCTCTCAGGCCTCTCAGGCCTCTCAGGCCTCTCAGGCTCCTCAAGCTCCTCAGGCTCCTCAGGCCCCTCAGGCCCCTCAGGCCCCTCAGGCCCCTCAGGCCCCTCCGGCTCCTCCGGCTTCTCAGGCCCATGAGGCTTCTCAGGCCCATGAGGCTTCTCAGGGCCATGAGGCTTCTCAGGGCCAAATGGCCTTGGCGTCCGCTCGATATCGCGGCCGTCAGGGAGCGATAGCTTGGGCGTCGGCTTGGCGCAGTGTCGTCATATTGCCGGCAACGGCATCGGCGATTTGCCGCGCCAAGGCGGCGACGGCGGCATTGCGGTCGGCTCGCTCGAAGGCGAGCCGGGCGGGCACGAGAACCGGATGCCATGTGCTTGATTGGCCCGTTGCGCTCATGGTTCTGGGCGGGGCGCCGATGACGGCGAACGGCGTATCGGCGCTGTGCTCGAGATCGGCGACGGTCACGGAGACCTCCGCGCCGAGCGCATCGGTGACTGACGCCGGGCCGTCCGGCGCTGCTGCGCTCTCGGCGGCGCTTTGCAAATGGAAGACGCCGCCGATCAGCCAGCCCTGCACGGGCGGCGGCTCGCCTGACGCGAGATAGCGCGCCGCCAAACCCATGTGATTGAGCCGCTGAACGACGGCTTGCGCGACGAGACCCGCGTCGTGACTGGCGGCATGCGCGTGTAACGCGTCGCGTAGACGGGCGAGCAGGCCGGATTCAGGGGCATTGGCGGGGACGGCAATGAAATCCGCGACGTAGACCGCCTGGGGCACCGGCACCATCGGGGCCGGGCCAGCCGGCGTGGCCACGATAGGTGGCGTAGCGACCGGCGCGGGCGCAGCGGGTGCAGTGGGTGCGACGCTGACTTGCGCGACGGCCATCGGCGCGACGGCGATCGAGTCCCCCATCGATGGATCGCCTGCCGCCGATCGAGCCGTGGGCGCCGCTGGGGGCGTTTGGGCGACAGCGGCGGCGGCCGCGGCCCAGATCGTAAAAGCCGCTGCCGCGCGGCCGAAATTTCGCATGACTGCTTGATCGGAAATCGTCTAAGGGATGCTGGGCCGGGACAGGGCGCTAGGGTAAGCCGCCCACAGGACCCCCGTCAACGAACGAGCGACGAACGAGCGACGAACGAGCGACGAACGAGCCACGAACGAGCCACGAACGAGCGCGCTCGTCGCCGCATCACTTGACCGTCACATCGGCAAAATTCTGCCTGCCGAACGCGCTGACCTTATAGCCCTCGACCGATTGACGCGTGATGGCGCTGGCCGTCGGATATCCGAGCGGAATCCAGAGCGCTTGGTCGTGAATGATCTTCTGCGCAGCCTCGTAGTCCTTCGCGCGTGTGGCTTGCGCGGCGACCGAGCGCCCATCGGCGATCAGCTTGTCGAGTTTCGGATCGCAGTAGCGGGCGAAGTTGATGCCCGATTTGACGCCGTTGCAGCTGAACAGCGGTGCGAGGTAGTTATCGGGATCGCCGTTATCGCCGGCCCACCCCATGAACAGCATGTCGTGCTGCCCTTGCTTCGCCTGCTTGATCAGCTCGCCCCATTCGATCACCCTGACGTCGGCTTTAATGCCGATTTTGGCGAGGTCGGCTTGCAGCAGCTCGGCGCCCGCCTTCGGCTTCGGATTGAGCACGCTGCCTTGCGGACGCACCCAGATCGTCGTCGAAAAACCGTTCGGATAGCCGGCCTGCGCGAGCAGTGCCTTGGCTTTCGCGGGATCGTAGGGATAGGCGCTGATCGCCGCGTCGTAACTCCAGGTGGACGGCGGATAGGGATTAACGGCCGGCGTGGCCGTGTTGTCGAAAACGACCTTCAAGTAGTTGGCGCGATCGAACGCCATGTTGACGGCTTGTCTGACGCGATTGTCGTCGAGCGGCTTGTGTTGTGTATTCAGCGCGACAAACGCTGTCATGAACGCCGGGGTCTGGACGACGGCGAGCGACTTGTCTCCCTTCGCGGCGGCCACGTCTTCGGGCTTCGGCGATAGCGCGATCTGGCATTCGTTCGCCTTCACCTTTTGGGCGCGCACCGTGGCATCGGGCGTGATGGCGTAGATGAGCCGCTCGGCTTTCGGCTTCGGCCCCCAGTAAGCCGGATTGGCGTCGTAGCGAATGACGGCGTCTTTGGTATAGCTCTTCAGCAAGTACGGGCCGGTGCCGATCGGCTTGCTGTTCAGATCGAGTTGCTGACCCGCCTTGAGCAGCTGATCGGCATATTGCGCGGAATAGATCGAAGCAAACCCCATCGTCAACATCGGGACGAACGTCGCGTTCGGCTCGTTCAGATCGAATTCCACGGTTTGGTCGTCAATCTTCCTGACGGCTTTCACGAGTTTGACGAGCCCCATCGACTGCGCATGCGGAAAGCCGTTCGGGCCCGCCACCTTATGCCACGGATTGGCGCTGTCGAGCATGCGATCGAACGTGAAGACGACGTCGTCGGCGCTAAACGGGCGCGTGGGCTTGAAGTAGTCGGTGGTTTGAAAGGCCACGTTCGGACGCAGATGGAACGTGTAGGTCAGACCATCGCCGCTGACCTCCCATTTCACGGCCAGAGCCGGGACGACCTTCTTCGCCGCTTCGTCGTAATCGACGAGCGTATTGAAGATGACGTCAGCCGAGGCGTTTGTCGTCACGAGCGAGTTGAACTGAACGACGTCGAAGCCGTCGGGGCTCGCCTCGGTGCAGACGGTGAGCGGTTTGGCGAATGCCAGGGCAGGCAAGACGGCGAGCGTGGCGGCGAACAGTTTGACGTGCATGAGTGCTCCCTCGGAGACGGGCGGCCGAAAGTGGAACCGGCGGATTGAGCCGATGAGCTTAGCCCAAGCGCGCCGCGTCGACAACGATGCGCCCCTTATACCGATATGCCGCGGCGAGGGTTGCCGCCTTCTCCCGCCAGCCCGCTAGCCCACCGCCCGCGGTTTGCGCGGCGCCTTTTCGAACAGCCGGTCGTACAGCCATCGCGGCAGGCATCCGAGCAGCGCCGCCACGATCCGCATCGGCCAGGGAATGACGGCAAAGCGTACCTTGCGCGCGATCGCGCGGGCCGCTTGCTCGGCGAAGCGATCGGCGTCCATCAGAAACGGCATCGGGTAGGGATTGTGAGCCGTCATCGGCGTGCGGATATAGCCGGGGGCGATCGTGACGACGGCCACGCCGAACGGCCGCATTTCGACGCGCAACGATTCGAGATAGGTCAACGCCGCGGCTTTCGATGCGCTGTAGGCCCCTGAACCGGGCAGGCCGCGCACGCCCGCCACACTGGCGATGCCGACCAGCGTACCGCGCCGGGCCTGCATCATCGCTTGTGCGAACGGCTCGAACGTTGCCGCCATGCCGAAGTAATTGACATCCATCACTTCGCGAAATGCCGGCAGATCGCCCGAACCGGTCACCACACCCTTACTGATGCCGGCATTGGCGATGACGATGTCGGGCGCGCCATGTTCGTCGACGAATTGTGCCGCTGCCCGCGCGACGGCTCCATCATCGCGGACGTCGGCCGAATAGACGGAGAGGGAGATTTGGGGAAAGCGCCGAGCCAATTCGGCGAGGGCATCGAGGCGGCGCGCCACGAGCCCGAGCGTCGCGCCTTGCTTCGCATACTGCTCTGCAAGCGCCAGCCCGATGCCGCTCGAGGCGCCGGTAATAAAAACCTTCAGGGGCGAAGTCATACCGGCGCTCGGCGGATGAGGTCCCGCATTACATCCTCTTCGCGCGCACTTGCGCAACGAGATAGTCGAGGACCTGGATCGTGCCCGGCAGGCTATCCGTGGCGGCGGGGCCCGTTTCATATTTGCCCTGCACCGCGAGTGTCGGCACGCCGTCAATCTTGTATGCCGCGAGCAACTGCTTGTCGCGGTTCACATCCGATTGCGTCGAGAACGAGTTGTAAGCCTCCATGAACTTCTTCGGATCGACGCCTTGGGTGGCGAGAAACTTGGCTTGATCTTCCGGCGTCAGCAGGTAGTTCTTGTTGACGTGAATTTCGTGGAAGACGACCGGCGTCAGCTTTTGCTCGAGCCCCAGCGCGCGCAGGGCGTACAGCAGCTTCGAATGCGGAATGAAATCGTCGCGGAAGGCAACCGGCACGCGTTTGAACACGACGTCGGCCGGCTTATTGGCGATCCACTTCTCCAAGTACGGATCGAATTCGTTGCAGTGCGGGCACCCGTACCACATGAACTCGATCACTTCGATCTTGCCGGCGGGAACGTCGAGGGGCTGCGGTGCCTTCAGGACCGTGTAGTCTTTGTCGGCTACCGGTGCAGCCGGCGTGGCCTGCGCAACGCCCGCGCCGACGACGGCCAGGCTGACGGAGAACAACAGCGTGCGGATCAGTTTTTTCATTTTGCTCGTGTCGTGGGTACGATGAACGTGGGGCGCCTATCGGGCTAAGCCGCGGCGCATTGGCACGCCTGCCGGCTGTCGATTCAGACACGCGCCGTCTCCGCATGGTTCAGCGGCGAACGGCGCATGACGGTCTTTTCGTCGAGCGTGACGGTTACTGCTTGGTGAAGCGAATCACGGCCGTGTCGATGCCGGCATCCGACAGGCGCTGGCGTGTCGCATTCATTTCGTCGAATTTCGCAAACGGCCCGATACGTACGCGGAAGTACGTCACGCCCCCGGCGTCGCGTTGCGACACCTTCGACTCGAAACCCTGGAACGCCAGACGGGCGCGTTGCTGCTCGGCATCGGCAGCCGTCTTGTAGGCGCCAACTTGCAGGAAATAGCCTGTATTCGCATCGTTCGCGCCGGGGCCGGGCTGCGCGCCGCTGTTCGGATGCGCCGCGTTGTTTGTGTTGCTGGCGTTGTTGGTGTTCGAGGCGGTGGGCGGCACGCTCGCCGCTTGAGCCGGCTTCTTCTCCGCCGAAGCCGGTGCGTTGGCTTGGGCCGGCGCATTGGCGGTGTTGCCGCCTGCGCTCGAGGCGCCGCCTGCCGACGGGACTTCAACGATCTGAGGCTCTTGCAGCAGACCGGACGCTTGAGCGGGCGCTGCCGGCTGAGCGGACGACTGCCCTGGCGCCGTGTTCGGCGGCGTTTGCTGGGCCGTTTGCGGAACCGGCTGCCCCGGCGATTTGCCTTGCAGTGCTCGATTCGGATCGTATTGCTGTTCAACGGTGCCCGCATCCGACGCACCGCCCGGCGCGACCTTGGCCACAAACGGCGTGGGCGCGCGCGTGATATAGAGCGCGACGACGACCGCGATCGCAAGACCGACGATCAAGCCCAGCACGACACCGAGGAACGTGCCCCCGGTTTGCTTGGATGGTTTCCCCTTGGGGGACGTGCTGCGTGGCGAAGTACGGCTCGGTTTTGCCATTATCTGATTCACCTGCGAAAAAAAACCGGAAGGCGGCGCTCGGCGCGTGCCAAGTTGGCGCCGCGCGAGGGCGGCCACCGATTATAGCGACGGCGCGTGATACCGCACGGCGAATGCGCGGGACCGTTACATCTTGGCCGGCGACGAAACCCCGATCATCGCCAGACCGTTGGCGAGCACCTGGCGCGTGGCCGCCAGCAGCGCGATGCGTGCGTCGCGCTCGGCTTGCGAGTCGACGAGCACGCGCTCGGCATTGTAGAACGAGTGAAATTCGCCCGCGAGTTCGCGCAGGTAGAACGCGATGGCGTGCGGAGCGAGTTCAAAGGCCGCATGCGTGAGCATATCGGGATATTCGGCGAGCTTGTTCATCAGCGCCATGGCGCGGGCGCTGGTGAGCACGGATACGTCGACTTGCGGCAGCACCGCTTCGTCGCCGCCGAAGCGCGATTTCCATTCGCCCAGGATCGAGCAGATTCGCGCATGGGCGTACTGCACGTAGTACACCGGGTTCTCGTCGTTCTGCTTGAGCGCGAGGTCGACGTCGAACACGAATTCGGTGTCGGCCTTACGCGAGATCAGGAAGAAGCGCACGGCGTCGCGCCCGCGCTGAATGGTCGCTTCGTCGAGCAGATCGGGCGCCGCTTCCTGCCCGGGCACCGCTCCGCCCGACCATTCGATCAGATCGCGCACGGTCACATAGCTGCCGGCCCGCTTCGAAATCTTCACTTCCTGGCCGTCGCGCATGACGGTGACCATCTTGTGCAGCACGTAATCGGGGTAGCCCTTCGGGATCCCGACGCCGAGCGCTTGCAGGCCCGCGCGCACGCGCGCGATCGTGCCGTGGTGATCCGAGCCCTGCACGTTGATGACTTTTTCGAAGCCGCGTTCCCATTTGGTGATGTGATAGGCGACATCGGGCAGGAAGTAGGTATAGGTGCCGTCGGACTTGCGCATGACGCGGTCTTTGTCGTCACCGTAATCTGTCGTGCGCAGCCATAGCGCGCCGTCTTGCTCGAACGTCTTGCCGCCCGCGATCAGCGCATCGACCGTTTTGGCGACGCGCCCTTCCGTGTAAAGCGACGATTCGAGATAGTACTGATCGAACTTCACGCCGAACGCCTGCAAGTCCATGTCCTGCTCGTGGCGCAGGTAGGCGACGGCGAACTTGCGGATCGCGTCGAGATCGTCGGCGTCGCCCTTGCCTTTGACGGGCTCGCCGTCCTTGGCCGCGACCGTTTCTCCGTTCAGGTAATCGTGCGCGATGTCGCCGATGTACTCGCCGTTATAGGCGGCTTCGGGCCAGCCGGCTTCGCCGGGCTTGAGACCTTTCGCGCGCGCTTGGGTGGAAACGGCGAGGTTCTGGATCTGGACGCCGGCGTCGTTGTAGTAGAACTCGCGATGGACCGCGTAGCCCTGGCTTGCGATGACGTTCGCGAGGGCATCGCCGAGCGCGGCTTGACGCCCGTGTCCGAGGTGCAGCGGCCCCGTGGGGTTCGCGGAGACGAACTCGACGAGCACGCGCTTGCCGGCGCCGTGGGCCGAGCGGCCAAACCCGGCGCCTTCGGCCATGACGGCGCCGATGACGGCTTGTTTCGCCTTCGACGTCAGACGCAGATTGATGAAGCCGGGGCCGGCGATCTCGGCGGCCTCGATCACATCCTTCGCGGCCGGCTGTGCGAGCAAGGCGTCGACGATGCGCTGTGCGAGTTCGCGCGGGTTCTTCTGCAGCGGCTTGGCCAACTGCATCGCGACGTTGCAGGCGACATCGCCATGGGCGGCCGCCTTCGGACGCTCGAGTGCGATGGCGGGTGCCGCGGCGGCATCGCCGTTCAATTCGGTGATGACTTGCTTGACGCTGGCAGCGAGCAAGGCTTCGAGATTCTGTTTGTGTACGGGCAGCATGCTGTTTGGGTACGTAGGCTGTGGCAGTCCGCTTGGCGGATGCAAGGGTTGGCGCAATGCGTGACGAGTTGCGTCCGCCATAGGTGCGTTTGCTTATCGCAAAGGCGGCAAACGCGCGCGCGTTTGTATCTAGGCGGATTTTAGCAGGTGCTAATATGTCTCAATGAAGCGCCCGGCAAGGGGTGTGCGGCTTGCGGGCTTCGGCGAGGGCTGCGAGGCTCGGTGCCAGCGGCGTCATGGCGCTGTCAGGTGTAGTAAACAAAACGAAGGAAATGGATCCATCATGTTGATTACATTCAAATGTCGTGCCGCGCCGGATGTCGTAATGCTGGAAAATCTGGCCCAATATCTTGTCGGCATCGTCGGCAAGCATCTTGGCGCGCGCGGCGTCATCACGCACGATGAACTACCTGAGGCGATCTCGAAACTCGAGGCGGCGATCGTGACGGACAAGCGGGAGATTGCCGAGCACGAAGGGCACTTCCACGAAGGCGAAGAAGGGCATGAGACGCACGAGCTGCCGATCGGCCTCGCTCAGCGCGCTTATCCGTTCCTCGACATGCTGCGCGAAGCGCACCGCGAAAACGCCGACGTTCTGTGGGGCGTTTGAGCGACGCACTGGCTGGCGCAGCAGCGGCGGCGCAGTAAGCGTTGCCGTTTTCGTCCGAAAAAAAACAGCCCGGTTCACGCGATGACGTGCGAACCGGGCTCTTTCGTTTGGGGGCCGTGATTCGCCGCCCCTCGGCTTACGACGGCCGACTACAACAACGGCGCAAGCGCGCGTTCGGCATCGGACAGCGCGAGCGCGTTGCGGCGGGCGAAGTCCTCCACCTGATCGCGACCGATCTTGCCGACCGAGAAGTAGCGGCTGTCCGGATGCGCGATGTAAAAGCCCGAGACGCTCGCCGCTGGCAGCATCGCGAGCGATTCCGTCACTGTCATGCCCACTTCATCCGCTTTGAGTGTAGCGAACAGGTCGCGCTTGACGAGGTGATCGGGGCAAGCCGGATAGCCGGGAGCAGGACGAATGCCGACATAACGCTCGGCGATCAACGCTTCGTTATCGAGCGTTTCGCTCTGCGCATAACCCCACAGCTCGCGCCGCACGCGGGCATGCATCGCTTCGGCGAACGCTTCGGCCATCCGATCGGCCAATGCCTTGAGCATGATGGCGCTGTAGTCGTCGTGGTCCGCCAGGAATTGCTTTTCCTTCACGCCGACGCCGCTGCCCGCCGTCACGGCGAACATGCCGATGTAATCGGCGACGCCCGATTCCTTGGGCGCGATGAAATCGGCCAGCGAGCGGTTCGGCCGCATCACGCCGTCGACAACCGGCCGCACGCTTTGCTGGCGCAGGCCATGCCAGGTCATCGCCACCTGCGTCCGCGATTCGTCCGTGTAGATCTCGATATCGTCGCCAACGGTGTTGGCCGGCAGCAGCGCGATCACGCCGTTGGCCGTCAGCCAGCGGCCTGCAATCAACCGCGCCAGCATCGATTTGGCATCGGAGAACACGCGCCGCGCCGATTCGCCGACGATCTCGTCGTTGAGAATGGCCGGGTAAGGGCCGGCGAGGTCCCACGTCTGGAAGAACGGACCCCAATCGATGTACTGGGCCAACTCGTTCAGATCGTAGTTCTTGAACACGCGGCGGCCGATAAACGCTGGCTTGACGGGCTGGTAGGCCGCCCAGTCGATCTTGGCCTTGTTCGCACGCGCCTGTTCGAGCGTCACCATCGGCTGCGCCTTCTTGTTGGCGTGCTGCTGGCGGATGCGGTCGTACTCGGTCTTCAGTTCGTCGAGATACTTCGCCGCGCCTTCGTCCGAGAGCAGGTTAGAGGCGACCGATACCGAGCGCGAGGCATCGGGCACATAGACGACCGGCCCTTCGTAGTTCGGCGCGATCTTGACGGCCGTGTGCACGCGCGAGGTGGTGGCTCCGCCGATCAGGAGCGGAATCTGCTTGATGCGGAAGTATTCGTCGCGCTGCATTTCCGAGGCGACATAAGCCATTTCCTCGAGACTCGGCGTGATGAGCCCCGATAGGCCCACGATATCGGCGCCTTCCACCTTTGCCTTGGCGAGAATCTCATTACACGGGACCATGACGCCCATGTTGACGACTTCGAAGTTGTTGCACTGGAGCACGACCGAGACGATGTTCTTGCCGATGTCGTGCACGTCGCCCTTGACGGTGGCGATGACGATCTTGCCCTTCGCGCGGACGTCGCCACCGGCTTCGGCCAGCCGCTTCTTTTCCTCTTCGATGAA
>NZ_JBQCDN010000401.1:0-2720 GCF_051961175.1 Trinickia sp. | reverse complement strand
ATCGCCGATGATCGGGACGACCGACAGATCGGGGAAGCGCTCGCGCAACTCTTCCGTCAGGCGGTACATCGCGAATTCGGAGATGTCGAGCGCGACGAGTTGCGCCGGGTTGAAACGCAAAATCTGGCGGCACAGTTCGGAGCCGATCGACCCGCCGGCGCCCGTGACCATCACGACGCGGCCGAGCAACAGCGCTTCGACGTGCGGCGTGTCGATTTTGACGGGATCGCGGCCAAGGAGGTCTTCAAGGTCGATTTGGCGGACTTGGGAGAGGAAGCCTTGGCCCGGGACCAGCGCGGTGAGCGACGGGAGGACCATCGCCCGCACGCCTGCGCGCACACAAAGCGTGGCGGCGCGGCGCTGCACTTCAACGGGGGCCGACGGGATGGCGATGATCGCGTGGTCAACCTTCATCGCGGCTGCGATCGACGACAGCTCATCGAACTTGCCTAGTACCTTGTGGCCATACACTTCCCGGCCGCGCTTGGCAGGATCATCGTCGAGCAGGCCGACCAGTCGCCATTGGCTCGAGCGGGACAACTCGCGCGCGAGCGCCGCACCCGCCCCGCCCGCGCCCAGCACGAGGACGGGCTTGCCTTGCGCCACCAAAGCGCCGTATAGATAGAACTCTTTCGTCGCGCGATAGGCGGCCCGTGCGCCCCCCATCGCGAGGAACAGCAACAATGGCGACACCGCCAGAACGGAGCGCGGGACGATCGGATCGGGCTGCACCATCGCCGAAGCCACCGTCGTCAGCAACGCCCCCGCCGCGACCGCCTTGGAGATGCGCATCAGGTCAGGCAGGCTCGCGAAAACCCACATGCCGCGATACAGACCGAACATCCGAAAGGTGGCCCCGTAGATGGGGAGTACCCATACGAGCGACCTCAGGCATCCGAGCAGAAAATCATGGGGGACAGAGCCGTTAAAGCGGATGAGATAGGCGGCCACCCACGCGGCGCCTGCGACGCAGACGTCGAAGAGAAAAGCACACAAGGAAAGCCACGAAGCTTTGTTATTTCTGAACATTGACGTCACCTTTCGCTTGTTCGGTCGATTGGAAACAGCGCCAACGCACATCGATAACCACACCCGCCAGCACAAGCACAATAGCCCATAGGACGACGATCATCCATTGCTCCCTGGCCGGAAGGCCAAGAGCCGAAAGTGCGAGGATGATGCCAATAAGCATGAGGAAATACCAGTAGATTGCAGTTCGGGCGTGACCGACACCCGAACGAATCATCCGTTGATAGTAATGTTCGCGATGCGCTTGCCAAACCTTTTCGCCGCGCATGAGGCGCCGCAGCAACGTAACCGAGGCGTCGCAAATGAAAGGGGCAAAACACATCGCGGGAAACCAGATCGCCCAGCTATTGGAACGCCAGCCCCAATAGCCGAGGGCGCCGGCAAGGAATCCGAGCGGAATCGAACCGGCATCGCCCAAGAAAATGCGTGCGGGATGGAAATTGAAAGCAAGGAAACCCAGGGCCGCCGCCGCCGTGGCAGCGCTGAGGAGCGCAAGCTCGGGGGGCGGGCTGCGGCCCCGCTAGCGCGGCTATCGCATAAGCGCCGAAACCACAAACGGCCATCCCGCCCGCGAGGCCATCGGAGCCGTCCATGAAGTTGTAGAGGTTGACGAGCCATACCAGCACGACGCCCAACCCCGCCAGACACCACCATGGAGCCGCTGCCGGATAGACGACGATCAACGCAACGACGGCCAGAAAGTGCGCCGCGAATCGAACGCGCGCAGGCAGCCCGCGGCGATCGTCGAGCTGCGACACCGCGGCGAGGAAGAGCACGCAAACGGCGATGAGCCAAAGGTGGGGAGCGCACACCCAGGCCGCGATGAGCACCATCGGAACCACGCCCCAGCCACCGACGCGAGGCGTCGGACGCTCGTGCAAGGAACGGGCGTTGGGGATGTCGGTCGCCAGCCGCCAGGCGAGCCCTGTTTTCAGCAAGACCGCCAGAATCGCACTGCAGCCGAGCGCCGCCGCCGCGGCAACCGCCAACGACAAGGGCATCAAGGAAAGACCGATATGTTCGATTGCCATCGGGGGCCTCAATGCTGCGTCGTCCGAAACCAGCGGGCCGTCTGCGCCAGCCCCTGGTCGAACGAATAAGGGGGTTGCCAACCCAAGGCGGTACGGATGTGCGTGTTGTCCACACGCAAGCCGCCCGTTAGCCGTTCGACTTGGGGCAAACGCCCCGTCGCGCGGCCCGCCAGCCGCAGCCAGGCGGCCGGTACGGGCAGCAACCTGGCGGGCTTACCCACATGCCGACCGATCGCTCTCGCCAATTCGGCGACGGTCGGGCTCTCATCGTCGGCCACATGAAAGCATCCGCCAAGCTGGTTTTTATCCGTGGCGCAGCGGAAGATCGCATCGGCGAGGTTGTCGACGTAGACCAGGCTGCGCCGGGCCTCGAGCGCCCCCAACGGCAACGGGATGCCCTTGGCGATCGCGCTCATGAGCGACAGGAAATTCGCGCGCACGCCGGGGCCGTACACGAGCGGCGGGCGAACGATGACGACTTCGAGCCCCGATTCCTCGGCGAACTGCCGCAACGCCACCTCGGCCTCGAGTTTGGAACGCCCGTACGGATCTTCCGGCTTCGGCGGATCGTCCTCGCGCAACGGCCGCCCCGGATCGACCTCGGCAACGGCCTTGATGCTGCTCACGAACACGAAGCGACGGACGCCGTTGCGATGAGCC
>NZ_JBQCDN010000400.1:0-5956 GCF_051961175.1 Trinickia sp. | reverse complement strand
AGCCCATGGATACCAATCAGTCGAATGGCCCGACGGAGGATACAGCCGAAAGCGATCATGATTTCGGCCGCCGCAATCCGCTCGAAATCGGCGTTCAGCTCCGCAATTTGGCCAATCGCGGCGATTTTCTGACCGTTCAGTACAAAAACGGGCAGCTCGTGACGAAGATTCTCGACGTCGACGTGCGAGGTCGCACCTTCTCCTTCGACTGGGGCGCGCTGCCCGAGCAGAACAAAGGGGTGCTCGCTTCGCCGAGCTGTACTTTCCGCGCCTCGCCCGAGGGCGTGCGCGTCGAGTTTTCCACGCTCACGCCGCAGGAAACACGCTTCGAGGGGTTGCCCGCGTTCGAAGCGCCGTTCCCCGAAGTGCTCTACTACGTGCAGCGCCGCGAATATTTTCGCGTCGACGCCCCCGTGCTCGATCCGTACTTTTGCCGCGGCAAGCTGCCCGAGGGCGACGCGTTCCGCTTCGAGGTGCACGATCTGTCGCTCGGCGGAATCGGGCTGCGCACGACGGACGAGCGTGTAGCCGAACTGCCGATGGGCGCCATGCTGCCCGACGTCGAAGTGCACTTGAACGGACACGGCATGCTGTCGCTCGATCTCGAGCTCGTCTCGATGCGCGCGACCGAATTGCCGAACGGCGGCCGCCGCTTCCAACTCGGCATGCGCTTCGTCGCGCTGCCCGGCAGCGCCGAGAACACGCTGCAGCGCCTCATCACCCAGCTTGAAATGCGCCGGCGCTCGCTCGTCAAAGCGTAATAAAAAAAACGGGGCGGATGCATGCGGCCCCCTTAAATTTTTCCCGGCGCGGCCGTTATACATGTGTTCCCTCAACGTGGCGGATTGCCCAATGGCGCCCGCCCTTCAGGAAGACGCATGTCCAACGATATTTTCAACATCGGGTTGTCCGGGCTGAACGCCGCGCAGTGGGGCCTTCAGACGACGAGCCAGAACATCAGCAACTCGGCGACGCCCGGCTACACGGTCGAGAGCGCCGTCTATGCCGAAGCCAGCGGTCAGTACACCGGTTCGGGCTATCTCGGCGGCGGTGTCAACACGGTGACGGTGCAGCGCCATTACAGCCAGTACCTGAGCACCCAGCTGAATACGGCCACCTCGACGAACAGCGCGCTGTCGGCCAACTATGCGATGGCTTCGCAGTTGAGCAATCTCGTGGGTAGCCCGACTGCCGGCATTTCGGCGGCGATGACGTCGTATTTCACCGGTTTGCAGAACGTTGCCAACACGCCGACCAGCCAGGCAATGCGCCAGACGGCGATCAGCGCCGCGCAAACGCTCGCCTCGCAGCTCAACGCGGCCGGTGCGCAATACGACCAGCTGCGCACGAGCGTGAATCAGCAATTGCAGACATCTGTCGCATCGATCAACACCTACTCGGCGCAGATCGCCAAACTGAACGGCCAGATTGCCGCGGCGTCCGCGCAGGGCCAGCCGCCCAACCAACTGCTGGATCAGCGCGACCAGGCCGTGGCCAACCTCTCGCAGCTCGTCGGCGTGTCCGTCGTGCAAAGCTCGGGCAGCTACAGCGTCTTCATCGGCAACGGGCAGCCGCTTGTCGTCGCGAACAACAATTTCCAGTTGGGTACCGCCACCTCGCAAAGCGATCCGAGCGAGCTGGCCGTCACCTATAACGGTCTGGCGGGCGCTACGACACCGCCGCCGGTCGAATACCTGCCGGATTCGTCGATCCCGGGTGGCACGGTCGGTGGCCTGCTTCAGTTCCGCAGCCAGACGCTCAATCCGGCCGAATCGCAACTGGGCGCGATCGCGACGAGCTTTGCCAATCAAGTCAACGCGCAGAACGCGCTCGGGATCGATCTGACCGGGAACAAGGGCGGCAATCTGTTCACCGTCGGATCGCCGACCAGCTATTCGAACCTCGCCAACACGGGCAACGCCACGCTGTCGGTCAGCTTCGCAAACGGCTCGCAACCGACGAGCGACGATTACGCGCTCTCGTTTGCCGGCGGCACCTATACGCTGACCGATACGACGACGGGCACGGTAGTCGGCACGTCGCCGACGGCCCCGAACGGCACGGCCTCGATGGGCGGGCTGGTCCTGAACATCACCTCCGGTTCGATGAACGCGGGCGATTCGTTCACGATTCAGCCGACGCGCGGCGCGCTCGATTCGTTCGCCTTGACGACATCGACCCCTTCGGCGATCGCCGCATCGGCGCCTGTGCTCGCTTCGGCTTCGAGCTCGAACACGGGCTCGGGAGCGATCTCGCAAGGCTCGGTGGGGGCTGGCTATCAGATCTCGAGCACGACGACGCTGACGTACAACTCGGCCACGAATACGCTGAGCGGCTTCCAGGTTGGCACAACGGTCACGGTGGCGGGCTCGCCCCCGACATCGATTCCGATCACCGCGCCCACGACGACTGTCCCGTACAACCCGTCGCAAGGCGCGAACTTGACGATCAACAGCACGACGTCGCCGGCCCCGGCCGGGATCACGAACGCCGTGACCGTGTCGCTTACGGGCATTCCCGCGAACGGCGACACATTCACGATCGCGCCGAACACGGGCACGTTCGACGGCCGCAATGCACTGGCGATGTCCAAGCTCGTCACGAGTGGCGCGCTGAACGGCGGGACGTCGACGTTGACGGCCTCGTACGCGGCCTACGTGAACAACATCGGCAACGCGGCGGGCCAGCTCAAGGCGGCGAGCACGTCGCAAGCGGCGCTGGTCACGCAGATCACGTCGGCGCAGCAGGCCGTGTCGGGCGTGAATCTCGATGAAGAAGCGTCGAACTTGTTGCAATATCAGCAGGCTTATCAGGCGAACAGCAAGGTCATCCAGACGGCCGAATCGATGTTCTCGACCCTGATGGGCATCTTCCAATAAGGTGGCAGCGATGATGCGCATCTCGACTTCGCAGTTCTACGATCAGAACATCCAGACGATGGATAACCAGCAGGGCCAGCTGAGTACGTACTATCAGCAGCTCTCGAGCGGTACGGCGCTGACCACGCCGGCCGACAATCCGCTGGGCGCCGCGCAGGCCGTTCAGCTGACGATGGTGTCGGCCACGTACACGCAGTACCAAACGAACCAGAGCGCCGCACTCTCGTCGCTGGGCCTTGAAGACAAGACCCTGTCGAGCGTGACGACCACGCTCGACAGCATCACGTCGCAGCTGGTGCGTGCGGGCGACGGCACCTTGAACGACTCCGATCGTGCCTCGATCGCCCAGGCGCTCCAAGGCTATCGCAACCAGCTTCTGAACCTGGCGAACACGAGCGACGGCGCCGGCAACTATCTGTTCTCGGGCTTTCAAGCGACGACGCAGCCGTTCACGAACAACACGGCTGGCGGGGTGAACTACCAGGGCGATAGCGGCATCCGCCAAGTGCAAGTCGCGGATACGCGCCAGATCGCGACGAATGACAGCGGCGCGAGCGTATTCTTGTCCGTGCCCGCGACGGGCACGTCGGAGGTCTCGGCCGGGGCGAGCACGAACACCGGCACGGGCACGATTGGCTCGGCGTCGGTCACGAACCCGTCCGTCACGACGAACGGCGACCACTACACGATTACGTTCGGCGGCACGGCTGCTGCGCCTACCTACACCGTGACCGACAACACGGCGGTGCCTGCCACGACGACGGCCCCCACGGCGTTCAATGCGAGCACGCCGATCCCGCTCGGCGCCGGCATGCAAGTGTCGATGTCGGGCGCGCCGAACCCGGGCGATACGTTTACGGTGACGCCGGCGACGGCGCCGCAGAACACGAGCGTGTTCGCGTCGCTCGATTCGGTCATTGCGGCATTGAAGCAACCGGCGGACAACAATCCGACCGCGGTCGCGACGCTGAAAAACGCGCTGACGACTGGCCTGACGCAGGTCCAAAACTCGATGACGAACGTGACGGTCGTGCAGGCATCGGTGGGCGGGCGCGAGCACGAACTGCAGGCGCTGCAAACGACGACGCAGACGAACTCGGTGCAAACGCAAAGCGATCTGTCGAACCTCACCGGCGTTGACATGGTCACGGCGATCACGAAATTCGAACAAGCGCAGAGCGCGCTGCAAGCGGCGCAACAGACGTTCGTGAAGATGCAAGGGATGTCGCTGTTCCAGTACATCGGCAGCTGACGGACGATGCTTAACGATTGACGAAGCCACGCGCCCGCAAGGGCGCGTCATCAGGCCGAAGCCCCCTCTCCTCGGGACTTCGGCTTTTTTTTTCGTCGATAGAAAATCCGCCACATGGGAGAAGGGTAGGAAAATCGCCAACAAGAAAATAAGGATTTCCTTACGATTTTTTTCGCGACAGGGCAATTAAGATAAGCGCGCCACCTGGACAGTTAGTACTACTAATTGACGAGCTTCGTACGCTTATGCATGTCGGTCGCAAAGCGCGGCGCTCGTTTTCCGGCCCGCGACTGACCGAGGTGGTCGATGACATGTCGGTTACGTTGCTTCCATTCCATTGATTGGCTGAAGGCGCTGCGCTGTCGACGCAAGAAGGGATGCAGTGTGTCGAAAGAGGCGGCCGAACGCAGTATGACCGAACGGGAAACAAGATGACGATGAAAGGCCGGGTTCACCGAGGGTTCTGGGCTGCCGTTGCGGCGTTGCCTCTGGTTTCGTGCAGCGGCGGAGGAACGTCCGGCACGGCTGGCAGCAGTGCGGTGCATGCTTCCACGCAGGCAGTTGCCGCCGCGGCGGCTCCGGCTACCGGTTGGACCACCGTGAAGATGGGCGGGGGCGGCTATGTGCCCGGCGTCATCTACCATCCTACCGTCCCGAACTTGCGCTACGCCAGAACCGACATTGGCGGCGTCTATCGCTGGGACAACGACAATGGAACCTGGATTGCGCTGAACGATTCGTTCAGTCGAGCCGACGGTGGTTATGAAGGTTCTGAGAGTCTCGCTGTAGACCCGACTAATTCCTGGACGGTCGCTATGACGGCCGGCCGAGCTGTCACCGACGGGAATGGACGTTTCTATATTTCGTGGGATCAGGGGCGGTCTTGGATCCATGCGGATCTTCCGTTCCCAGTCGGAGCGAACAATCAGGGTCGCGCAATCGGCGAGCGTTTGGCCATCGATCCCAATCAGCCCTCGACAATGTATTACGCGTCGAGAACGGCTGGCCTGTGGAAATCGACGAACTCCGGATTCAACTGGACCCAGGTTTCTTCGTTGTCGCCCTACGTGATGTCTAAGGGCGATATCTCCAATACCAATAACGGAAACCCGATCGGCCTCGAGTTCGTCGTGTTCGACACGGATGCGCCCAAGCCGGGCTATTCGCCGAGCGGAAGCCAGACGGGCACCCTCTACGTAGGCGTCGCACCCGACTACAAGAACCTCGCCGGGCTGTCGTCGTATCTGTACAAATCGACGGACGGCGGTGCAACCTGGACGGCAGTCTCCATTCCGAGCCAAGTGACCGACGCGATCGGTTCCAATGTCTATATTCCGCACATGGCGCGCGCGGCGGACGGTATGTTCTATGTGCCGTTCACGTCGAGCGCGGGGCCCGGCAGCAGCGCTCCGTCGGGGCTGTGCAAGTTCGACGGCAAAGGTGGGTGGACCAAGCTCGTCGCCTCCGGCGAGGGGACGTATTGGGGTGGGATTGGTGGCCTGTCGGTATCGGGCAGCGGACCGCAAACCGAAATTGTCTTTGGCGTATCCGGAACATGGGGCGATGCGTCCTACGTTCAGGTGGCCATGCGCTCGACCGATGGGGGACAAACGTGGGCCGAGATCGGGAAGTCGGGCGAGTCGAATGGTTCGACGACGTACCATGACGCGAGCGGTACGACCAGCGCATCGGGCCCCGGGTTTTCCGGGTGGGTCGACGATTTGCAGATCGATCCGTTTAACCCGAACCATGTGTCCTATGTGGTCGGAGGAGGCATCTGGTCGACGACGGAGGCGATTTCTTCGTCGACGCCGCACTGGACATT